>JBGTDM010000238.1:0-8809 GCA_041748315.1 Pirellulaceae bacterium
TTGGGCACGGTTTGTGTTGATTGGCGCACGAGCCAAAAGCGATTCGGGAAACGAGTTCTGTCGCAACTTGACTCCACGCCTTGTCGGAAATTGTAATCGCGACCAATAAGGCAACAACAAATGGCGACAACCATGTCAACGTCACGCGGGGAAGAATCTGCATAAAGGTTCTTATATTTCTTTGTCGAGGGGCAATGCCACGATGCAATCTGGATTGAAGTTACGAATAAGCGATTCGGTTTGTCACGTCACTCATTGAGCCGTCGCTTGGCTTAAAGTTAAACGGCCTTGGCCAAAATTAAAAGACAGCGCTTCCGTTTGTTGCATGAAGATTTGACAACCATTGCAGATTCAACTCGACGATACGGTCCGAAGGCGTGTGACCGTAATCTATCTTGCAGTCAATTCACAAATCTGTTTCGCAGTTCATCTTGGCGGCATCTCGCTGGTTGGGCCAAGTTCTGCGAGTCGGTTGCGATCACTTGATCATGAATATCGGAATCATCTCAAAAGTGTCGGACCCACCCACGACTGTTTGTTCATCCCATCGGTCGATTTCGCAAAAAGGCTAACCAGTAAACGGCCGCGACCAGAATCGTACCACCCATAATGTTGCCTAGCGTCGAAGCGGTCAAGTTTCGAAGTGCTCCCGACCAGAGAATGACCTGATTCGTATCCAGAGCCATTCCGTATGGCAACAAAAACCAATTTGCAATTGAATGCTCAAATCCTAACGCAACAAATGCTGTAATCGGAAACAGGATGGCTACAATTTTGTCAACAACGCTGCGACATCCCATGGCCATCCACACGGCAATGCAAACCAGAGCATTGCATAATATCCCTCGAGCAAATGCTTCCAGAAACGTCAATTCGGACTTCGCAGTCGCAATGCTTACGGCGGTTGCGCCCAATGCGCCATGGTTCAATTTAGCTGTGTTCGCAAATAGCACCAAGCCAAGCGTCCCGAAACAACCAAGAACGTTGCCAACGTCGACAATCACCCAGTTTTTCAGGACGGCACGGGTACGAATCAATCGGCTGGCCCTCGCCATTGCGATCAGATTGTTGCCGGTGAACAGTTCCGCTCCGGCAACGATGACCAAAATCAGGCCCAAACAAAACCCGAGTCCTCCAAACAATCGAGTCATTCCAAATCCCAGATCGGAACCCGTCGTGATCAGCAAAAAAAAACAAGCCGCCAAGGGAGATAGATAAAGGCGCCAGCCACCAACGCCAAGACAAAAACGGTTAATGGATGAGCCTCAGTTTTTGCGACCCCCAGTTTCTCGACGAGGCGAGCAATCTCGGATGGAGAAGCCGCATGATGGGTGGATTGATCTGGTTCCATAAGTTCAACACTTAATTTTGATGACATACCTGCTGAAAATGTACCTTTTCTCAGAATAATCTCGATCCCCTCATCAAACTTACTTGTAGTTTTCAGGGGATTCGACGATCATGGTGGTACGGAATGCGTCGATCAGCGGCTGTGGTCGAAGTGCGCCATTCCAAGCCTTCATAGGAGTTGCGAAACCATGCGGCAACGATTAGACGCTCCGCAATTGGCCCATCGACGGTCGATCGACTTGTTTCTTTTATTGTTGATTGTTGTTGGTACGTTCCAATTTTCGCTTGAATTGACCGGTCAGAGCCCCGAGAAAGAATCGGGGAACACCTCGTCGATCAGTTTCCGCAATCACATCCTACCCATCTTTCAATCTCATTGCTTCGGTTGCCACCAGCCTGCACAATCTCAGGGCAGCTATGACATGACTCGTTACACCCGACTGATTTCGGGGGGGGAAAGTGGTCTTTCAGCCATTGTTCCCGGAGATGCCTCAGCGAGCTACTTGATCGAGTTGATTACGGCACACGATGGCGAGGCACAAATGCCGCTCGAAGGCCAACCGCTTTCAAGCGACCAGGTGGAACTGGTGCAACGCTGGATCGATGACGGTGCCGTCGACGACTCTCGAACTGTTGAGGTCGAATATACATTGGACAATCCGCCCACGTATCATCGCCCTCCCAACATCACGTCATTGGACATTTCCTCGGACGGGAAGTGGTTGGCTGTTTCCGGTTTCCACGAGATCTTGCTTTTTGATACAACGACCTGGGAGTTGTCGAACCGATTGATTGGGCTTTCGGCGCGAATCGAATCGCTCCGGTTTTCACCTGACGGGAAGCGGTTGGCAGCGGTTGGTGGAAATCCGGGTGAGCTCGGTGAAGTTCAAGTGTGGGATGTCGAGTCGGCTTCGTTGTCGATGTCCAAGCCGATATCGCACGATTCGATTTATGGTGTTTGCTGGTCTCCCGATGGCTCGCTGCTTGCGTTCGGTGGAGCCGATTCCACACTGCGAGCCATTGACTCGACAAACGGCGAACTGGCTCTGTTTCAATCCGCGCATGAGGATTTCATTCGCGATGTTACCTTCTCAGCCGATGGTTCACACCTGATTTCAGTCTCGCGTGACATGACATGCAAACTGACGGAAGTCGCCACAGAGCGTTTTGTTGACAACATCACCTCGATTACTCCATTGGTATTAAAGGGTGGTATTGCGTCGATTGCTCGGCACCCACATCGCGACGAAGTATTGATTGGAGGTTCTGACGGCACGCCTAAAGTCTATCGCGTTCATCGATTGACGAAGCGCGTCATCGGCGACGACGCCAATCTGATTCGGCGGTTCCCGGAAATCGAGGGTCGAATTGATGCCGTTACAATCTCAGCGGACGGCCGTTGGCTCGCAGTTGCTGGTAGTTTGGACAACCACTCGATCGTCCGAGTCTATGCTTACAATTTCGACGGAACTCTCCCCGATGATGTGCGGGCAATTAACAGCAAGGTCGTTGACCAACAAACCCCGACGGAAAAACAGCGACTGGAAGAGTATGTCACCGCAGATATAAGCCTGAATTTTGAGGCGGAAATTACCAGCGACACACAGTCAATGAGTTTCGCGGTCGATGGCCTTAGCCTTTTCATAGCCGGCTCAGATGGCATCATTCGAATCGTTGACACGGCCTCCGGGGGATTGATTCGAGAGTTTTCACCCGTACCTGTCGATGCGGTTGACGAGGAATCGCTTCGACGGCGGTATCTCTTGTCAGAATCGGAACTCGCACTCAGGCCCATGCCACAAAACCAGGTCTCGGTGTCCGGCGTGAAGCGACTACAGGTTTTTCCGGAAGCGGTTAATCTGTCATCGCCACTTGATTACGCACAGATGGTCATCCTGGGCGAGGTTCAATCTGGGAACGAGTTCCACTGGGTGGACGTTTCTGGAGACGTTGAATTTACGCATGTTTCGGAAGAACTTTGGGTCGAAAACGGCATCGTGCAAGCGCGTGAATTTGGCGAATTCGAGTTCCAAATTCGACTCGGTGATCTCAAGCAGACGGTTGCTGTCACCGCACTGGATCACAATTTGAGCACCAGCCAAATCAGTAGCGAACCAGCACACAGCAGCACCTCGATGGAGGAGGCATGGAAGCTGGACTTCTCGCGTGATGTCGCGCCTGTTTTGACTGCATTGACATGCAATGCCGGGACTTGTCACGGATCTCAAGATGGACAGAACGGCTTCAAACTTTCACTGCGCGGCTACGATCGCCTGTTTGACGTGCGTTCTCTTGTCGGCGAAGTTGCGGCGCGACGTGTCGATCGGTCGTTTGCCGACAACAGCTTGATGTTGCTTAAGCCCAGCGGCGAAATTCCTCATGTGGGGGGTGTGCTGCTCAACAAGGAGGATAAAGCTTACCGCATCATTCGAGACTGGATCGCGGCCGGAGCCGTCCTTGATTCGATCACCAACCCTGTCGTTGCACTGGATGTCGAACCCAAGAATCCAGTCATCCAACAGGCGGATCATCAACAGTCGTTTAGAATTATCGCAACATTCACAGATGGCAACCAACGAGATGTCACGCTCGAAGCAGTGATTGAAAGCAACAATCTCGAGGTGGTAACTGTTAAAGGTAACATTGCGACAGGACTTCGGCGTGGAGAAGCAGCGCTTTTGGCGCGATACGAAGGAGCCTATGCTGCCACCACGATGACCGTAATGGGTGACCGATCGGCGTTTGTTTGGAGTGATTTCCCCGCATTCAATCCAATCGATGAGTTCATCATTGAAAAGTGGAAAATGCTCAAACTCAAACCAGCACCGGTTTGCGACGATTCGACCTTCGTTCGGCGAATCTATCTTGATCTGACCGGGTTGCCGCCAAGCATCGAACAGCTCGAGACTTATCTCGCGGACGAACGAGATTCCCATGTCAAGCGAAATGAACTAATCGAGCAACTCGTTGGCAATGAGTCGTTTATCGAACATTGGACCAATAAATGGGCAGATTTACTGCAAGTCAATCGTAAGTACCTAGATGTCGATGGCGCGGTAAAATTTCGACAATGGATTCGTGACCATGTCGCAAACAATACTCCCTACGATCAATTCGTTCGAGAAATCTTGACGGCCACCGGCTCCAACAATGAAAACCCTGCCGCCTCATATTTCAAGATACTTCGGACGCCCGAAGAGATCATGGAGAACACGACTCACTTGTTTTTGGCCACCAGATTTAACTGCAATAAATGCCATGACCATCCATTTGAACGCTGGACGCAGGATCAGTATTACGAGACGGCGGCCTATTTTGCGCAAATCGATTTGACAATGGATCCGGCGAGCGGCGATAAACGCATCGGAGGTTCGGCTGTGGAAGGGGCCAAACCACTCTATGAATTTGTATCCGATAAAGCGGAGGGTGATGTAATTCATGATCGGACCCGGCAAATTGTCCCACCTAACTTCCCATTCGATTTCGATTTAGATTTGGATGATTCCGATTCACGTCGTGAACAGTTCGCAACTTGGACGACGTCGCCAGACAATCCGTATTTTGCCAAGAGCTATGTCAATCGCATTTGGGCTTATTTAATGGGGGTCGGATTAATCGAGCCGATTGACGACATCCGAGCTGGCAACCCTCCGTCCAATCCCCAATTGCTCGACTATCTGACCAAAGAATTTATCGAGAGCGGGTTTGATAAGCGACATCTGATTCGCCTGATTTGTCAGTCCCGGGTTTATCAGTTGTCGATCGAGACCAACGAGTTCAATTTTGACGATCAATCAAATTACTCGAAAGCGATGGCGCGACGACTTCCAGCCGAAGTAATCTATGACGCCATTCACTTTGTCACCGGCAGCAAGCCGACCGCGACAAGCGGCCGCGCCGTGACGCTTACCGATAGCGGCGATACGGTCGCGAGTGGGTTTCTGGAAACTCTCGGTCGCCCAGCTCGGGAAAGCGCCTGTGAATGCGAACGCTCGAGCGATGTGCAGCTCGGTGCAGTTTTGGCATTGGTGAGCGGGCCCGACGTCGCACGAGCAATCAGTGACCCGCAAAGCGCTTTGACAAAGTTGGTCGCAAGTCTACCGGATGATCGAAATTTGATCGAGCAAATCTATCTGCGATTTCTCGGAAGGATGCCGACGTCAACCGAGATCGAGACCGTGCTGCAGTTGCAGGAAAATGTCTCGATCGAACATCAACAACTCACTCAAAGCCGCGATGCTCGGGCTCAAGTTGTTGCAGAAACGCGGCCTCGCTTGGAACAGGAGCGAGCAGACGCGATCGCCGCAGCACAAACGGATCTTGACCAAGTCATTGCTGCCAAAGATCCAACATTTCCGGAACGCGAGCGTGTTCATCAGGAAGCCATCGAAAGCGCGCAAGCGGCACTACAGGATTTCCACGAAAACTACGACCTGAATTTTGAGAAATGGAAGCGGACGCAAATCGAGGACATCCAATGGATGCATGTCGTGCCGACGAACATCGAATCGACCTCGGGTAAAGGCGAATTTCTCGTGCGCAGTGACCGTTCCATCCTCGTTTCGGGACAACCTGGTCAAACGGAATATGTCATCACAACTCAGACAGGTAGCGTCGGGATTCACGCGGTACGATTGGAAGTATTAACGGATGACAGCTTGCCCGGCAACGGACCTGGGTTGGCTAAGAATGGAAACTTTGTGCTAAGCGAGTTTGAAGTCGAAATCGCCGCGCTGGGTAGCGACGAATGGGTCACGGTTCCCATTTCCGGTGGGACCGCTGATTTTGAGCAACAAACCTACAAGATTGCTTCAACATTAAATGGAAACTCTGGCGGTGGTAACGACAATGGTTGGGCTGTGGTTCCTGAAGTCGGGAAGTCCCATTGGGCAACTTACCAGTTTTCAATTCCCGTCGGATATCGAACAGGGTCGCAACTCCGTTTTCGACTTCATCAAAATTATGACTACGATGATACGCACCAAATCGGGTGCTTTCGCTTGTCATTGTCGCAGCACGAGCGCCCTGTCGGCCTGAGTTTGTCCGAAGATTACTTAGCCAAATTGTGTTCATCGGAGATCGATGATGACGATCTAAAAACAATTCGCGGTCTATTTAAACAGGGAAGTTTCGAACTGCGACACCTCAACCAACGGCTTGAACAAGCGAGTAAGCCTTTGGAGATTGATCCAGAGATCTTGGCAAAACGAGCTATATTGGCTCGAGTCAGCAAACCACTCGGAAACGACGTTGAACTGAGTCAGTTGGAGCAGGATTTGATATGGAGTACGCAACAACTTGAGCAGGCCCGATTAACAATGGCACAGGACTTGGCATGGGCGCTTATCAATAGCCCGGCATTTTTGTTCAATTACTGATACGAATTGGTCTCAATGGAGTCGTTTTTTTTAAACGATCGATTTGTTGACTAGAACTTAAACAAGGAGAGATCGATGCTGAACATTTTAGGTGCACCCGGCAAAGATTTGTGTGACAAGGGTTTAGGTGTTTCACGACGAGATATTCTCCGCGTTGGCGGTTCTGGGATGCTTGGACTGAGCCTCGCATCGCTGCTGAAGCTGCAAACTGCGGCCACCAGTTTGGTTCGATCCGATCGTCCAGGCTGGGGAAAAGCAAAGAGCATCATCATGGTCTATTTGCAAGGCGGTCCAAGCCATATTGATCTTTGGGATCCGAAAGAGAATGTTCCCGACAATGTTCGCAGCGCGTTTGAGCCGATTTCGACGGCGATTCCCGGTGTCCAGTTTACCGAAGCATTACCTGGATTGGCACGACTTAACGACCGTTTTACCACGATTCGTTCAATGAGTTATACGCCGGTCGGCCTGTTTAATCACACCGCCGCCATCTACCAGATGATGACGGGATACACCACGGACAAAGTGAGTCCATCAGGCCAACTAGAGCCGCCAACACCAAAAGATTTTCCAAATTTTGGATCCCAGATTATTAACTTGCGCCCCGTTGATGTTCCCATGTTGCCGTTCGTCATGTTGCCTCGACCATTACAGGAAAGTAATGTCGTGGGTAAAGGGGGTACCGCTGGATTCCTTGGAAAAGCCTTCGATCCATACACCTTGTATCCTGCTGGCGATGATATGGAATTGGACAAAATGGACCGTATCAAAATCGATGACTTGAAGTTGCCTGAAGAGGTGTTTTCATTGCGGCTTCGCCGGCGCGCGAAACTGCGGACCTTGCTCAATGAACAAATGCCAGACATCGAGAAAGCGATTGAAGATCATAAGCTCGATGCTCATTATCGCCAGGCGCTCGACTTGGTCGTGTCGGGTCGCGCTCGCGAAGCCTTCGATTTGTCACGCGAGCCAGCGGTGATGCGCGAACGGTATGGACGAAACACGTTTGGACAGAGTTGCCTGTTGGCGAGACGACTCATCGAGGCTGGAACACGGGTCGTGGAAGTCATTTGGCCCAAAGTTGCGAACTCGGACAATCACAGCTGGGATCAACATGTCGAATTGACCAAGCGTATGAAAGACCAGTCGGCACCGATGTTCGATACCGGATTCTCCGCGTTGATTGAGGATTTGGACAGTCGCGGCATGCTGGACGAAACAATGGTTGTCGCCATCGGCGAATTTGGTAGAAGCCCTCAAAAAGGCGTGAGTACATCAGGCAACGACAATAGCGCTGATGGACGTGATCACTGGCCTTATTGTTATACCGGAATCGTTGCGGGCGCGGGAACGAAACGAGGTTACGTGCATGGCAAGTCCGACAAAACCGCGTCTGCACCGTTGGAAGACCCAGTCCACCCAACCGAGCTCTTAGCAACCATCTATCATAGCTTTGGAATCGACCCAGAAACCATGGTGATGAACCATCTCAACCAACCGCGCGAGCTTGTCAAAGCTCATGCCGTCTCCAAACTATTTGCATAATGCAGCCAGTTAACCATGGATTCATCGATCACGATCCCCAAGCAAAGCCTTGGGGATTTTTTTCTGTAAACCGGGAAATGGGTTGAGTAACGACAAAATACAGGCGATCATAGGCAACGTTCGAAACGCCCGCGGCCGACCACAATCGATATCGATTGAGTTCTTCGCCGCGGCCGTTTTGATTGCGGCAGCTAGCCAAGGGCAACGGTGACCGTCTTGGTTTCCAGGTAAGGCTTCAAGCCTTCAGCCCCGAGTTCTCGGCCATGCCCCGATTGTTTATACCCGCCAAACGGCGCTGCGGCGTCAAATACATCGTAACAGTTCACCCAGACCGTACCGGCTCTCAATTCCGCAGCCAACCGGTGAGCTTTGGTGATATCCTTCGTCCAAACTGCAGCCGCTAAGCCAAAATGAGTATTGTTTGCCCGCTCGATCAGCTCTGTCGTGTCCTTAAACTTCAGGATACTCATGACCGGCCCGAATATCTCCAAGCGGGCGATATCCATATCATCCTGAACGTCATCAAAAACGGTCGG
>JBGTDM010000239.1:0-4140 GCA_041748315.1 Pirellulaceae bacterium
TTTAAGATTCGAAGAACGACAGAACAGCCGTACCAATCGTTAAATTCGGGCTCCAGTTTGAGTCGAACGTTGTCGAGGTGAACGACCAATTAACTCAATTCTTACGGTTTGGGGGTCAAGTTCGTTTACGCCGCCGCGTAACTTTAGTAAACTTGTGGTTAGTCTTGAAAAAATTCGCACAAACGGAGGGGGTTTGGCTCTCGTTGAGCGGTAGAATTTCGCACAAAAATCCTGAATCTCATCATGCATATAAACCAGAACACCATTCGACTGGCCTTGGAAGATGGCACGATTTATCGTGGGATCAACTTTGGTGCGTCCGGCGAAATCGATGGCGAGATCGTCTTCAATACCGCAATGACCGGATACCAAGAGATTCTCACCGATCCAAGTTATCGTGGTCAGATCGTTACGATGACTTATCCTCAAATTGGAAACTACGGGATTAACGCCGAGGATCTTGAGAGCGTAAAACCTCATCTCGCAGGATTTGTGGTTCGAGAAGTGAGTCGTATCGCCAGCAACTTCCGATCGACCATGTCACTAGGCGAATTCCTCAGCCGCCACGGGATCATCGGCTGTTGTGAAATTGATACCCGAGCATTGGTGCGAAAAATACGTGATCAGGGGGCAATGAAGGCGATCCTTTCGACGCACGATGATTCCGATGCCGCTTTGATTGAGCGCACCAAAGCGAGCCCCGGCCTGCTTGGAAGGGACCTAGTTCGAGAAGTCCTGCCGGATCAACCCATCAACTGGGAAGAGGGCTTGGGCGATTGGTGGAACTACAGCAAAATCGACACCGGTGATCAAGTTTCCAGGGGGGATGACAAGGGTGCTCAAATTCACTTGGTCGCATTAGATTTTGGGATGAAACGAAATATTGCCCGACATCTGTTTCAGCAGGGGTTTAAAGTGACCGTCGTACCGGGGACAAGCACGAGCCAGATGATATTGGCTCTACAGCCGGATGCAATCTTTTTATCGAATGGACCAGGCGATCCAGAACCGCTCGACTACGCGATCAATGCGATTCGCGAATTGCTTGGGAAACTACCCATTTTCGGCATTTGCCTTGGGCACCAACTGTTGGCATTGGCTTGCGGTGCGACTTCGTACAAACTCAAATTTGGGCATCGCGGAGCTAACCAGCCCGTTTTGGATTTAAGAACTGGCAAAGTCGAAATCACATCACAAAATCACGGTTTTGGTGTCGACGAACGCACACTTCCTGCTGACTTGGAAATCACCCATCGAAACCTGAACGACGATACAATCGCGGGGTTGCAACATAAACGGTTCCCCGCGTTTAGCGTTCAATATCATCCTGAAGCTTCGGCAGGACCTCATGATAGCCACTACTTGTTCACCCTGTTCCGAAATTTGATTACCAGCCAAGCCGGTTCGCTATCTTAAAGAATCTTGGTCGGTACGATTTAAAGAATTCGTAACGCAGGAACAGCGAATTATCAGGTCGTTGGATACTCGGAACTGGCGAAACAAATCATTGGGTGAAAAAATCAATGGTTGGGTGAACCACGACTGAGCAAGTTGCCCAGTTTTTCTTGGATTCCATGATTTCGACGAATATGATGGCAATTCGAAAACCGCCCGATCAAAAGCCCAACGATCGGCGAGAAGTGCGATGAACACAATGGAAGAGTTTCATCAATAAACTGAAAAAACCTTCGGAAATCGCAATTGCGATCAGCACTTTGCGAAGAGTTCGCAACTGTGGATCAAAAATTGGCTTGAGGTTTCACGATCCAGTAGCCCGTATAAATTCTCGTTTTCGAATTTAATTCTCTGCAAGTTTCTTCGGGAAACTAACAGCTGGCAATATTCGTCACGGTCCACAAACCGCGTGTCCACCGTTCGCGAAGCCTCGGAAATTGAATCCATTTTTGATGTCGCGTCCATTTAATTCCTCAAAACCAAAGCTAGCGGCTTTTGGGGCAAAGTATCCCATGTTTTTTGGATTCGTCAACGACCCAAATTTGAAGAATTTTAATTTTCTCAAACCGCCAGGAAAGCGTTAGACAAAATGCTGTTTTCCCCGACACTATTTGCCGATAGAGGGCGTGGATGTGCCAATTAAACCGAAAATTCGTTCACATGTTTTTGATGGGTATGTGGCCAACTTCGATTTGTGTCCATTTCCTTACCGATTGGAAGCATTTCACCTATTTTTGAGGGAGGACGCCCCTTAAAAAACGACTATTCCGAGGGAGTGAACGAGTCCCTTTGGGCGTCGGCAAGCGGCAAAGAACCGGCTCAAGCCGACTGGTTCCGAAAACGCCCCTATTATCAATATCATATCGTGATATCTCAAAGTTCTTCGCGACCTGCTCTCCTTCGCGACCTGCTCACTTTCGCAACATGTCGTCGCTGCCTCGCAAGCGCACTGTGGCAACGAACTTGGTGCAGGTAACTAAGCAATCCGCCAAATCCGAGCAAATCAATCTCGTTTTAAGCGGAGTTCACTTAAACGAATCGATGTCGAGAGCCGAATTGTGCCCAACCGATCGATGATTTTGAGTGTGACGATCGGATCCACGACGGTCCAATCGATATCGATCATCCCAAAATGGTTTTCACGCACGACTTCACCGATTCGGAATTTATTGAGCTCAACCGTCGGCCAGGTCTCCGTGATTCCACTGGCTGTGACATCGTAAATCGCATACGCATCCGGATTGTCTCGCTTGGATATTTCTCCCCAATGGACGTCACCCGATATAAAAATGACACCATTGGCCTTGGTCGATTGAATCAAGTCGAACATTTTTTGTTGCTCGAGGGGAAGGTTCGTCCATGATTCCCATCCATTATATTCGTGTCCAAACTGAATCGAACTACAAATGATTCGTAGATCGGCAGGTTCTGCGAGTTGCTCAGCAAGCCACGTCCACTGAGCTTCTCCGAGGAGAGATAAACTCGGATTCTCGTCAGGTTGATATGCATTCTTGAACGTACTGCCTGTGGGGAGCGGAGTTGGATTCGATTTTAATGGATCACGAAACGTGCGAGTATCCAACAAGATTACCTGCAGAGCCATGCCATCTTTTTCAAATCGATGGGCTCCGTAAATACCGTCGTTCTGGCGCTGATTGTCGTCATCGGGAACTCGCCAGAAATCTAGAAAAATGTTGCGCGATTCCGCCTTGAACGGATATTCGTTTCCCGCGTCGTTCTCACCGTAGTCATGGTCGTCCCAGATCGCCAACACGGCAGCAGCTTGTCGTAGGTTTTTGAATTCCGGCTTAGAACCCAGTTTTGCATACTTGGCTTGCAAAACTTCCATGTCTCGCGTGTCACCATAAATATTATCGCCGAGGTAGATAAACAAATCAGGCTTGAAGCCTGCGACGGTTTCGAGAACTGGCTGTGGCTTATCCTGGTGAGCGCACGAACCAAATGCAATTCGTTCCGGCAACCCTTGAATATCGGAAAGGCGTTTAACTGTGCCGGCATCATCGTCTTGGGAAAACAATGAAGTGGATTCCACGCTCCTCAACATTGCAAGCAGGACGATGGCGAGTGACAACCATCCCTTCAGAATCATTGTCAGATTTAAGATTCTCACGCGTTGGCAAGATAAATTTACAGTTGCAGTTATTTGCACGGATCGAGTTCCTTTTAATAAGCAAATGTCGACCTGCATCGGTAATCGATGTCGGATTACACTTCCAGTTGAAACGACAGGCCTTAACCGTTAAATACTTTCTCGTACATTGCTTCGTTAAAGCCCACGACGAGCACGTGTTTTATGCGAAACGCGGGGGCTCGTAATTTTCCGGAGGGCCCGACAATCAAGCGAGCCAATTCGTCGTCGCTGATATCCGCTTGTTGTAAATCGACTTCAGCAAATTGTTTTCCCTTAGCCGCAAACAGTTTTCTAGCGGCACGGGCAAGTTCCAGCGCAGCCCCCTTTTCAATTGGCTCTTGTTTCGCATTGACCACTTTAACCGTCGAGATTCCATTGCTTGCAAGATACTCCTGCGTTTTCGAACACGAGTTTCAGCCGGAACGGTGGTAGCTCCAGTCCAACTTTTTCATTTGAATTTGCTCCGATTAGGGCGTAAACGTTGAAAATGAACCGACGTGCGGTTCAATCGATTATCGATTGTGGTTAGGATA
>JBGTDM010000240.1:0-2513 GCA_041748315.1 Pirellulaceae bacterium
ATTTCAAGTACGACCACAATTCGGTCAGCGACCATTCTATCTACCCGTTAGATCGCGATTGCCTCTCCAGAGTTCATAACAATTCGGTCAACAACCCTGAAAACAGTCCTAAATCTCTACACTCATAATTCGGCCAAAAATGCGACCACAATTCGGCCCGTAACATTTTACCCCGTAACGGGGTTTTCGACCACTCTGCAACGTGTCACTCATTCGATGTAGCGGATTGGCTAAGCACGTCGACTATATCCCAGACCAATACAGTACTATTGGCCATAGCCACGGCTAAACGGGAGCCATCATTTGAAAATGATGCCCGTTGACCATTCAACGGATAAGGGAGGTGGCATCCTTGGGCAAACTTCGCTCGCTCCCTGCCCGATCGTCCGTCGAGAACAATCAACTCATGTGCTTTCCCCTCCATTCGTGAGGAAACTAAAACCAGTCGGCCATCGGGTGATACAGCGATCGGACCAGGATCCCCCTCAATTTGATATGACCATTTGTGATACTCCAAATCTACCTGAAAATTGGAGACTGTATGCGACAACGGTTGGGAAGCTTCACCTGGTCCCTCAGTTTCACCAACTTCGCCGACTGGTACTGAACGGCGTACTATTAGAACCGAAGACGTATTGTGCATAAAACAAATCGCAACGATGTCACTATCCAAGGACATTTTCTTGATTTGTTTGCCCGCCAACGCATCGAAGAGAAACAATTCATTGTCAGCTACGAAAACAAATCGAGTTCCGTCGCGTGAAAAACATCCATGCTCCCAGAAAGTGCTCATACCCTCGCCGTCGCTATATATTTGTGGAGCGAGGTGTTTTTCTAGCACCGTTTTACCCATTTCAACGTCCGATACCCTCAAAACCAAATCGGTCCCCCAACTTACAAGTCGCCTGGAATCTTTCGTGAAAGCGAGGGGTCGATTACCAGCCCTGCGACCATGGCCCTGAAATTGTCTCTGTCTTGCCCCAGATGTAACGTCCCGGAGCTGCACAACGTTGTCCTCACCCAAGGACGCAATCCAGCTTCCATTGGGCGAAACGGCTAAACCTCGAACCCGGCCATCATGGCTAAACGTGAACAAGCGTTTCGAAGTCGCCGCGTCCCAAACGGCGACAGAGTTGTCGTCACTTGCTGTGATTATTCCTTGACCGTTTGGTGCATATTGGACGCCCATTACGTTTTGAGTATGCGATTCAAGTTCATTGGCCAATCGCTTACCGGACTCAATATCCCAAACGGCGATTTCGCTACGCCCCGACGTTGCCACGAGACCTGCATCCGCATCAACGACTACGTATTTTCCAGGGCTTGCCTTGAACCGATTTTGCAGCGTTCCCGTCTTAACATCCAAAGATATAATCTCTCTTCTTGTAGGGTCGAACTCATCGATGATTCCCCAAGAGTAACCGATGGCAGCGAAGAGCTGCTTTCCGTCTGCGGAAAATTCCAAGCTGTACGTTTCGAAGTTTGGGTTGTTGGATAGTGCAATTTCCTTAGAGACTCTCCGCTCTCTGATGTCCCAGATTTTGAACTCTGGCTCACCAGGGCGAGCACGTCGGAAGGCGATGGCTAGATTCGAGCTATCTGGAGAAAACCTCATTGCGGCGACTTCACGATCCTTGACTGTTGCGATTTTCCGAAACTGGGGAGCAGAAATCGTGCTAAGTTTCTCGCTCGCGCGAAAGTCCAACAGTAGTAAATGGTCACTCGTTCGAACTGCCAACATGGTTCCATCGCGGGAAAACTCTACTTGATCGATGGATTCATCGGATAGGTCAATTTTGTTCAGTATTTGTGAATTATTGACGCTCCTAAACTCAAGCAGGGAGCCAGCTGCAGTAACGATAACATCTCCAGACGGGGTTATAGCAAAATCATCGATGCATTGCTTCCACTTCCATTTCCATACAACCTCCTCCTCGAGAGTGCGCGATTCAATATTCCAAATTTGAAAACGGTGGTCTAAGTGAGCAGCCGCATTGTCGAAATGTTCGTCGTATATGGCCACCTGATTCCGACCAATCGATTGAGGCGCGATGACTGCGGGGCTTGCGCTCAACTTTTTAGTTTCCAACAGCTCACCGGTTGCCGCGTCCCACCAACATATCCGATACTTTCCAACCGAAACGAGGGTTTTCCCTTTGTTGCAAAAAAAGATACGACCAGCAACGTATTCGATCATACGAAATCGCTCGGAACCTAATCGTAAGATGGCACCATGCGGGATGTCATCTCCGTAAAGATCTTCCCGGCCATCATGTAGCGCTACCGGAGCCGAGTAGATTCGTTCGTGTTGATCGACCTGCGCAACGACGTGAGTGTTCCAGAGCAAACTACATATGATACAACCAGAGACAAAATGGGCGAGCGTTGCACTAATGCCAGATGATTGTCTATGGTCACAATCGCCAACCCTCGACACCACCACATGGTTATTGACTAAACACCTTGATACATGGTTATTAACGTGATTGTTGGCTGCTCCGCGTTTATTGCGC
>JBGTDM010000241.1:0-2947 GCA_041748315.1 Pirellulaceae bacterium
GAGGCCCTGACAACCTGAGCCGCGACATATCGTTTTTCGTAGATTCAACGAGCGGCTTGCCGGAGTTGTTCCAATTGGTCTCGCATTCCCGTGACGATCTGCCGATAGTCGCGATTTTCTACCAGGTTAATTGACTCGTCAGGGTCCTCTTTGAGATCAAATAATTGATCGTAGTCCCATTCGGGCCATTGAATGTATTTGTAGTCCCGTCGAATGACACCCACCGAACTGGGAATTCGTTCACGGCTGGTGATCGTCGGGTGTTCGTACAAGAACTCATTCCGCCAGACCGGCGTCGTTTTGGACAGATACAGCGGTGCCAGATTGGCCCCCTGAATTCGGTCAGGGACTGGCAATCCAGTCGCAGCAATAATCGTCGGGGCGATGTCGATATTGAGCGCCATTTGATCACAGATGACGCCGCGTTCCGATGAATCAAGTCTGGGGTCGTGGATAATTAAGGGAACACGCAAAGCTTGTTCGTAGGGGTACCATTTGTCAGCTAGACCGCGATCGGCATGAAAGTACCCATTGTCTCCGATGAAGACCACCAAGGTGTTCTCGTAGACACCTTGCCGCTTTAGCGTGGCGATAATGTCGCCAACCGCTTGATCGACTTCGGTGATCAACCGGTAATAATTTGTCATATACGTCTGATATCGGTCGGGCGTGTCGAAACGCCATCGATAGCGGACGCGTCCTTCGTTGGATCCATCCGATAGGAAGTGGGGTAGGGCTCGAAGAAACGTGTCGTCCATGAGATTCGATTCTGGAATGATTGCATCGCGATAGTATGCCTCACTCCATTCCTGGGGGAGATATTGTTCCGGGGCTCGATCTTCTGCATGAGGTGCAAAAAAAGAGACACTTAACAGGAACGGACGATCGTCGGGTCGCGAATCGAGAAACTTGATCGAGTCGCGACGGTTTAGCTCAGTAACATGCACCCGCTCGCCGTCGCGTTCCATCCAATGCCGCCCCTCATAAGCGCGGACGAAGTCAAAGTCGTCGATCCGTACCGTACCGACTCCGTACTTGCCAACAAAACCAGTCCAATAGCCTTGGGCGCGAAGTTGCCCATGATACGTGTCAGCGAACTGCTCGGGACTAAGCGGTTTCCCAAACCGGTCGATCGCATGACGCGACATGAATTGGCCGGTCAAAATTGAAGCGCGGCTGGTCATGCAAATGCTGGTCGTGACTCGGGCTTGGCTAAACCGAATTCCCGCAGATGCAAGCGAGTCCAAGTTCGGAGTGTGAATCACGCCATTGCCAGCGGCGCCGATCGTATCCCAGCGTTGATCGTCCGATACCAGCACAACCACGTTCATCGGCCGAGACTTGGCGTTGTTGTTATCCGTCCCGCCAGGATTCTCAGCGAGTAGCCATGGGAATGGAAACCCCAAAGTTAAAATCGCAACAACGAATAACGATCGCACCACTTTAATCCTTCACACCTACAACGCATAATCCAAAAATATTTTGAATGGGATTATCTCAAATCGACGCGGTTTAGCCAACCACGCGCGAATCGTTCCTGGGTTGGATCGGTGCGCATAACTTCCAGGTAGCGAATCGCTTGCAGTAGATTAAGCAATTTTAGCAAGTAGTCGGGTTGGTCGTTTTCAAGGGCAAGAAATGTCCTGATCGTCTGCAATGTGACTGGGCCCATTCTTCCGTCAACTTCAATGTCCAGGTAATTGTGGCCGTTCCGGTTTAACAGGTTCAGACCTTCCTGAAGAAATTTAATACTGCTTGCCACGCCCTGGTTAACACCGGTGTCGAATACCTTGTTGGCAATGTGCTGGTTTGAAATTTCATCCCCTCGAATTGGTTTCCAGAAATGTTCACGAAAAAACTCTTTTGCCAGTTCAGATAGCTCGGGAGTTTCGTCAATCCGCCGGACAAAATCGTCTGGATGGTTGGCCTTGATTTGATCGACAATCTTCCAGCCAGGCCAAGTCGGATGGAATTTTCTGGCCACCCCACGGCACGTTTCGCCACCCCGATCGACTGGATCGTTGACGTAGCCCCCTTCACGAAGTTCAGTTTCACCGTATGCAATCTCAAAATCAGCCATCGCAGTTGCCCTTTCAATTAAATCGAAAAATGCCAGGGTGTGATGTCGTCTCGATCCTACACTGTTTCGGTTTCCGGGAATCGACCTCGTACCAAACGAACAAAGTGCCCGACTGAAGTTGGTCGCTGTCACTTTGTCACAACGATTCAATGGCTGAACGGGGTCCGACTTCAGCGGACGGTTTTGGAGCGCCGAGGCAGACTTGAGCAGCCGTCATGTCTACAACTGTTCCATGCAACCACCCCGGGTCCGAACCACCCTAGACTCGATCTAAAATGGAATGGTTGGCGAGTTTATCTTAATATGAGCAGGTAATAATCGGTACCGTGTACGACCACCTCCACTTCACGCACAATCAGTCACGGAGCCCGATCCTGGATTAGCGACGACGAATCAGCGCGATTCCCATTATTGTAACCATCCAGCAAGTTCCCGGTTCCGGTATTGTATTAAAGCCAACCACGGTATAGCCATTCCCAGCATCAAAGATTGATGCCGCAATCGGAGCATTGATAACCAATCGACCATCATTCGCCATGTCGTTCAAATCCGAAATTCGGTCGCAGCCGTTGGGTGGCGGCCCTTGTTGGCCCAATCGATTAGCACAAATTGGACCTCGAGCAAAAAAGTGCGGACCTGGTCCATGGTTCTTCCGACCGAGTGAATAATGGGAACTTTTGCAGATTTTTTCAAATGATATTTTGATTTCCCGACTGCAGGCACCTGGAAACAATGCGAAAACTTGCGGAATAATGGGCGAAAATATTTGTTTTCTGAATGGACGCAGTTACACTGGAACCAAACTGAACCCAAGCAACGAAGGCGTCGTGCGGTGAGCGATTTTCGAACTCAATCGCCATCGCTGAC
>JBGTDM010000242.1:0-33922 GCA_041748315.1 Pirellulaceae bacterium
ACGGCCAACCACGTTCGCGAGTTGGAGCCGGCGATTATTGTCGTATCGCTGATCAACGATGTCGCCACGTATAAAATCGGCGCGTTTACAACGAATCGCGAAGACCGATTGCTTGAGTTTCTCACTGATTTTGTTAACAAACAGGATGGTGCGTTTGTGAAAGCTAGTGGCGACGTTCCTTTCGACGCCACGGCCAAGGCTGTTGCGGCATGCCGCGCAACCGGTTTTACAACGGTGACGTATGTGCCGACTCGTTAACTTGTCTGACTCGTTGAATTACCTGGCTTCCTGCCGTTGGCCAAGCTGGGTTGCGCCCCTGTTGATTAGCTTCGCTTGCCTGGATGGATCGGCTATGGTCACATTGAATGGGCAGACGCACTCGATGCCAATCGCGGAACTTTCATCCGACGATCTCAAAGATTATCTCGAACAACATCAGTTGCGAGAGCTTTCTCGAGCCTATCTCCACAGGCAGCTCGACCAAGCAACCGGCCGCGAGGCGAAAGTCGTTGCGGCTCGGGAACTGGCCCAGCTCTATATCAGCCGAGGTGCCCAAGCCGATCCCGCAATCGATTGGGATCAGGCTTTGTTGGAACTCCTTGTGCTTTATCCAGAGCTTAACGATCCGTCAATTCAACTCGGAAAGCTTCTCGCGATCTATCGATCACACAAAGCACTGTTTCAAATCTGGATTGAACAGCAGCGGAAAGAGCAACTGCGTGTCCAACTCCATGAACACTGGCTGGAGTTTCGGCAACAACTGGAGTTTCAAATCCAACTCATCAATTCGCTCGATCAATCGGAGCAAAGCATCGCGAGGGTCGCGGACCTGCTGAGTCAAACCTATTACATGTTGGCATGGACCTATTATTATCTCGGATTGGTCGAGGAGTTAAACACGGTGCAACATGAAAGATTCGCAAATTCGATTGAGCAGTTTCGGCAATTATTGGGACTCGCTGCGGACGAGGACATTGCAACCGTCGACAGTTCCTGGTTGGACCTGGCAACGGCTTGGAACGCTCGCTGTCTGATCGGTTTAGGCATGGCTGCGGAAGCCGCAAATCAATCAGGACTCGCAGAAAATTGTTTTGAACGGTTGGCCGAGCCAAACGTAGAGCCTGGTGTCCATTTGGAACGTCAACAATGGCGATTCTATAGTTTTTATTTCCCGGGAAAACTTGCTGATGCCTCGAAATTTGCGGATCGGTTACTGGCAGACAATTACTCGAACGCATTAACATGGAATTCGATTGCCATTGCCGGGCGGGTGTGGATCGATCCCGACGCAGTTGACGCCAGGCGACTGTCGCTTGTCGGCTTATCCGGATTGGCCGAGTCGAATCGGTTCGATTTGATTTCGGAATTGATGGAACGCCATCAGATTCAACTCGGCACCAATTCATTTTATTCCAGTTGGATTACCGCACAACTTTCGTTCGATCGCTTCAGGGAATCGCGGGATGCGAATGATTTGAAAACCGCGGAACTTGCAATCAACAACGCGATCGATTTCGCACAGGATGTCGAAGGCGACGTTGTAATGATACCAGTGAAATGGTTGCAGGCGACGATTGCTGTTCAGCGACAGGACAACCGTTCAGCGGCGAACATGCTCGAACAGATGGCGATACAGTACCGGTTTAAACAACCGGAAATTGCCAGTCGAGCATTATGGATGCAAATTCAAATCTTGGAGTCGCAGGTTGAACAACAACCAACCGAGGTGGCCAGGCTCGCCACCGCCGAGGCAAATCTACGACGATGGTTTCCCGAATCACGTTACCTGCAAATGGTCGAATATCGACGTTTGCGCCAACAACTTCCACGACTCGACCCTCAAGATGCGATTCGCCAATTGCAATCGTTTGACCAGCACGATCCTAATTTTGAACAAGCACGCTACGATCTTGTTCAAACGCACTATCGTGTTTGGCAAGCGGCAATTGGCGCAGAAAATCATCGAGACGAAGAGCTACAACGAATTCTAGATGAACTCGCTGAACAGGTCAGGTTTTTTCTGCGAACTTTTCCACAGGCGGCGCCGAACCGTAAACTCAGTTGTGGTTTGTTACTGGTTGATGCCCTCCTCCAGCAGCGTCCACCAGACCTGATTGCTGGTGAACGTTGGATCAATCAGCTTTTCCCATTTGCCGAACAAACAGACGACACACAAATCTCGAAATCTGATTTCTACTATTACTCGATGACTCTCGCGGACCTGAAAGGCGAACGACAAGTCGCTCAGGAAGCTGCTCTTTGGCTGGTAAACCACGGCGCGACTGCCAGCCTGCAAAGCGCCGGGTTGATTTGGCAAATTCGTCAGCTCGAATTAGATTTACAGGAGGTGTCTGCTGCCGAACGAAAACAAAAACAGCAGGAACTGGTGCGATTGTATGACGAACTGATACAGCGATTGGACTACGAATTCGTGGACTTGAAACAAGCGGCGAATTTACGTGCCGCCATTCATCGCCTGGCGGAGCTACAATTGGAAATGGAAAATTACCGTGGAGCGGCAGAACATTTCGATCGCCTTTTGGCCGCCTTTCCGGTCAACAAACAGTTTTTGGTGGGTGCCGCACGATCGAATCAATTCACGGGCCGTACCGATCGCGCACTGGAGGCATGGCGAAAACTTGCGCGCGGCGCTGAAACTGGTTCCGATGTCTGGTTTGAAGCGAAGTATTATACGATTCTATCACTCGACGAATCGGATCCACATCAAGCAGTTCAATTACTCAAACAAACGTTGCAGTTGGCACCCCAGATTCCAGATCGCTGGCAGGATCCATACCGCACGCTAAATGAAAAACTACAAGCTGTTAAAATGTAGGCTACCGCTCTTTTCATGCTTATTCTGGGGCTTGGAGTTCAAGCTTCAGCTTGTTATTTGCAGCGTAAAGGCTGAGCTCAGCCCCGCGTTTTAGCCTAGACAGATCACTGGCTCCTGATTTAAGTTGTTTCAATCCGACATTGAACCGCGAACCGATGTTGGTTCGCGGCGATATGGTTTAATGGTAGAGCTCGGTTCCGGTGAGTGAATCTTCCGAACGAAAAATTATCTTACCCGTCGGCGATTCGCGGCTCAATGAATTCATTCGCCGCGCGGGCCCGATCATCACCGCCGAGCGCGGATTGAATGAACGTAGCCGTCTCAAACTTCGTTCGCTAGCGGATTCGTTAAAGTTGCCAAATGAACTTTTCGATCTGGCATTGGAACATTTTCGCCAATCGGGGATCGAGCCCAAGGATAAATTGACTCGGTTTGAGCGAGCGTTTGTCAACTGGTTGACCAAGCACCTCAATTCTACTCAGCAAAAAATCCTCTCCACAGAACTTGAACAAGCAGGTCTTACGCACGGGACCGAAAAGTATCAGTTGACGATTGATCGTGCGCGGCAACTGATTCATGAAGTGGCCAGAGATCTGGGACTGCAAAGGGTCTCTCTGAAACAGGCAGAGAGCTATTTGCATTATCTCGTCACCGACCAGATCGGATCGGCCACCGTGCTGAATGAACAACTTCGAGAGCGGCTTTATCGGGCGGCAGAATCTTGGGGGGTCGAAATCGCGACCGTTGATGGCTACATCGAACAGTGGCTCACCGAGAACTCCAACCGCGAAAGACCCTCCGGAACGTCGAGGCGCGTGCTGGCCTTAGGCTCCTGCGCACTGCTAATCGGAATCACCCTTTATGCCTATAGCATTTACCAGCGACAACAGCACGATCCGACCGTCGAAAGTGACCAAAACCAACTGTCCGAGGTGGAACCGTCCACGGACAAGTCGGGTGCTCCCTTCGAAAGCAGTGATTTGCCTCCAATTGCGCTAATGGAACCGCATCCCAATCATCCGGAATGGAGCGAGACCACCATCGAGCGTTTACATGCCGCTCGCCCAACAACCGGGCTGTTGGACCAATATTGGAATGTACTTGCCGCCGCCGAACCGGATGGTCGGGTGGCACTGATTTCGGAACTGACCGCATCAGCACTCGCAGGACATGATGAAACTCAGCGCCAGGCATGGGTCGAGCTCCTGGTGTTGACGCTGGAGATCGAGCCTGACCCGCAAACTCTGGAAACGATGATTAGCGAACTAACCCATCGGATCACCGTCACATCGATAGACTCCTCGCTGACCACTCCTGCATTGGCGGACGATCTGGAAGACTGTTTCCGGTCAAATCAATTGGCGTTCCAGGTTTGGCGAACACTTGATGAAACCTCTCTTCCCCGACGATTGTTGGGGCAAGGCTTGTTCAATCAAACGAGTGTCAATCTTGATGCTTTGGCATCAGTCGACACTGACGAAATGTTTAGCGAGGCGTATCTTCCCCTGGCGGAGCAAGGGCTGGCTCGTCAATGGTTGGATTACTTGACAACTCTGGCTCGCTTGAATCCAGAGCAGGCCGGTCAATTCGTCATACCAATTCGTCAAGGTTTGAGTGATAAGCTTGATCATCGATCGCTCAACGATCGACTTGAAGATATTTTGCTCATGATCCTGGAGAATTCGCCACAATCCATTACACATTTAAAACCTGTTGCCGATGAAGTTATTCGTAATGCTGATCACGATCGAATTTTGGCTTGGGGAGAGTTGCTACATTCCACTCAGGACCATTCGTTACGACAATGGTTGACAACCCAATTAGTTTTGTTGCTGGATATCGATCGCATTTTGGGAGAGGAACAACAACTTAGTTTGATTCGATCCCAAATTCTTGCGCGCCAATCCGAGCTCATTGGGGGACATCACGCGCTGATCAGGCAATGGCTGACTCACAACGAATTATTGAGCAAGCTTGTCGAATCGGATCAATTGCCCAACGCTACGGCGCAGAATATCGCCGATATCGCTCAATGGGGAACTCAAGCGTTTGCATTAAGCCGAGGTCAATTTGAACTGTTTCAGCGATTGTATCAGGAGCCCCAAGCGCCGCTTGCGATGGTGGCCATCGCGAACGCTTCAAGGGAGACATTGAATTTATTGGACGACGCTCCGTTTACGGCCCATGCAACTCATCACGAAACACTCGACAAGGCATTGGCTGTACTCGCGGACAAGGAGGTTCGACCGGTCACTCGAGCGGCAGCTTTGCAGCGAATCAGCGCAGTTGCCGATCGGTTTGCTGATATCGAATTTGAACAGGCTCAATTGCTGATGACATTTTTGTTGAATGCGCAATCCGACGACGAAGTCATTGCTATCCGCAAGGAACTAGGCAAACTTCGTCATTGGTTGGCGTTGCAACAGGCACTAATCAATCAATTAGAGTCAACGACCGCTCCAACCGATCATCTGTTGACGATTTGCCGCTTACTAACCGATGAGTCCTTTGAATTGGCCACGAGCGATAACTGGCGCGCTGTGTTAAAGATACAGCTTTTATCATCGCTAACAGGCCAGTTGAAAATCGCCATCGTACGCAGGAATGCCGAGAACGAACTGTTATGGGATCAACTTCATGATCGATTGTGCGATGAAATGATTCTGCGCCTGAGAATTGTTCACTCCGACGGGATCCCGCAAGACGCGTATACTTTGCTGATCCGAACGATGACGAAGGCGATTTCAAGCGAGTTGAATGCCGCGAATTGGCAGCTTGACGATTACCTTGCTGAAGATGAATTGCATCGCGCCATCCTTGCCGGTCGACGCTTGATCGACGGCGTGGCGCGCGCAATCGGAAAACGCAACCCGCAAATCGAGCATAAGATTACTAAAATTGTGACTTGGCACGTCGTCCACAGTAATCAACTTCAACATTACCGCGACCAGTTGCTCCTTAATGAATTGACTCTTTTAAAGTTGTGGACTTCTGCATGTCAAGCAAATTGATACATGGGTTGATTGTGGGGTCCGCGGCCTTGGCTTCGTGCCTGTTTGCTGATTCCGTGGCGGGGGATGTGGCGTGGCTTAAGAACTCCCAACAATCTCAACCCATGAGTGGATTGATATTGAGCGTGTCGACCGATTTCGTTGAATTTCTGGAATTCAATGCTGGCCGGGATTTAAACAAGATTGCGATTCCGAAGTCAGAACTTGTTCGATTGGTCAAAACGATCGATCCGCAAAGCCTTAAAGCGCTCTCGCCGTCGTCGCCTGAAGGATATCGGGATAGTGCCGAAATTTTAAGTTCGTATCCCTCCGATGCTTACGCTCAATATTTAGCCAAGCGGCTCTATTTTTTAGGAGCCTATTGGGGGCGAGGTGAAATACGTTTGAGTTGTTTTCGTGGCATGATTTCGCTTTGTGATGACGAAGCGCTCGAGCGACGAATACGGGCCGTCGCCTTCCAAAACGATCCTGATCGCGATCCAGCCTGGTTGGACGAACCCGTTTCTCCGTCCACCAAGATATCCAATGGAATATCGGTCGAAACGACAGCGATCGCACTACGACTTCGAGCTGATCAACTCATGCTACTCAGCAAGATCCGTAATCGAGCGTACCTCGACGCGTTCCAATTACTGGAGTCGATTGAGCGGCAGGCGGACCGTGTCATTGAACTTGGAGCAAAGGAGCTTGTGCAAGAATTTGAGACGATCAGGCCGATATTGAAGCAAGTGGTCGCGGAACAGCAGGTCTCTCCTGAACAATGGGTGTTCCTGATGAGTCTTGAGATCGCTTTGCTCAGCGAGCGCCCGCTAGGACAACGCTGGAACTCCCTGATGATTCGGGATCAACCCGACTTCCGATCATTGACCATTGAGTCGATCGCCGAATTTCCACCCGAGCGATGTTTTTTCTTGAATGGCGAATGGTTATCTGAGCAACCCGGCCCCCGATGACCCGGCATCCGCGTTGCGCAGAAATCGTTATTCGGCCAGGGGCATCGTTTCCCCGCGATCGGGAATGATCACGGGTCGGATGTCGTTGGTCAGCAATTTCTCGGAAAGAACCTGAGCATTTTCCAATTCACAATGGACCAGTGCGACTTTTTTGAGATTTCCCGCCGCCGCGACATTGGAGGCCCATTCAATCAACTCGGGCTGGTCGGCATGACCACTGCTCCCTTGTAGTTTGAGGATTTTTGCCCGGACTTTGTAGGGATCACCAAAGATATTGACCTCGGCCGCTCCTTCCTCAAGTCTTCGTCCCAAGGTGTAGGGCGCTTGATAACCAGTCAATAAAACCGTTGTTGTCGGATTGGAGATATGTTGTTTGAGATGGTGGAGAATCCTTCCCGATTCACACATTCCAGATGCGCTAATGATAATGCAGGGCTCCTGTAACTTGTTCAAAGCCATGGAATGTTGGACTTTTCTTACCAAATAAAGGTCGTGAAAATCAAGTGGATCTTCGTCCTCTTCGCTTAGTATCTGTTTGGCAAAAGTATCGTCGAATTGATCGAAGTACTGTTGAAAGACTGTGTGTGCATCGATCGCTAATGGACTATCAAGGAACACTTTCAGCGGTGGCAGTTTGCCTGCTTCTTTCAGGTTGTTTAGCCGATAAATAATCTCCTGCGTTCGGCCAACTGAAAAGGCCGGGACGATCAATTTCCCTCGATTGTCCCAGGTTTCCTGGACAACCCTGTGAAGTTCCTTTTCGGCATCAATCCACTCGGGGTGTTTGCGATTGCCATAGGTTGCCTCCATGATCAAATAATCGACCCCTTCGACGACGGTCGGGTCTTTTAAAATCGGTGCGCCTTTGCGGCCAATATCCCCGCTAAACGCTAATCGAATCGGCGGGTGACCATTCTGGCTCATCGTCAGTTCGACATGTGCCGCCCCCAACATATGACCGGCAACATGGAATCGGCAGGTCATACCGGGAACCGGTTGAAAGGGCTCGGCGAAGTCAATCCCTACCATGCGATTGAGTGTTCGAACCGCATCCTCTTGAACGTACAACGGGTCGAACAGTGACTGTTGCTTTTGCTTCCTTTTCTTGTTGACATATTTGACATCACTCTCTTGAATTTGTGCGGAGTCCAGGAGCATGTGCACCGCCAAACTCTTCGTCGGGGGCGTTGTATAAATTCTCCCCTTAAACCCATGGCGAATCAACGAAGGTAAATTCCCACTATGATCGATATGCGCATGTGAAAGCAAGACAGCATCGATCGACCTGGCATCAAACGGAAGGTCCCGGTTTCGGTTAAACGCCTCCTTGCGTCTTCCCTGATACAATCCGCAATCCAACAATACACGTTTCCCCTCGTATTCGACTAAATGCATGGACCCTGTGATGGTTTGGGCGGCACCCCAGAATTGAACTTGCATCTTCCGGCTTTCTTTACGCGGCACCACCGCAGAACGATTAATAACAAAAGGCCTGTTGGGAGCAACACCCGCACTGAAGCACGGCCTCGATGCCGATCCAAGGACCGAGGGAGCATTCCCCGTCAGTTTATAGACGATGTCGAGGACTAACTACGAACCCGCTCGACATACTCGCCTGATCGCGTATCGATTCTGAGCACATCCCCCATATTAATGAAAGCTGGAGCCAGAAATTCTGCACCGGTCTCGACTTTGCAGGCCTTAGTCACATTCGTCGCCGTGTCGCCCTTGACTCCGGGTTCACAAAATTCCACCCTGAGTTCAACATGATTGGGTGGGGTAATCGTGATCGGATTTCCGTTGTACAGCACCATTGAACAATGCATGCCTTCCTTCAGATACTTCCAGTTATCATCGACTTGATCCGACGAAAGCTCGTATTGTTCAAACGACACATGGTTCATGAACACAAAGACGTCAACCTGTCGGTACAGGTATTGAGCGTCGATCTCTTCGACGTCTGCGCTTTCCAGTGAATCCCCCCCCTTAAAAGTTCGTTGCAAGACCGTTCCTCGAATGAGATTTTTCAAGCGGCACTTGTACAATGCGTTGCCTTTTCCAGGCTTGACAAAGTTCATTTCCGTCATCAGATATGGCTCGCCGTCAATTTGAACTTTGAGTCCTTTACGAAAGTCACTGGTTTTGTAGGTTCCCACGGTGGTTGATCCCTGTATATTAGCTGTGAAATATGTTGAGTTGTAAAAATGCCAATTGTAACCCCCAAAACTGATTTTGTCGCCGCCAGAATCCCGGAATGGCAGGCTGAGTTAAAGGCCGCGATTCGTGACCCAAGGGAACTTGGCCGCGTGTTAGGCTTGCCCGACGAATTCGCCGAGTTGGGACGTGAGGCGATTCGACAATTTCCGCTATTTGCCCCACGGCCTTTTGTCGGTCGAATTGAACGGTTTAATCCACGAGATCCGCTCCTATTGCAACTATTGCCGACAAGACACGAAAACGACTCAAATCATTTGTTCAAGCGAGACCCGGTTTCCGACCAGGCGGCGACGCTTGCACCTGGAGTGATCAAAAAATATACGGGTCGAGCATTACTGATCGCCACAGGAGCATGTGCGATTCACTGCCGTTATTGTTTTCGACGACATTTCCCATACGATTCTTCGCCCCAAGGTACGATTCAGTGGCAGAATTCGCTGGCGGCCATCCGCGACGATACTTCAATCCATGAAGTCATTCTCAGTGGCGGCGATCCCCTAATGCTGAATGATGAAAACCTGCAGCGGTTGCTCAAGCTGGTTAGTGAAATCAATCATGTTCAGCGGTTACGCATCCATACGCGATTGCCTATTATGATCCCCTCGCGCGTCACCCCGATCCTGATCGATTCGATACGTTCGATTCGACCCGTCGTCAATATTGTAATTCATTGCAACCACGCGCGAGAGATCGATGTCGATGTCGAAAACGCGATAAGCCGCTTGGTTGACCATGGTATTCCGGTGCTGAATCAGTCGGTATTACTGCGCGGCATTAATGATGATCTGCACACTTTGGTTGGGCTATCAAATCGATTAATCAATCTCCGCGTGCTACCGTATTACCTGCATCAACTGGATCGAGTTGAGGGCGCTGCCCATTTTGAGGTACCGGTCGAGGTTGGGAAGCAGCTTGTCGGTGACATGCGAAAACTGGTCCCCGGCTATGCGGTTCCAAGGTATGTTGCCGAGGTCGCCGGCGAGTGCTCGAAATCCATTTTGGCCTGAGTCAACGGTGGGCAACACCTGCAACCGGCTTCTGAACGGTAGTCCCATGCCTTAACTAAACAGGTTTCGCAGGTATTCCACGGATTCATGAGCTTCGGCAATCGTGTCGCTTCCTGCTGGCTCTAGAGTGATGAATCCATCGTATTGGTATTCTTCAAGCGTCGCCAACAGCGTTGCCCAATCGTTGGAACCTCGTCCAAGTTGCACGATCACGCCACGCCCCATCGACAGGTCGTGAACAGCGTCTCGAGCACGGAAATGAACGACATGCTCGCCGACTTGCCGCAGCGCTTCGGTTGGAGATTTTTTGTTGAGCAGAAGCTCGGCTGGATCAAAGTCAACGACAATACTCGCCGGTGGCATGGATTGGATAAATTCCTGAAGTGCCTCGCCGGTGTCCCCTCCAGTACGAATCGCGAACCGGGCTCCGACCCGTTGGCCATACATTCCAAGATCGGTAAGCGCTTCAAACAAGGTTGCTCGCTCCAGTTCGCTGCAAGATTGGACTGAAACAAAGCTGCTGACGTGATTGCACCCCAGATCAAAGGCCATCTTCATCGCAGCTTTTGTGGCGTCGAGCCTCCGTTCCAAATCCTCGCTAACGCCGTAACTTCGCCGTGTCGGAAAGTTGATTGAACACACTTGCAGCTCATAGTCTTGTAGTAACTTTCGCAAATGCCGGATACCCGTTTTAGAAAGCTCCTGCGGTCGCAACTCGGTGCGCGCATTGATTTCGATCCCATCAACGCCAATGTCTGCAGCCAACGGCAGGGCGTTTTTCAGCGGTTGCTTCAATGCAGCAACGGAAATTCCAGTTTTGAGCTGTAGCATCGTGAACACAATCCAAATAAAGGTTACACTAATTCAATCGCAAGAGGGGAATTATAGCAAGGCCGACTTCCACGTAAGGCGTGGCACAAGGGGAGACCCTTATTAACGTCGCCTGTCCGCCGGCTATCAACCCCGGTTGCGCAATAACGCGATACTGACTTTGTATCTCCTTGGTTGAGAGGATGGCTAGAATCGAATGCGAACAGGGGATTGAAAGTGACGACCGTACAGGATCTCCAAGATTATTTGGAAAGGTTTGCACCGGCGGAACTGGCAGAGCCTTGGGATAATATCGGTTTACTGGTTGGCAACAGAACCCGTCAAGTCAACCGATTGATGACGTGTTTAACGATTACACCGGAATCGGTCGAGGAAGCGATCCAGCAGCAAGCCAACATGATTGTCACGCATCATCCCGTGATGTTTCATCCGGTTAAGAAAATAACCACCGATTCGACAGAGGGCACAATGTTGCTCGATCTGATTCGACATGACATTGCCGTCTATAGCCCGCATACGGCGTTTGACTCCACAGCGCATGGCATCAACGATTTGATTGCCTCGGCGATCGACCTGAGCGATCTCATGCCGCTTCAGCCACTAAATGCTGAACAGTCGCATCGAGGGGCAGGGCGGTTCGGAAAGCTCTCAAGCCCAATCGGTGCCGGAGCCTTGATAGCTCGCATCAAAACGTTTTTCGGCATTAGATCAATCGGCATTGTTGGTTCATTCGACCGTAACATCGAGTCAGTCGCTATCGCTTGTGGAAGCGGGGGCTCGTTCTTGCCCGACGCGATTCAACTTGGGGCGGATGCGTTCATTACCGGCGAAGCTACCTTCCACACTTGTCTGCAAGCCAAGGCCGATGACCTCATGCTGTTGCTGCTGGGTCACTTTGCCAGCGAACGATTTGCCCTGCAAGCATTGGCTGAGCAGCTTAAGCGTGAGTTTCAAGACATTGAGATTTGGGCAAGCGAAAAGGAGTCCGATCCAATCCTATGGGCTTGATCAACACTAAATTTCTCAGATTTTTTCGAGCAAATAGCACTTTTGATTGACCGAATCGGCTTCCAGCCTACAATGAAATGTTGCACATTTTTAAGAGATTGTTTTCATGAATCATACGCGTTTTTTGACCGCGCTTCCCGTCTATAACGAAGCCAAATATATCGATGAAGTACTCGACCAAGTCGTCAAGTTCAGTGACGATGTGCTGGTCGTCGACGATGGATCGCTTGACGGTTCAGCAGATGTGTTATCGCGTCGCAACGACGTGACGGTGGTCGCCCATCCAAGTAATCGAGGGTACGGCGCCGCAGTAATGACCGCGTTTCAATACGCCATCGATCACGATTACGATGTCCTCGTGACCATCGACTGCGACGGCCAGCATGAGCCGCAAATGATCCGGCAATTTGTGCAGAAATACGCCGAAACCGGGGCCGACATCATTTCTGGTAGCCGATATCTGGATCGTTTTGAAGAAAATACTCAAGCGCCAGCGCAACGTCGGCTCATCAACCAGCAGGTGACTCAGACACTTAACAATCGCCTCGATTTTAACCTGACCGACGCCTTCTGCGGATTCAAGGCTTATAAGGTCGCGTCGCTTCCCAAATTACGCTTGACTGAAACCGGCTATGCGATGCCACTCGAGTTATGGGTCCAGGCAGCCTGTGCCAAATTTAAAATCGTTGAAGTCGCTGTTCCTCTAATCTACTTGGACGAAAACCGTTCCTTTGGTGGAAAGCTCGACGACCCAGACACTCGTATCAAATACTACAATTCGATTTTGGAACAAAGCTTTCGTCGACTTCCGCAAGAGTGCTCGAAACTTCGCGCTTAGAGGTGGCTCGTGAGGCGCGGTAATATCGACGTCAAGCTGGCTGAGTCTCCTTCGCTTCACCGAGCATGTCACCATTGTTGACGGTAACCCTAGGTGCGGTTGATCGGGGCGCCCAGAGCTTTACGTGTGATCCATGATATTTCGCCGACAACATTTAAGCGCGCCTCAAGAATCTGGTGGATCGTTAATTGTACCAAGCGGTGATGAGCTCGAAGCAACAATCAGGGACAACCGTCGCAGCATTTCCACACACACCTCAACACTCTTCGGCCAATCAATTGCCGTTGTTCGTGCTGCGGCGAGACAGGATTTGCAACGAGCCGCAATCGATTACACCCAACAATATCGAACCGTTCAATCGCCTTGGAACCACTTGATTCAATCCAATAACCGCGTTGACGAATTCGATGAAAATCAACGACCCTCGATGATCCTTTCCGGCCACCAACCGGAGTTGTTTCACGCCGGCGTTTGGTTTAAGAACTTTGTCCTTTCAAAAATTGCCACGGGTCCTGGCCGCGTCGGCATCAACCTTATCATCGACAATGATCTCTGTGGTATTCCTAAAATCAGCGTATTGCGGGGAGATGTCAAACAACCAAAACTCAAGTCGATTGCCTATGATCGAAGCGGGCAAAACGTCCCTTACGAGTCGCGGACCATCATTGACCGAGACCTGTTCGCCAGTTTTGGGCAACGAGTCGCCGATTCGATCAAGCCGTTTGTCGAATCGCCACTGATCGAACAACTCTGGCCACACGTATTGCGAGCAGCCGAACAAACTCCATTGATTGGCACGGCGCTCGCTCAAGGAAGACACTTGCTCGAAGAACAATTCGGCTTGAACACGCTTGAAATTCCACTCAGTCAGGTTTGTTCCACCTTATGGTTTTCCACGTTTGTCGCCGAAATCGTCTCTCGGATCGATGAATTTCAGGCAGCATACAATGAGACACTGCTCGAGTATAAACGGCTCAATCGTATTAAGTCAGCAGCGCGACCTGTTCCAAAATTGAGTTCCGTCGAGGGATATCTGGAGACTCCATTTTGGATCTGGTCACGTGAACAGCCCATTCGGCTTCCCCTGTACACCAGGTCGAGCGCCGGAATGGTCGAATTGACGGATTTCAAACAAATCCGCATTCGATGTTCAACCGGCGACCTGAATATCACAATCCATGAAACTCAAAGTCAACTTTCTATCCGGCCTCGTGCGTTGACAACAACCCTGTACGCACGGCATGTGTTGTCCGATCTATTCATTCACGGAATTGGTGGAGCCCTATACGACGAACTGACCGACCAGATATCGATGAGGTTTTTTAAAACTGAATTACCTCGGCATGTAACGGCAACTGCCACTATGAAATTGCCTTTAAACGGCGAAACGGTGACTCCAGTTCAGATCACTCGATACCGCCAACAATTGCGAGAACTGGACTTTCGACCCGAGGACTTCATCGACGATCCCGACACTCAACAAGCTGCTTGGATCAGACGCAAATTCGATTTGATTCAAAGCCAACCGCAAAACGGTAGTCGGAAGGCATGGCATGACGAGATCGTTGCGATCAACAACTGCCTTAGCAATACGTTGCGCGATCAAAAGAGCATGGTTCGGAGCCATTTGGAGCGATCTCAGCAATTACTCGAGCGGAGCAATTTGCTCAATCGCCGCGAATTCAGTTACTGCCTGTTCCCTCCCTCACTTCCCGACCAACTTCTCAGTGAATAAAAAGGGGACGCAGCTCATTTTTTCTTGGGTCGTCCGCGTGATCGAAGTGTGTGTGCCAGTTGCAGGCGAACGGCGGATTGGGATACGAACGAATCGCCTCCAAAGGGTTGGCCTTTCTTTAAACAGTTTTGAATTGCCGTTTCTTCACTTTCATTTTGTGCTCGATTAACCATGGCCACCCAAGTTCGTGGTCGATCAATTGGCCATTCACTTAGAAGCTCAGGCGATTCCTTGTTCCCGTAAACTCGCCGCCACAGACTTCCATATTTCCAATCTTCGGCACGCTCGCACAAATTCGCTCGCAATGCATTTCGCTCAACATACCGTAACACCGCCAGCAAATGATCGCCCTCTTCAATCGGAAACGTTTTGAAACGACCTTGATACAGATGACCGGTCCCTTCGGTGTGATAGTGAGCATGCCAGCGCATCGTGTGCGTATGAGCTAACCTGCGAAAGAAGTCAGTGACTTGAGTATCCGTTTCTGGCCGGACAACGAAATGCCAATGATTGGGCATCAGAATGTAAGAGAAAATGGGAAGCGAAACGTGGCTATAGGCCAGAGCCAGTACCCGCTCGAACGCTTCATAGTCTGCCTCTTTTTCAAACAACGGCAATCGAGCTACCGCTCGATTGATCACATGAAAACAGATTCCGGCAGGACAAATTCGGGGGCGTCTGGGCATGTTACAAATCATAACACATCTCTTGCCTCAAAACAATGAGCTGCGTCCCCTTTCTTCTTCCTTACAAAAGGAATTTCAAAATGTTTTTGAAATCAGATATTGACCCAAGTTACGACCCTCGCTGACCCCGAGTCTAGGGTTGCAGCAGATCGCGGATGATGTGTCCATGCACGTCGGTGAGGCGATAGTCGCGACCTTGGAACCGGTAGGTCAGGCGCTCATGGTCGAATCCGAGCTGGTGAAGAATTGTGGCTTGTAAGTCGTGCACATGCACGGTTCCGCGAGTCAAGCGATGTTTGTCGGGGCTGAATGGTTGTCCGGATTCATCGACAACATTATAGCCATATTCATCAGTCTGTCCGTAATCAAATCCTTGCTTGGTTCCACCTCCAGCCATCCAAATTGTAAAACACCTCGGGTGGTGATCACGACCATAATCATTGGCGGTCATCGGTCCTTGACAATAAGCAGTGCGCCCGAATTCTCCACCCCAGACAACTAACGTGTCGTCCAACATGCCACGAGCCTTCAAATCTTTAATTAACCCAGCACACGCCTGATCGGTTTCTCTCGATTGTTGTTGAATCCCGCCTGGCAGGCCCCCATGATGATCCCAGCCCTGATGATATAACTGGATCATCGGAACACCTCGTTCAGCCAGTCGACGAGCCAACAGGCAGTTTGCGGCAAAAGTCCCCGGCACGCGAGCGTCTTCTCCGTAAAGGTCAAAGGTCGATTGCGGTTCATCACCAATGTTCGTAATTTCAGGAACACTGGTTTGCATTTTGAATGCAAGTTCATATTGGGCAATCCTTGATTCAATTTCCGGGTCAAGTTCCGCTTCCAATTGAATTTGATTCAGTTCGTTGAGTCGGTCCAGCATGGCTCGGCGCGAGGCCGAACTGATTCCAGCCGGGTTCGATAGGTAAAGCATCGCGTCACGACCAGAGCGGAATCGGACACCCTGATAACGGGAATCGAGAAACCCATTCCCCCATAACCGCGAGTACAACGGTTGATCCCCTTTCCCATTTGTAACTAACACGACAAACGACGGAAGATCCAAGTTCAAATCGCCCAGACCATAGGCGAGCCAAGCTCCCAATGAAGGCCGCCCTGCAATCTGGGAACCCGTTTGGAAAAAAGTGATTGCTGGATCGTGATTGATGGCCTCGGTAAACATTGAACGGACAATGCAAAGTTCATCAGCAATACTCGCGGTATGCGGTAGCAACTCACTGATCCATGTCCCGTGTTGCCCATGCCGGGAAAACTTGAATGCAGATCCAGCCAATGGGATCGAGGCTTGGTGGCTAGACATGCCGGTCAACCGCTGGTCGCCGCGAATATGTTTTGGAAGTTGTTCGCCGTGTTGCTGATTCAGTAGGGGTTTGTAGTCGAACAAGTCAAGCTGGGACGGTCCACCACTTTGAAAAATGTAGATCAACCGCTTGGCTTTTGGAGTCGTCGTAAGAGCCGCGCGATTTGACGGAGGCGCATTTTCCTCAAGCGAACCCGGCTCACCCTTGTCGTGAAGCATGCCGGCCAATGCAGCGACACCGATTCCTGCCGCAGAATGACCAAAAAAATGTCTGCGTGTGAGGCTTTTAAATTGACCCGGTTGTAGCGCCAAGTTGCGTTGTTTCGAGGGTATGTTCATATCTATGTTCTTGTTTGGCTAAACCTCTGGTCGCTAGCGTAACATCATTGCCGCATCACTATTCAAAATTGCCAAGGCAACGACCGTCCATGCGGCCAGTTCATGGTCTTGAATGGAGTTCACATCAGATTTATCCTCGGTCGGAGTATCGTTATTCAACGTGCCGACGACCAAGAATTCTCGTCGAGCAGCTTCGCCCACTGCAAAACTCGAGAGTTGTTCCAGATACAATTGCTCAAGAACAACCTGCTCGCTGAGCTTTGCCTTTCGCCCGGCGACTCGTACGAACATCGCATTGATCCTGTCAGTCGAGTTGGTATGCGGTTCAACAAGTGTACGCGTTGCGATGAACCGTGCGGCTTCGACAAATTGCGGATCATTCAGCAGGACTAATGCTTGAATCGGTGTACTGGTGATTGAACGTCTGGCGGAGCAGATCTCCCGACCGGCAGCATCGAGGGCCAACATATTGGGGAGCGGAGCCGTACGTTTCCAAACGCTGTAGAGGCTGCGCCGAAACAGGTCTGAACCCGAACTCTGTTGATAGCCGGGAGACATCGAGTTGTTTTCTCGCCACAATCCTGGCGGTTGATACGGACTTACCGGCGGTCCATCAAGCCGTGCGTCAAGCAAGCCGCTGCTGAACAATGCCAAATCCCGAGTCGCTTCGGCGGAAAGCCGATGGGAAGGCCCGCGCGCCAGCCAACGGTTTTTAGGATCAGCTTCGCGAAGTTCGGGCGTGGCCGCCGAAGTTTGACGATACGTTGCGCTGAGCGCGATTTGACGGCACAGCCGCTTGACGTCCCAGCCATGTTCGACAAAATCGTGAGCCAACCAATCCAGGAGTTGTGGATGCGACGGGCGGGAACCTTGGAGCCCGAAGTCATCGCTGGTTTCAACCAAACCCAAACCAAAAAAATTCTGCCAAAAACGGTTCACGGCGACTCGCGCCGTCAGTGGATGTTCGGCGGAGACCAACCACTGTGCCAAACCGAGTCGATTTCGGTCAAATTGGTTGCCAAAGCTTGATAATACCTGAGGAGTATCGCGATCGACTCGTAACTCCGGAGAACGGGGAGCATCATATTCGCCGCGCTGGAGGATAAACGTTTCACGGGGTTGTTCAAGCTCCTCCATCACCATCAGTTCACGAATCTGGTTAAGCAGCGTAAATTTTCGCTCAACCAGTTCACGATGGGTTCGTTCCAGTTCTCCCCATTGTTCATCAAGTCGATAACGGTAAAACTCCTGCCGCGTTGGCTGGTCCATCGCATCCCAGACATCTTCGATCTCTTTGGCATCTCTGATCAACTCAAGTTCTAAACTCGTGAGTCGTTGATCGAAAACAGAGAGTTCATCGATCGCGGCACCGCTTGCACCAGGGGTTCGAAACCGTTCCCCAAATATCAGTTGTTGAGTTGTCGCCGGCGACTTGCACAATTGATCCTTGATCACGTTTGATTTGCCGTCTCCATTCACCTCAATGGCCAATCCGTCGGCTGTTCCGCTTCCATCGTAGCTAACAGCAACGAACAGCCAATCGTTGCGAGGCAGTTCAATCACCGATTCAATAGCAATCGCGTTGCCCGGCCAAAAGCGGTTTAATGATAGCCGCAAGCGACCTTGATGCAATTCCAGTTGCGTTCCTGAAAATCCCGTGTCGGTGCCAGTCGATTGATGAAACAACAAAGCTTGATCCAAACCGTCCGGAAGATACAACCTGAATGCAACCGTGAAGGGTTGCCAGACTTGAAGCGGAAATGCCGTGATGCTTAATGGGTCGTCACCCGTAAAACGTAACGCTGATCCGGAAAAACCTTCGACGGTGTGATTGGCGGCGACGGTCGTAGCTGCAGCACCGTCGGGAGTCGCGTTGGCGAACCGATGCTGTTCGTCTCGCTGATCGAAGTTAAAACCTGCAACCGGCTTGATCGATGCCGGTCGTTCTGACGGAGTCTTCTCGATATCAACGGAGTCGGCGATCACGTCCTGACGCACTTGCTTTTGCCGAAGAAGTCCGGCAATTTCCTGTTCGATGGCGGCCAGTTGCTCCGCTTGCGATTCTGACGGGAGCAGCATCGTCGGCGTGGGAATGTGCACGGAGTCATTGTACGTCCCTGCATCGTCGATGGAATTATAGAATGCCATCAATTGATAATATTCGCGCGTTGAAATCGGATCAAATTTGTGATCATGGCAACGAGCACATTCCAAAGTAAGACCCAGGAACGCTGTGCCAAAAGTATGAACGCGATCTGCTGCATATTCGATTCGCCATTCTTCATCGATACTTCCACCTTCATTCGTCTGTCGATGCAACCGATTAAAGGCAGTCGCGATACGTTGATTCTGGTTTGCCGCCGGGAGCAAATCGCCCGCCAGTTGTTCGATGATGAAAGCATCATAAGACTTGTTCTGATTAAATGCGCGCACGACCCAATCGCGATACGGCCAAACCTGACAAAGTAAATCTGACTGATAGCCGTAAGAGTCGGCGTATCGTGCGACATCCAACCAGGCAACCGCAAAATGTTGACCAAATGAATCGGCAGCCAATAGCCGATCAACGACCTTTTCGTAGGCATCTTCGCCATTGTCCTGTTCAAACTCAAGATATTCCTGCGGCGTTGGCGGCAGTCCACTCAAGTCGAAGCTGACTCGTCGCAGCCAACGCCATTTCTCAGATTCAGATGCCGGCGATCGTTGCATCCGTTCAAGTTCCGACAACACGAAATAATCCAAGGATTGGCGAGGCCAATTCTTGTGCTCAATTTCCGGCAAAGGAACTTGTTGTGGAATCGGTTCGAAAGACCAGTGCTTCTCATACTCGGCTCCAGCGGCAATCCATTGGCGGAGTGCGTCAATTTCGTTGATCGTCAACGGCGTTCGATGCGCTGAGGGTGGTGGCATGACCAAGCTTGCGTCCGTCGTTGTGACTCGCTGTATCATTAAGCTCTGATCCGGGGCTCCAGGGACAATTGCAAACCCCCCACTGTTATCAGATTCTGCGATCGCTTCTGCACGTAAATCGAGACGCAGCCCAGATTCGTTTGCATCCTCATCCGGGCCATGACACGAAAAACAGCGGTCGGAGAGAAGTGGCAAAATCACGGCTTGAAAATCTGGAGCCAGATCCACGTCTTGAGAAAACGAATTGACCGTGGGCAACAGAAAAAATGAGGCCAGCACCCAATAGGTCAAAAAAATTTTCATGCTCCACGACTCCAGGCGACATTTTCAGAATTACGAGATTTTTCTTAACGGCGCGGGCTGCCAGCAACCGTGGGCACCCTCCCGGCGATTTCCTCGAGCATCTGAGAGCATCGAAAACACCCGTACACTCTGACATTGCACACAGGCAACTCGACTTCATCCGCATTCAAACGGACTTTGAGTTGTGTACCCAGATTATAGTTGAACCGCTGGGGGCTGCCGATAGACGTGCCTAGGAATCTTCCTGTTCGTGGCGGTGCTTGTAGTCGTCGTCCCAATTTTTGACCTGGGGTTCACGCAGTTTTCCCAGTTTCTTAGCAACGATCATGGCTACGCTGGCGTCACCAGTCACATTGACGGTTGTGCGACACATATCCAATATCCGATCAACGGCAAAAATCAACGCTAATCCAGCGGGTGGAATTCCGACAGAACTGAGCACGATGACTAACATTACCATTCCGGCCCCCGGGACAGCCGCCGAACCAATCGACGCAAGTGTTGCTGTTAACACGATTGTCAGCTGGTCATTTAGCGTCAGGTCCATCCCGGTTGCCTGGGCAATGAACACGGCCGCAACAGCTTGGTAGAGACTGGTCCCATCCATGTTGACTGTAGCCCCGATCGGCAATACAAAACTGGCCACTTCTTTGTCGACACCCAAATGCTCTTCGACCCGCTCCATCGTTACAGGCAATGTTGCGGCACTTGAACTTGTCGAAAATGCTAACATCTGCGCAGGCAAGATTCCTCGGAAGAAAAATAGTGGGTCTCGACCGGCAAAAAACCAGACCAGTGTTGGGTAAAACACAATAATCAAGAACCCCAATCCAAGCACGACACATAGACAATATTGGAACAGTGCGAGGAACACATCGAACGATGGAACATCCACAACCAACGAAGCCAGCAATGCGAAGACTCCAAAAGGCGCCGCCAACATGATCAGGTCGATCAGCTTGAGTACAACTTCATTCAACCCGTCAAAGAATGCTTTCACCGGCGCGGCCTTGTCCTCCGGGACAAGCAACAGCCCAATACCAAAAAAAATCACGAAGAAGATGACTTGCAACATATTTCCATTGTTGGACGAGGCATTAAAGATATTATCCGGCACCATGTCGACCAATGGTTGAAGCGGACCCTTTGCTTTTTCTGCCTCGGCAGCCGTGATTCGCGTCTCCGCATCCTGTGAATAACTCTGTTGCAGTTGGGCGCGAGTGTCTGGAGTGACGCTTAGTCCCGGACGAAAAACGTTAACAATTAACAATCCAGTTGTCACTGCGACTATCGTCGTCAACAGGTAAATCACGATCGTCCGCAAGCCCATCGAGGAAAGACTTGATAAGTCCTTCAGATCTGAAATACCTTTAATCAACGACGCAATGATCAATGGAATTGCGATCAACTTAAGCGAGTTGATAAAGATGGTCCCAAACGGCTTGATCCAATTGGTAACCAAATCGGGATAGGTATGGGTACTCCACAACAAATTCAAGCGAATATTGTTGTTACCCAAGACCACGGCCAAGACACCGACCAGTAACCCCAGTACCATGCCGATCAATATTCGCCAATGCAATGCCAAGCGGCGTTTCTTTTCATTCATCGGATCCCTCATCGTAGATCGAAGCGTTCACATCCTCTGACGTTCCAACGTATCTGGCGTCGAACGCTTTACCACTTGCCAGCTTGCAGTACAAGCTTCCAACAATCTAAGCGCGCATTCAAGTGTCAGTCCCCCCTGATATTCCGAGATTTCCGTCGAACATCACGGCAGAGGGTGATGATCAAGTTGGAATGCCGATGATCAAGTTCGCCGAGATTTACGTGTTTACTGTTGTCATCAACGGAACATTATAGATCGATGATTCATTATGAAAACCAGCCTGATATCCAAATGACTGCAACAAATCTTTTTGCTGGTTGCGGAGCCGATGTGCGGTTTAGGTTAGCTGGAGCCGCTCAGGTTAGTTTGCAAAGCCCATGAGCTCCTCGGTGTCGATGTCGAAATAGGGAGATTCACCTGTAAATTCAACCGCAACTTTTGGGCGATGCGTTTTAATCACCCATGAAAACAATTGTTTGGCTGCGAGTACCCGCAAGTCGTCGCCCGCGTCCTGCCATGTTTTCGAACCTGGATTCAGGTCAATGCAACGCAATAAATGGACGCCAAACGCTGTTTTGAACGGTTCGCTAATCTCACCCACTTCCAATCGCAATGCTGTTTCCGCAAACAGCTCTGGCATCGTTCCATCGTTCTCGATCCAACCCATTTCCCCGGCGTCCTGTTTACTGGCGGCCGAGGAATACTGCTCCACGGCTGAATCCCATTCCAATACATCCTGTTTCAATTGCTCCGCAATCTCAAAACCAAGTGCAATCGCCGCATCCCAGGATTCACGGAGCTCTGGCGCCTCGGGGCGAATCAACAGGTGTGCAATCTTGACCTTTGTGCCATCGAGCATTTGGCGATGCGATTCAAAGACACGTTTCAAGGCTGCCTCCGTGAGTTGATCATCCAGATAATCACGCCACCCGAGTTGCCAACCAATGTTCTGTTTAAGCAGCAGAAGATCAAGGTTGTTTTCGAGGAGAAACTGGTCAAAGGGCTTGCCGATCGATTCCGCCCTTCGCTTCAACCGAGCGACTTCGACGTCAATTCGTTCAACGGATACCGCTCGCCCGATCGTGGCCAGATATTTCATGACGATTTTCTGCCCCACGACTTGTTCGAGGGCTCGTGCTTGAAGCCGAGCAACCTGTTCCGCAGCAAGCTCATTGGGCTTGAGTCCAATGGAAATACTCAACTGATTCTGGACTTCCCGAAAACGGATCGGGTCGGCGTCCACCTGGGCGACAATCGCAGTTTCAGGAATGTTTGCGTCGTGCCAGGGATGCTGAGGCACGGCGTTGTCAAGCTCTTGCAGGGGCATTCGAGACTCTGCGTTCTCATTGGTGACAGCCATCGAGCACCAGGACATCGCCACCAGCCCAAGGATCGTTAAACCAATTTTCATTTTTTTGAAGCCTAAAAAAGCCAGCCCCCACAACTACAACAAGTGTTGCAGAAAAGCTACATTCGACAAGAACCGGGCCTGCCATTTTGGTCAGCCTTCAGAAATAATGCCGAAATCCTGCGATCACGGATTAGCTAAAACGCTCTCTCCTTCGGAATAGCGTAGGATTAATGAGGTCTTGATCGAAATCGGTCTCGCCACGTACACAGCAGTTCAAGCATAGGGGCTCGCCTCCAAATCCGGTTTTCCTCAGTGGCAATAGACGCCGTTCGTCGCCGCTGTCCTAATTCGAAACTCGCTGGTTGGGCATCAAACCAACCCCTTGGTCTCAACGATTCCTACAAGGTGACAAATCGATGATGAATTGCAGCGCGACGAGAAACGGTCTGATCGCGCTTGCTTGGTCGTGGAGCGTTATCTCGTGTCCGTTGTCAAATGCGCTCGCAGGTGAGCCAGGATCGCTGGTCAAAGCCACGATTGACGGCAAGCGATTCACTGGCAAACTCCTTGCCTCTGATGGTAGGTCATTTGTACTGCTGCAGGCCGATGGAAAGGCCCTTGTCTTGCAGCACACCAAGGCAAAGGAGTTCGCCAAAATCAATGCTTCCTTCAGGCCGCTCAAGACGGACGTACTCCGAGACCGAATGCTCCAACTCATTCCCAAGGGTTATGAGGTCACCAACACCGGAAACTATGTGGTCATTCACCCAACTGGCACAGCGAATCAATGGGCGATTCCGTTTGAAAAGCTCTTGGGGCGTTTCACCGGCTATTTCGATGTTCGTGGTTTCGACCTGAACCAACCCGAATTTCCTCTAGTCGTTGTGGTTTATGCCACACGAGCTGAGTTTCTAAGAGCTGCCGAACGGCGGGGTGTCAATGATCCCGCAAACGTGGCGGGCTTTTATTCCCCATTGACCAACCAAGTGATCACTTTCGTACAGACGACCGGAATGGACCAACAGTGGGATAGCAACCATTTGACGCTGGTCCATGAGGCGTTGCATCAGTACGCGTTCAATTCAGGAATTCACAATCGTTGGGCGCCGACCCCGAAATGGGCGAGTGAAGGCCTGGCCGTGATGTTTGAGGCGAGAGGCGTTTACGATAGTAGGACATACACGCGGCAAGCAGATCGTATCCATCGCGTATTTTGTGATCGGATGAAAAAGCTGGCGAAAGGCCAGGATTTCAAAGGGTTTATCGGGCAAATTGTTGAATCGGACCGCCTATTTGATCAAGATGTCGAGTTCGCGTACGCCGTTTCTTGGGCGACGATGTTTTATTTGGCGGAACACCGACCCCGTGATTTATCCGCTTACCTTAAGTCAATCGCTCAACTTCCCAATTTTTCAGATTACAACTCGGCAGCTCGCCTTCAGGATTTCGCACGCCATTTTGGCAGCGATTTTAAAATGCTTGAGAGCCGGATCATTCGATTTATCGACGAATTATAGCCGAACAGAATGGTCACGACATTCAGTCAGCGCCTTCTCATGGGGGGCCATGAATCCGCCTCTCGACCTGTTATTTGTTTTACGGAAATTGATGAGTTGAATACGACGGCCTAAATCAATTGGCGTTTCACTGCCAAGCCGGCGACCTGGGTTCGGTCAACCGTATTCGTCTTTCGCAAAACGTTTTGAACATGCTCCTTGATTGTTTCCAGGCTAAGTTTAAGCGCTACGCTGATCTCATGATTGCTCAAGCCAAGCCCTAATAGCCGGAACACCTGCATCTCTCTCCGGGTGAAGGAGAAACCTGGATCATCCACATTGGTTCGCCGATTCATAATCTGTTGGATTTGGGCAAACTTGGAGTCCGCTGGCGGTGGGACACGTTTTGCCGCATCTTGTATCGCGCGTAAAAGGCGTTTTGCGGACTCGTGTTTCCCCACGTAATTCCAGGCGCCAAGCGCGACGGCTCTGGCGATGTGCACCGTTGGATCCAAATCCGAATAAACGATTATGGCTTGATCTGGGATTTCGGTTTGTATTCGAAGTATTCCGTACAGAATATCTTTGTCGTTCAATCTTGCCTCCATGACAATCACGTCGGGCCTTCGCGACAGCGCCGTTCGAATAAGCAAATCGATTGGTGTCTCCGCTTGATTGGCGTCATTGTCGTCATCCACGTCACTGTCAAACGAAGTTAGTTCGATTGCGGCCTTACGCAACAGACTGCGCAGTCCCGCCACGACAATCGGGCTGTCATCGACGACGAATACAGACAACCTGCCAGTCACTGGATTTCCTCACACCATTCTTAGGAAGTTGTTCACGATTGAAGCCAACATCCGCAACGGTTCCACACAAGACAAATTTCAACCTCGACCATCTGACCGCTGAAAACGCCTTGCTTTATTATAGTAAGATTTCAGCCATGTCGTTTCGACCGCACGGTATCGCTGAAATACATCACTTCCTGCAGGACCGACGTCGGACCGACCCACCTTGACGCAGTACATACTTAACCCTAACTCGCCACATCGCCACAAATCATGCGCGGCTCACTCGGAATTTCTCACCGTTTAATTGTGGGAATCGTTATGACTGATACTAAAGCCGTCGAAGCGCCCCGGTCAACTCCACGAGTCGACGGTTGACTGAATGGTCGATTCGAGCTCCCCTTTCGCAGATGAACGCATTTAATTAACTGTGAATTTGCTGGAAGCACCAATCATACCAATTGTGCTCACATCGGCCAACAAATAGACGTTTTCGTTGACGGGTTACAACTCGTAACCTAAATACACATAGGAATGCCGCGCATCGATCTGCTCCAGCAATCCCGCACTGGCAACGCTGCTTATGGCGAAACCGTCCAGCGAGCGGGTTGTTCTGTAGCTCACCATTGATGACTGCGCAATGAATTCCAACCTTTGGAATCGACATTTCACCGAAAACCTTTACCTGGCTTGAGACCCGATGAACATGCCGTTAGAACGCCGCCAACTCAAAATGCTATTGGTCGACGACGATCAGAACCTCGCTCAATCCATGGGACAGTGGTTGGCAGGTCATGGATTCGAAATTCACTTGGCTGTGACCAAACGTCAAGCGTTGGTGTTGCTCAACCAGCAGACATTCGATCTGGCTCTGGTTGATCTTCACTTACCCGACGGAGACGGATTCGAGGTCTTGCAGTTCTGTCGCCAAAACAAGTTGGCTACAACCGTATTGCTAATTACGGGATACGCAACAGTCGAAACGGGCGTTGAGGCGATGCGAGCTGGCGCGTTTGATTTGCTGACCAAACCATTGATCGACGACGAGTTAATGATCTCGATTCGCCGCGCTATCAGTCAACGGGAAATTGTCCAGGAAAACCGGCAACTGAAAACGCAATTGGATAACCGATTCGGTATCAAGAATATCGTCGGGAACGATCGCCAAATGCAACGAATTTTTGAAATTGTCGGCAGCATTGCGGATACCAAGGCAACCGTCTTGATCACCGGCGAAAGCGGGACAGGAAAATCGCTTATTGCGCGGGCCATTCATCGCCAATCCGATCGTCGAAATGGACCGTTTGTGGAAGTGGCGTGTGGCGCACTGACCGAAAACCTGCTTGAGAGTGAATTATTTGGCCATGTTGCAGGTGCATTTACTGGCGCTGTTGGCAACAAGGAGGGGAAATTCAAACAAGCAGAAGCTGGCACGATTTTTCTGGACGAAATCGGTACGGCGTCTCCCGGAATGCAAGTCAAATTGCTCCGCGTGTTGCAGGAATTTCAGTTCGAACAAGTGGGAGGCAGCAAAACTTTTTCTGTCGACACCCGAGTTGTCCTGGCAACGAACGAAGATCTGGCAGCGGCCGTTGCGGAAGGTAGATTTCGGCAGGATTTGTATTATCGTATCAATGTTATCAATCTGGAGATTCCACCTCTGCGCCAACGAGCAAGTGATATTGAAGCCCTGACCGATCACTTCCTGATTGGTGTTTGCAAGGAAACTGGACGGGAAGTACGTGGTTTCGATGGCCATGCGATGCAGGCCTTACAAAGTTACCACTGGCCCGGAAATGTTCGAGAACTCCAGAACGCGATAGAACGTGCCGTCTTGCTTTGCAAGGGCAATACTGTGGGTGTCAATGATCTACCGACACACATTGCAGCCGGTGCCCGCATGGCCATCAATTCAAGCTCCAACAAGAGAACTCTCAAGGAAGCACTCGAGGAACCGGAGCGGCAGATCATCCTGCAAGTGTTGAAGGAAAATAGTTGGAACCGCAATTCAACAGCTGACCAACTAGGTATCAATCGCACGACCTTATACAAAAAGATGAAGCGCCTGGGACTTGACGATCAGTTTGCAGGTCTATTGAACTAATTCGCAAGGCGGGCGTCGCGCACTTGTCTAAAACGTCGACTCAATCATCCGCCCGCCAACCTGAAACGGCGTAGACCCTGTTTCAGTCAATTCGTGCCTGTATTCGGTTTGACAAAGGGATGCTAATTTAGGATGATCTATCAGAACAAATCCGGTGTTTCAACGTATTTTAAATACACTGACTTTTGTAGCTCAAAGGTGATTCAAGTGCTTGCGAAGCAATTCATGAGTTCCCATTTCGTAACGGTGTCCGTGGAATCAACCATGGAAAAGGGGGTCTGTCGGTTTCTGGACGAGAACGCTGAATTGCTACTGGTCGTCGACTCCAACCAAGATATCGTAGGAATCATAAGCGAAGCGGATCTATTGGCGGTCACCGCTGACTACCAACGGCGCAACGACCCGATCAGTTTGTATATCAAACGACAGTATGTCAGTATCCACGAGTCTGCTCCGCTGGAAACCGTTATTGATCAATTCATTCTCCACCGTGTCCGCTGTCTCCCCGTCGTTTCGCAAAACCGCATTGTCGGTGTCATTCACCGTCGCGACATCGTGCGACATCTTCAACACCAGTCATCCTCCGCTTATTCGGCCGGTTAGAGCTGGTCCATAAAGTCTCGCATCTTTCCTGGACTCCATTCCGTGCGTTGAATCTTCGTCATTACCGTTGCGCGGTCCGAATTTCAAACACCTCTTCAGCCGTAATGTGCGACAAGTTCAACTGTCGGTGATAGCCGAGTTGCCCTTTGATGGCAACGCTTTTCTTAAGATAGCGATGAAGGTTGACGCCAGGCGAGGCAGCCACATGGTGCAGGATCTTTCCTTGCTCGTCCTGAAGCACATACGTTGGCTTCGCCCGACCATTGTCGCGAACGAGTTCATTAAGAATGCCGACAACATCATAGTTGCCAGCAAGTGTCGATTCGGAACTGATCGAGTTGGAATTGAGCTGCGACCCGACCGCCTGTGGGGAGTCCTGGAATTGATTGAACGAGGGAGCGCCAAATTGACCTGAATCGAGCGCAGCCGTTCGCACAGGCATCGCTCTCGTGTCCACCATGTAATTGGACTGGACGCGTTGAAACTGCAACGTTTTGTCAAGCAACCGCTCCGCGCGCGCGCGTTCGACTTGATCGTTCGAGTTTTGAATAACGTGACGACATTCTGCGATCAAGGGTTCCAATCTCCACGCCAACGGCTCTTGTATCACCTGTTGGGTCAAGTCCAACTCCAAGCGTTGGATGATGCTTGAAAACGGCTGATTGGGATCAAATTGCGGCGCAACAATTGGCCGAGATTCATACTCGATCGAACGGTTTCGCAACTGGGGGGATGTCTGACCGACGCGCTCTCGCGCATACGGTGCGTCGTTGGCCGAATGACCTGTGTGGTCGTACTGATGTTGCGCAACCAACTCTGGCATGATCTCGGATAGCGGTCGAACTGCGGCTCGCCATCCGTCAACTCCATTATCAATCGATTGTCCCGGCTTTGGGGAATCGGAATGAACTGCCTGGAACAACTGCGGGTTATTCCCCTGTGGGATGCCGTCGACAATATCAAACTCGTCGGGCGAAGTGGGGTAAAATTCCCGTTCGTCTGTTCGATTGATCTGATCTTCAATCGCGATATCATTCCGTCCAAGATCATCTGGCCTGTGCAACTCGTTCAACAATGAGCGATTGCTCAAGGTTGAACTGGATTTCGGTGAGCCGGTTTGCGTCGCGGCAACAGCGGGATTTTTTCCGGGAGATATCGCTGCCGTATATTTGATCTGAGATTGATGAACCCAGCGAAATTCGCCTCTGGGTGGTGCGACTTGAATCCAGTCAGGTTGATCAGCCTCCAACACGTATTGTTCCCGTACGAAACCGATCAATTGAAGCTTTTCTCCCTGCTTGAGCCGAACTTGCCACAGCGGTTGCTCGGGCTCATCCAGCGATGTTCCGACCCAACACTTCGTGCCATCCTTGGTCACTCGGGCAACCTGTTCACTCAACAATTCAATATTTTCAGCCAACACCATGCTAAAGCTATTTGCGGGGGGGCGAATCGCACACCAACCTCCAGGATCGTGACCATAGACCTCAACTTCATCGCCGACATCGAGCTGTTCTGTCGCGTAATGCACATTGCCGGGACCGGCGTACACCAAAGCGTTCGTACCCACTACGGTCGCGCGGTAGGGTTGAAAGTCCTCCAAATCCTGCAGGGTGCACCCTTCCGCTTTGGCAAGACCGGGCACCGAATAACCGCACAGGCACGCAACGCAAAGCATGCGCGCGATGAATTGCGATTGAGGCAAACAGGTTAAGCTAAGCAGACCTTGCATATCGCTTTGCAAAGGAACAGTGACACGAACTAGGTTTGATTCTCGTGCAACTTGTACAGAACCCGGCAATTTCTCTCAATATCAATGCGAGAAAAACCGGGGAACCAAGGTGTCGGCCTGTTCCATTCCCAGAAATTTCCAGCCGAATCGAAACCTGCCGATGGATCGGCGCAAAAGCTAGCAGAATCGGTGGCCGCGCTGCGGTCCGCGATGGGTCTTGGTGATGATCTCAGGACCCTCTTCGGTCATCAGGATCGTATGTTCGAATTGCGCCGAAAGTCTTCCATCCGCAGTGCGAACAGTCCATCCGTCATGGCGATCAAGGCGTGACGAAGCGGCACCTTCGTTAATCATCGGTTCAATTGTGAAGCACATTCCTGGTTCGAGGTGCTCGCGATAGCTCGTCCGAGTTGGCACATGAGGGATATTTGGGCGTTGATGGAAGAGCAAGCCAATGCCATGCCCGACGTATTTATCGACCACGCCGAATCCCAAACGATCTCGCGCATATTCGACAACCGTCTCGCCAATCACCGACACTTTACACCCGGGAGTGATCGCATCAATCGCCCGATACAGACAATCAAATGCACATTGCGTTACTCGCAACGCCTCGGGACTGCATTGCCCAATCAGAAACGTCTCGGATTGATCTGCATGCCACCCATCGACAATGGACGTGATGTCGATATTAACAATGTCGCCATCTTGCAGGCGATAGTCCGAGGGGATTCCGTGGCAAATTACGTCATTGACACTGATGCAACAACTTTTGGGAAACGGACAGACATCCCCCTGGTAGTTTAAGCAGGCCGGGACGTGACCATGATCGAGCGTAAAATCATGAACCAGCCGATCGATTGCGTCCGTGGTTTGATTGACGAAGACATGTTGACGAACCAGGTCCATGAGTTGAGCGTTAAACCTTCCGGCTTCGCGCATATGCTCTCGCTCGGTTTCCACCAATCGAATTCGTGGCTTTTTTCTAATCATCTGGTCAGATCAAACAATTCCAAAACGGCAAATCCTGAAACAAGGCGGTGATTCCCACCGAACCCGCGCTAAAGCAAAAAAAGCAAATCGATCGATGCGGAACGTTGAATGATCCAGGTTCAAACTCCGATTGCCAAGACCAAATCTCGCCTCCCCGAGTTGGGACTTACCTGAGTTTAAAATTAATTCAACGGCTGAACAACCCAAAAAACGAGCGTAAATGCAACGCTATTTCCAAATCGATGAATCAAGGACAATAGTACCCCAGTCCTTGGGTAATTAAATGCCTACGAATTAAACGCGTCGCGGCAAAGCGTTAGTATAACACTCACCGCCGAAACGAATAATGCAAAGTCTGCTGTTTTTGCGGGTTCATCCCCCGTCACCGATCGTTTTGCCGATATATTCTTTGCAGGCCGGATCGGCTAAAATGCGCAACCGTTATAGATCCATTATGTTGACGTGAACAAAATGGTGATTGCCGCCATCTTGGTGGTGTGGCGTTCCAGATTGTCTACCGTCGCTTAAAAGCCGAAAAACGCAGCTTTTCGCGGTCCCGCTGGACGATATTCAAACTCGGTCATTTCTGATCGGACTGGTTGGCAGCAAAAACAAAGGTTTTAGAGTACGAAATATGCCCCGATACAATCCTGCCGAAATCGAACCCAAATGGCAACGATTCTGGGAACAGAATAAGACATTCAAGACACCTGAACTACCCGAGTCGGAAAAAGTATACGTCTTGGACATGTTTCCCTATCCAAGCGGTAGTGGGCTGCATGTTGGACATCCGGAGGGGTACACGGCGACCGACATCATGTGCCGTTTCCATCGGATGAATGGGAAGTCGGTACTTCATCCGATGGGCTTCGATGCATTCGGGCTGCCTGCAGAGGATTATGCGATTCGCACCAGCACGCCACCGCGAAAGTCGACTGAGGCGAATATTGACAACTTTCGCCGCCAACTTAAGATGCTCGGCTTTTCTTACGATTGGGATCGCGAATTAGCGACGACCGATGTGAGTTACTTTCGCTGGACGCAGTGGATTTTTCTGTTGCTGTTCGACACCTGGTTCGACCCCCAGTCGCAACGGGGACGTCCCATTCCGGAGTTGCCAATACCCGACAACATCGCCGCGGCAGGGGATGCGGCCGTTCGACGGTACCAGGACGCCTATCGCCTCGCCTACCAATCGGACGAACTCGTCAACTGGTGTCCGGCGCTCGGTACGGTATTGGCCAACGAAGAAGTGATCGACGGTCGGAGCGAGCGCGGTAATCACCCCGTTGAACGCCGACCCATGCGGCAATGGATGCTCCGCATCACGGCGTACGCCGACCGATTGGAAAATGATCTGGACGGGCTCGATTGGTCACATGGGATCAAGAAGCTGCAATCCGAATGGATCGGGCGCAGCGAAGGGGGTGAAATCGATTTTTACATCGGGGATTCACAACAATTTCAGGAATGGTTTGAAATCCGCAAAACGAATGGCTTCCCTGTAATTGCCGGCGACGACGTGCTGCGGGTGTATACGACTCGCCCCGATACTTTATTCGGCGCGACGTATATGGTGATTGCTCCCGAGCATGCAGCAGTGCCTCGGCTGACCACTGCGACGCAGCAGTCGCAGGTCGAGGCTTACTGCGAAAAAGCTAAAACCCGCAGTGATCGCGAACGGCAACAGACCGTCAAAAACAAAACGGGAGTCTTTACGGGTTCGTTCGCCATGAACCCTGCGAACGGCCAATTGATTCCAATTTGGATCAGCGATTACGTGTTGATCAGTTATGGAACCGGAGCCATCATGGCGGTTCCAGCTCACGATCAACGGGACTTTGAATTCGCCCACCAGTTTAATCTCCCGATTCAACCGGTTATTGATCCCGGCAAGAAAAGCGAGGTCGCGCGCGATCAGGTGCTGTCCGCATCGCAGTGCTATAGTGGCGAGGGAATTGCCGTCAATTCCGGGCGTTACAACGGGTTCACAACGGCCGTTTTCAAGCAACAGATCGTGGAAGATTTGGCCTCGGTCGGCATGGCTCGGCAAGCCGTGAATTACAAACTACGAGATTGGCTATTCAGTCGTCAACGGTTTTGGGGGGAACCATTCCCGATTTTGCACGAATTGGACGAAGACGGAAAAAAAACTGGATTGATTCGAGCGGTTGATGCGCAGGATTTGCCCATCGACTTGCCACACATTGAAGACTTCCGACCGCACGGGAGAGCGGAACCCCCTTTGGACAAAGCACCCGAGGATTGGCTCTACCCGGTGATTGATGGCATGAAATATAAGCGCGAAACGAATACGATGCCACAATGGGCAGGTTCGTGCTGGTATTATCTGCGGTTCATTGATCCGCATAATGATCGGAAACTCGTCGATCCTGAAAAAGAAAAACAGTGGATGCCCGTCGATCTCTATATTGGCGGCGCCGAGCATGCCGTGTTGCACTTGCTGTACGCCCGTTTTTGGCACAAGGTATTGTATGATCGCGGCATTGTCAGCACGCTCGAACCGTTTTCAAAATTGGTCAATCAAGGGATGATCCTCGGCGAAATTGAGTTCACTGCCTATCGAGATTTCGACGATCAGTGGGTGAGCGCCCATGAGGTTGAGGAGAACGAGGATCATCAACCGATTCGCAAACGAGATGGCGCCCAACTTCACTCCGCACAACTGGAACCGGACGATGTAGAAAAGAAAGGCGACGGGTTCGTTTTAAAATCCGACACCTCCATCCGTGTCGCCAGCCGCTCGCATAAGATGTCCAAAGCCAGGGGAAATGTCATCAACCCTGACGAGATCGTTGCCGACCATGGCGCGGACGCGTTGCGGCTTTATGAGATGTTTATGGGGCCCCTCGAAGCACCGAAGCCATGGAGCATGGCGGGCGTCAATGGCGTGCGATCGTTTTTGGATCGCGTTTGGCGGATGCTGATCGACATGTATGCGGAAGAGATTCGACTCCATGATGCGATCGAAGATCGAGCGCCAAATGACGAGGAAAATCGCGTCCTCCATAAAACGATCAAAGCGGTCACCGAAGATATTCTATCTCTCAGCTTCAATACCGCCATCGCCCGCATGATGGAGTTCGTCAATTACTTCACGAAGCAGCCGAGTCGCCCGAAATCGACGATGGAAACGTTTGTCTTGTTATTGGCTCCTTATGCGCCGCACATTGCGGAAGAACTCTGGTCCCAACTTGGGCATGAAGACACGCTCGCTTACGCCGCTT
>JBGTDM010000243.1:0-17325 GCA_041748315.1 Pirellulaceae bacterium
GACCTGGCGCTGGCCGAGGCGATGGGCGTGCATGCGACGCCGACGTTCATCTTGCTCGTCGACGGCCAACTGCCGGTCTCGGCGAATCAGCGGACGCTGCAAAAGCATCTAAACTCGCCGACGGTACAGACGCGCCTCGCGGCCCCCCGGCGTTAAGCGGGAAAGGTTCGCTTCGCTACGTCGATCGGATCGCTCTGCGTGCGGCAATGGTAACGCACGCGGAGGACTGGCGCTGCGAGCCTTTGGCGGCGTGTCCCCATGGATCGCCCCCTGTGGGTCATAGACGCATACTATTCACAAATTCCCTCAGGCGTTTGACGCCGCGCTTAACAACTGTGTAAAACTCGAACCAAGCCGATGTCCTTTGCACCTCCCACCTTAGGAACAGAGCAATCGGCTATTCGTCAAACTTTTTCGGGTTTGTCTAATGACAACGAGACCGAAGTCCTTTATTACTTATTACTAATATCGACGTGCTTCTGAAATTCGTCGAGTTCTGACGAAGAGATTTCTTTGTTTGCCGGCTCCAATTCAAAACGCAATGTAAATGCCCACGCCGCCCATTTTGGCAAATGGAATTCAACCGTGCATGACAGCTTTGGCGATTTTCCTCAAAAAAGCAAGATAGTCGGGCAAGTCCCCGTGCATCGAAACCAGTGGACACACGATCAACGAGAATTCTGATGCAATCCAACAAGATACTGATGACCGACTTGATTACTGAAGTTTACCGCACCGAATCGCGCCGGGTCTTAGCAACATTGATTCGGTTGTTAGGCGATTTTGACTTGGCGGAAGAGGCGTTGGCCGATGCGTTTGTTTCTGCAGCAGACACTTGGCCACGCGAAGGCGTACCTGAAAATCCGCGGGCTTGGCTGATATCAACCGGTCGTTTTAAAGCAATTGATAACTTAAGACGGCGTGCACGGATCGGTGCGGCCAGTGACAGGCTTCGAGAGCGACAGATCGAAGTCGCGGAGGGCAATCAAGTTCGCAGCGAACACGAAATCGAAGATGACCGACTGCGGCTGATCTTTACATGTTGCCATCCTGCCCTCGATCCGCAGGTTCAGATCGCCTTGACTTTGCGTGAGGTGTGTGGTTTGACGACGGAAGCGATTGCCGCCGCATTCCTGACTGCCCCGGCCACCATGGCGCAGCGGATCGTTCGTGGCAAAGCCAAAATTCGCGCTGCGGGAATTCCTTTTCAAGTGCCGGAAAGCTCGGAATTCTCACAGCGGATTGAATCGGTGCTATCCGTCTGTTATTTGATCTTCAACGAAGGCTATTCGGCATCGTCCGGTCCAACACACACGAGGAAAGATCTGTCCGCCGAGGCAATTCGCCTGGGCCGGTTGCTGGGCGAGTTGGTTCCGGACGCCGAAGTCTTTGGATTATTGTCGCTGATGCTTTTTCACGAGTCGCGCCGGGAGGCCCGTTCGACGACTGATGGGGAACTGGTTTTGCTGGAGGACCAAGATCGTCTATTGTGGAATCGCACTTACATTGAGGAAGGGAGGGCGTGGTTTGCTCGGGCGTTGGAGGCGGGTGAAATCGGGCAGTACACGATTCAAGCTGGTATTTCAGCGGTTCATGTTGATGCCCCAAATGCAACTGAGACAAATTGGGAGAAGATTGTCCAGTGGTATGATCTAATGATGCGAGCCGCCCCATCCGCGGTCGTGGAACTCAATCGAGCCGTCGCCATCGCCATGCGCGACGGGCCACAGGCCGGGCTGGCACTCCTCGAATCCCTGCAGGAACGGAAAGAACTGGCCGACTATCATCTCCTACCTGCTGCCAAAGCGGACTTGCTACGACGAGCGGGTTATCAACAGGAAGCGGCGACTGCTTATCGACAAGCACTTGCGCTAGTAAAACAGGAACCCGAGCGAAAATTTCTGGAAAAGCGACTAAAAGCGATTGCGGAAAAATAGCTCACGTGGACAACGCTTGAGTTTTTTATGAATCGCACTTGTGCATCGTGACTTATTATTTTTAGCGTTAGCCGAATGGCACTAGCCAACTTTCCCGGAGAAAAAAGCCTGGGCTAGCTCCCAACGGCAAATTTTCTCCAACCCTGGTTTCCAGCTGTCACAGTGCATTAGTGCCCAGTTATGTGATCGAGATACTGAGGCGGTAGGCCCCGTTCGCCCATGATCAATGATATCGACGAATGTGGTAGATTCTCATACCGGGGATTTTGGGTCCGGAATTTCTTGTGATTGTTATCGGTTTTCCGGACTCGCCCGAGGTACTCGGAGAAAAGCGGGAAATCTTTCGCGACGCAGTCGATTGTCGGGGGCCCCGTTCGACTATCCCCGGATGCTGGACATATTAATGGCATCGGCACTCGCACTTTTGCATTGAAAGAAAACACGGGAAAACGACCATGCGATTCATCTGCCTCGGCTATGCCGATCACACACAATTTGCGTCGCTGAGCGAGCCGGAATTACAAGAAATGATGGAGGCGTGTTTGGCCTACGATGATTTTCTCAAACAAGGTGGGCATTTTGCTGGCGGCGAGGCGTTGGTGGACCCTGCCAAGGCGGTGACGCTACGGTATCGGAACGGCGAGGTCCAGGCAACCGACGGACCTTATGCAGAAACCAAAGAACAGATCGGCGGAATTCTCATTCTGGAAGCAGAAAACATGGAGCACGCCGTTCAGCTCATGACCAATCATCCCGGCGTCCGTTTTGGTCCCTTCGAAATTCGCCCCGCTGACGAACCGTTCATGGCCATGGTGGCCGAACTTGAGCGGAAAATGAAGTGAGTTCGGCAGTGACGCACATCGTGGCAATAGACTTAGACTCACAAGGAAAAATGAAACATGAAAGTAGCCGTATTTGTCAAAGCGACCAACTCGTCCGAGGCGGGAGTGATGCCCAACCAGCAGTTGCTGGAGGAGATGGGAAGATACAATGAAGAGCTGTTCAACGCCGGCATCATTCGGGACGGAGCCGGTTTGCAGCCGACGTCCAAGGCGGTCCGCGTGCGCTTTTCGGGCACCGATCGCATCGTCATCGATGGTCCATTTGCGGAAACCAAAGAACTGGTTGCTGGTTATTGGTTGTGGGAAGTTCCATCAATGACCGACGCCGTCGACTGGCTAAAGAAGTGCCCGAATCCGATGCCTGAGGAATCTGAGATCGAAATTCGTCCACTTTTCGAAGCAGAAGATTTCGGTCCCGAACTCACAGCGGAAATGCGCGAACAGGAAAGTAATTTTGAAGCCAAGGTTGCGCTACAAAAATCGACTGTTACGCCGTACCTGTTTTTTGGCGGACGATGCGAAGAAGCCCTTGAGTTTTACAAAGCGGGCTTGGGCGCCATTGTCGGAATGGTGATGCGATTCAATGAAAGTCCTGACCCCACGCCCGAAGGCATGTTGGCTCCTGGTTTCGAGAACAAAATCATGCACTGCGAATTCAAAGTGGGTGCAATGTCGATCATGGCCTCGGATGGCTGCAGTGAAGGTGATGCCAATTTCGGCGGCTTTCGTCTGGCACTCTCCGTTCCAACTGCCGCTTCGGCTGACCTGGCATTTAATGTGCTGGCCGCTAGTGGTAAGATCTACATGCCTCTGAGTGAGACGTTTTGGTCGCCCCGTTACGGCATGGTCACCGATAAATTCGGCGTCGGTTGGATGGTGATGGTGCCGGCATTGACACATGTGCCCCTTCACTCCGCGAAGGCATAGTTAATCAATGTATAGAGTTCGTTAAAACGTTAGCCGCAGGCGCACGTCAACAATTGAGCGTCGCGACAAAACACAGCGTAAGCCTACGCCTGAGGGTGTGACGCGGCAAAATCCAATGAAATTACTCGAAAGGATCAACGATGCAAACTCCTGAACCAAACTTAGAACACCAATGGCTGCTCCAACTTGTGGGCGACTGGGACTTCGAACATGAGTGCAACATGGGACCCGACCAACCTCCGTCTCATTCAACCGGGAGTCAAACGACACGGGCGCTTGGGTCGCTGTGGACGTTGGGCGAAATGGAGAGTCCCGGCCCGGATGGCCACCCCATGCGTTCCCTGATGACATTGGGATTCGATCCGGCTCGGGGAAAGTTCGTCGGGTCCTTCGTTGCCTCCTGCATGACCTTTCAATGGCTGTACGAAGGCGCGCTGGATGTCGATCATCGAGTCATGACGTTGGACGCAGAAGGCCCTAGCTTTTCCGGCGATGGGAGCATGGCTAAATACCAAGACATCATCGAAGTCATTGATCAGGACACCTACCTATTTTCATCTCAGTTTCAGGACGGCGACGGAAACTGGACGAAGTTCATGCAAGGCAAATATACGCGTAAGAAGTAGTGCCAATGGGGCTGTGGCACGGGCTTCCAACCTGTGGGTATGACTACTAGTTTCTAGTTTGCACACAGTTGCCGTCCATGCCAGCAGCCTGCGCCACTGAATAGAGAGATCATGACACCACAAAAACTCAAACCATTTCTTTGGTATGACGGGGCTGCCGAACAAGCAGCTAAGTTTTACTGCTCGCTGTTTCCGCATTCCCAAATTGACAGACTCGTTCGGTATCCCGAGGCCTCACCCGCGCCCGCTGGGACGGCGATGACCGTCGAGTTTACACTCGCGGGAGTTCGATTCGTCGCTTTAAACGGCGGCCCTGTTTTCCAATTCACCGAAGCGATTTCGCTGTCGGTCAACTGCGAGGATCAAGCTGAAGTCGACCACTTATGGGAGGCGCTCACGGCGGATGGCGGCACCCCTGGCCAGTGTGGCTGGCTCAAAGATCGCTGGGGACTGTCGTGGCAGATTATTCCACGCGCGCTACCCGAGTTGTTGGCGAGTAGCGATCCACATGTCGCCCAACGAGCCATGCAAGCCATGTTGCAGATGAAAAAGATCAATATCGCTGCCTTGCGAAACGCCGCTGCCCTGTCTTGACTCAAATATTCAAGAGCAAAAATACAACGGGATTTCCATGCAATCGAATGTCAGGCAAATTATTGGCCGGGTCCTAACCGGACTGGTTGGATTGTTTTTGATCGGGGTCAGCGGCATTCCCAAGTTCTTCGATTGGCCGGGCAAGACCGAAATGATGAACCGTTTGGAAATACCACTGGATCTGTTGCCAACCATCGGCGTTATCGAAATTGTCGTGACGCTGTTGTTCTTGATTCCGCGAACCTCGTTTTTTGGATTGGTACCGTTAACTGGTTATCTTGGCGGTGCTGTCTGGACACATCTCCGCGTCGGTGACCCCTGGTTTTTCCCAGTTATTATTGGCGGTTTGGGCTGGTTTGCCCTCGCACTGCGACAGCCGGGAATTTTTTTGCTGACCTGGGGTCAACCGCTCGGCGTGGTTGATCGTCTCGACGGGAAGTCGCTTGCTGATCCACGGTCATAGCCCACCGGAATCAACTGCAATGAAATATGCATTGTTAGTATACAGCCCGGAAGAAGCTTGGACCAAAGATGAGTGGTCGGCGTGTGTCGAAAAATCCACCGCAATTTGTCATGATCTGCAGGCCAAGGGACAATTCATTGCAGCTTCGCCACTGGATCCGATTGCGACGGCGACCAGCGTCCGTATTCGCCAGGGTCAAACGCTGATTACGGCCGGACCCTTTGCCGAGACGGTCGAGCAATTCGGGGGGTTTTTTCTGATCGATGTGCCCAATCTCGACGATGCGATGGAGGTTGCCCAGCAACTGCCAGCGGCCAAGAAAGGAACGGTCGAGATTCGTCCAATTTACGAATTGACAGGTCTTCCCCCCGATCAATTCGGTACGGACCAGCATGCGAAGAATGAAACATCCTCACTGTATGTGCTGCTCTGCTATGACGACGAACAAGCTTGGAAGGAAGCCGGGCCGCCTAAACTAGACGTGGCTTTGGCTGAAGCGGTCGAACTATCGCATCGACTGAATGCGCGAGGGCAGTATATCACCGCCTCACCGCTGCAGCCGACATCGACTGCCACCAGCGTCCGAGTTCAAGAAGGATGCCGCCTGATCACAGATGGTCCGTTTGCCGAAACACGCGAAGTTCTCGGCGGCTACTATCTTGTCGTGGCCCGCGATCTCAACGAAGCCATCTCCATTGCTGCGCAGCATCCAGGGGCTCCGCACGGGACGGTTGAGATTCGCCGATTGGTTTCCTCGCCACTGGTGGCTCGGCCACCGGTCGTGTGACACTTGGCTCCAGTGCAGCATTCGCTGACCTCAACAGCTCCGCCCGCACCATTGGTGCCCTTCCGGCAACCTCCCGCAATACGATCCCGGAGCCAGGTCGTTTGAGTCGGTCCGGCTACAGCGTGGCAGAATCAGCTTCCGCTTTGGTCCACACCGCCAGTTCGTTGCCGCAGGGATCGATGAAATGAAACCGGCGGCCGCCAGGAAACTCGTGATGTTGTGTTACCTGAGCACCTGCGGTGGTGACGGCCTGCTCCGTCGCATCAAGATCGTCCGAGTACAACACTGGTAATGTGCTGCCAACCAACGGCGTTTCACCACCGCGTACGCCGCCGTCCAATCCGGCATTCGAGAAGCTGGCATAGCCTGGGCCCCAATCTTGAAATTGCCAACCAAAAACGCGTGAGTAAAACGCTTTGAAGGCTACCAGGTCTTGCGCTGCAAACTCCAAGTAATGGATATGATGATGTGACATATTGATTCTCGCGTTTGAAGTGTGAATTGGCGGTTTGGGTTTTCGGTTCTTAAGATCATCAAGTGCCGCCCAGTCACGAGTGCTCCAGGAAGTCGCGAATGCCGCGAAACGCGTCGAACCATCCCGTTGGGGAGGCCGAGAAAAATTCACCCCCTTCTTCACCAGTTGGAAAATCGTGTTGGGTCGGCAATTCAAAGAGCTGGCCTGGAGGTACCTGCAACTCTGCGTCCTGTACGTGTGAGCGTCCCGACATGATATCGATCTCCCAGAATTCTGGCCTCAGGATTTCTGAACGGGCTGCTTGGCCGGCCAGATTAATTGTCCGAATTTTGAACCCAGAAGTGACAGTGGAATCGGGAGAAGCAGTGCCAAGGCCGTCATCCAGGTCGGGTGTTTGATTAACGACACGGTAATAGCCGCCATGGTCAGGGCCAAAGCTCCGTAGATCAAAGCCAAAAACAACTTTGCTCGCCCAGATACCATCCCAGCAAAGTTCGTGATGCCGTCCTCCCTCTCGTACCGACTCTCGCAATCAAATCCCGGCAACGCATGGAACTGCTCAGTAGCATCGACATCTTCAACATGCGCCATCGCTACACAATTACCGACACGCAGTTGGTTTGGGCAGTCGGGGTTGGGGACGGGCTTGTTACTCATGACTCGAAACGGTTGTGAAAATCGGATTGGTAAAGGCACACAAATTAACGGTAACACATAATTCATTCGCGCAATCAAGAAATGTTAGCCTTTGAGTTACTGGAACTGCAATCGGTAACCAGACGCTAAGATCGGTATTTCAGCGCCCCTGAATCTGCTCGCGAAGTGCGACAACCTGCAATTCCAGTCGTTTGATTTCCCTGATGGTGCTATATTTTTCCATCTCCAGCCACGCCCAGATTTTCATGATCGATACTGCCAGGATTCCAATGATGAACGCGACGGACCAGGCAATCAACTCCTTAATATCGATCGCCCAATAGAATCGGTAAGCTGCGTAGCCAGAAAGTCCCAAGCATGCCAAACTGCAAACTACCATGATCGAGTTGATCCAGCGATTCCGACCTCGAAAAATCTGCATCGCCTGGGCGAACAGCGTTTGTTCATCGAAACCTGGAAGGAGGTCTGAAGGCGCATCGTCCTCCAATGCTGCACGGATTTTTGCATCAATACTGTTCTTTTCGGACATGGTTGGGCCTTTCTGATTTGGACAAACTTAGTTTTAACTTCTGACGAATGTGATAGAGCCTTGATTTCGTCGCGGATTCGGTGTTGCCTGTGATCGCTGCTATTTCACGGATGGAAAGTTCATTTTCGTAGTACAGGACCAGCAAGGCTCGATCCGCAGGCGGCAGAGCGTCGATCAATCCTCGAATCTCCTCCAGATCGCGTTCCTCCTTGGCAATGTCAGCATTCCTGTTTTCCGTAATCGAACGTCCAAGGCTTTCCAATTCGTTTCGGTCGCGGACAACGTTTCGCAGGCTGTCCATCGATTTGTTGTGTACGATTCGGAAGACCCAGGAACGAAACGAAGCGGGGTCGTTCAGTCGGCCAATACTTCGCATGACACTGAGCCAAGCTTCCTGGACAACGTCCCGTGCGGAATGGGCGTCTCCCACCAACCGAAACGCGTAGGCCACAAGTTCCCGCTGAAATAACTCCGCCAATTGGCCGATTGCCTTTGGATCGCCAGATTGCGTCTGGATCACCAGCAGTTCGATCAGGACGTCTTGTCGGTCTCGGCTCATTGGACGCTTGTGTCTTTCTTGTTATGCAGTTAGGTCGCGGGAATCGGCGTTCGGTTGCAAAAAATCCTTGGCGAAACGAACGCTTTTTGACTAAAACTACCGTCATTCGCTCAATTGCCTGAAAACGCCACGCCTCACCGCTGTTGATAAAGGTCGTCAACCACGGAATGTGAACGGCAATTTGAAGTCGTAATTGGCACATTTCGGCGGGACTCGACTTTTTAGTTCCTCTGCCACCTTGCATTTTCGCTAAAACCTTCCGCAGACATGATTTCAAGTAAGTGGCTATATTTCAGGCACTTACGAGGACGGGATTCGTTTGAGGTGAGTCCCGGGGTTTTGCGCATATGCTAGCCCGCATTTCTCACAACGATGACTTTTGCGTTGGCGATCGCTCGTTTGTGGGGCAAATGTCAGTTTTGTGGGCAAGGGTGCGTTCTGGTAAAAGTGTCGGCCTGAGGACAGGCCGACATATTGTAGCTGCCGCTGTCCCCAGCGGCAGATGGCCCCTCTCGACGCTTTCCATGTGAGAAATGCGGGCTAGTGATTTGAGCCTTTTGGGAGAAACCAGGCGTCGAGCGAGTCCCTTGATGGAAGTCGTTTGAAATCAGAAGTTTGCGAAATTGACATTTTTCCAATTTGGCGTTGATGCCAAGTACGCAACTGCGTGAAAACCTTCGTCACGCATTCCTTTCCATTGACCTTGGCTGACGGTTGCACTCAATTTGGAAATGAGTATTCGCGGTTGCTTCAATCGTGCCGACGTCGAAACAATAAAATTCCCGGAATCCATGCCAACATCAGGCATGAATTTGGCTCAGGTACGGAGGTCACCGACAAACTGTCAAATGCGGCGTAAGTCGGCGTGTTGATTCCGAATTGGCCAACGTCGGAACTTTCAAAGGCAATAGCCAGCGAACGGGCATTGCCAACTGCCGTCAGGTTAAGCTCAACCCATTCATCGAGAATGTAATCCAGTGCATTGTCGTTGAAACGATAATCGGCCAGGTAGAACTCGACCGATCCCGTCTCACTCCCGGCTGCAGCCGCTTCCGAAAACCCGGTAACGATCAACTTGAAAAAGTCCGGGTCGTCTCCACTGGATCCGCCAAATTTTTTCGCGAACGAATCTCCATCGCGCATCGATAACGCCGCATAGGTTGTATTAGTAATCCAAACACTTTTTGCGCGCTGCTGATCCGGCAATTCGATCGTCGCACCGTTGGGCGAGAATGAGTTGACCAGGGCGTAGTTGCCAGATCCTCCAACTCCCGTCCCCGTGTAAGCCGCCCACTGGTTGTTAAAACCGGCAGTTGTCGTGTCATTGACGTTCGAATAACTCCATCCGGGGCCAAACTGATTGGTGTTAAACGCTGCACCGCCGCTGCTCCAACTTCCAGAGACCGCGCCCGAACCGTAGCCGTCAAAATAACTGTTCGGATCAAGCGTCAGTTCATCAAAGTTGATGATGTCCGCGATGGCAGTTGGCATTAAGCAAGTCGGCAAAATAAGGGCATTGAACAAAAAGGACAAACAGATTTGTTTGGACATGAAATTCTCCAGGTTTAAAAGTTTGAAATGGTTCTGCAAAAACTCTTGAACGTTGTGCGGTTGCGACGCTGCCGATGGAATCTGGAATCGCGACAGAAATTCAATCCGCCCACGAGACTGGCTCTCCGCCGGCCCGAGTGCAAATTGCCGCCAGTAATTCGATTTCCATCGTTTCGTTGAGAAACTTCACGTGCGCGTCGGCAAAACCGACATTGACGCCGCCGGGGTGCTGGCTCCGCAGGTCGTTTTCGAACGATGGTGCCCGATTGATGGCAAACGCTTGATCGAAAATGTTTCTGCCATTAATCCACTCGCCATCGGGCCATCCCGCGTCCTCTCCGATCAGCAGCGTGTTGCTTGAGCCATCGGAGATTTCGGTGAAGCGAACCGGTCGGTCGATCAGCATGGTCCCTTTGGGGGGATGATTGGGAGACATAATTCGCTCGCCGTAAATTCCGCCGTAATCGGAGCGGCCGCGCAGCGCTGATGCCGATTTCATGTCAGTCGAGGGGCATTGAAACACAGCAATTTCTGTAGCAGCCGCCGACGCATTGGCAGGCGAATCAAAACCCTGCGTCAAATCAAGTTGCTGATAAACGGTGTCCTGCTCCAGCATCGGAAGCAGCCACACCGACCAGGCCAACTGTCGCTTACCAGTGTCGCCGCCCGCTCGCCACTCCGTACAGCCAACGGGAAAGTGCCCGTGGTTGGCTTGGTAGTGGTGCGAAGCGATTGCCAGCTGTCTCAAATTGTTAAGGCACGCGGTTCTTCGCGCGGCTTCACGAACCCTCTGAACCGCAGGCAGCAACAAACCTAACAACAGCCCAAGGATGGCTAGAACGATTACAAGTTCGACCAGCGTAAAGGCGCAACGGTAGCCCCAAGAATTCGGCATGAAATCGCATCCGTTGAAAATGGGATTTGTAAATTGAACTTCAGCGACCCGTTTTACTTCCGAGTCGAGGTTCCGCCGGAGTCTTCACCCTCGTGAAGTGATTCCAGCAAATCCACAAGTAGGTCTTCTGACTCATGCCGGTCGTAGCCGAGACGAACTCGACTGGCGACACCACCTACCTTCTCGCGTCCTCCATGAAAGGAGGCTCACAATGGTTAAAAAGAAACGTGGTTTCCGACAAACACAGCGGCGGGGCCGTTCCGGATTTCAACCGGATTCCCTGTTACCCCAAACGATCAACAATTCGCCCGGGCACCTGTGAACTGGATAAACCTTAAATTAGCAAACGTGTCCTACAGACGCAAGTCCGTAAAGACGAAAGGCATCAATATCGCGAGTTCGACTGGGCGCGGTTGGCCGAACTCCTCGTGCAACTCGACGGCCTCGAGCGCAACGATGGCATCATCGCGATCGCCACCACGAATAAGCTTAAGATGCTCGACCCCGCTATCCAGGGTCGCCCCAACCGCTTCGACGTGGTGATCCGAGATCGGCCCATCCGATTGCACGCCCGCAAAGCGATCCTGGAAAAACAGGTTTGGGGATTGGCGAGCGACTCAGTGATTACTGACGCCGCCGAGTCGACTGAGGATTTGTCCGGGGCTCAAGTCAAAGAGACAGCGATTCACGCTTGCCAACTGGCGATTCGAGCCAATTTGGAGCCGGGCCAGTTATCCGTCGATCATTTCGCATCGGCCGTTAAGCAACTCTACCGTATCGACTGCCGCCGACCCGTGGGGTTCTCGGATTCGCTAAATTGCGACAGCTTGACGCAGACCAATACTTGACACAGTCCAAAATAGGCCGTAAAAAGGGGCCATGTCAATCGATCCCGGGAAACTGCTGCGAATCAACGGCCTGCAAGTCACGGCTCAGCGGTTGGCCGTGCTGAGCGCGGTTTCGGCGCGACCCCATTGCACGGCGGACGAAGTCGCTAAAGACGTGCGTACTGAACTTGGCGCGATCTCGCGCCAAGCCGTGTACGACGTTCTTAGGGCGCTGGTCGACAAGGGTCTAATTCGCCGCATCCAGCCCGCCGGGTCGCCGACTCGTTACGAAGACCGCGTCGGGGACAACCACCACCACGTGATTTGCCGCACGTGTGGTAAGACGGCCGATGTCGATTGCGCCGTCGGCGAAACGCCTTGCTTGACTGCGGCCAATGACTCGGGTTTCCAGATCGACACGGCCGAGGTGATCTATTGGGGAACGTGCCCAACATGTCTCGCGGATCGGACAGGGGAGGGGATCTGATCAACGGCAATACGAAGTTTCAAAATCAGAATCGTTAGTTCTTGATTAACCACAGGAGCATTTAGACGTTACGAATTGCAATCGAGCGCAGTCGCACGGTGAAGATCGTCGCCTCGGATGGGCACAAGGTACAACGACTCATTCGAACCCATTTCGCTTGGCTCGTTGGCTTGGCTTTTACCTGTTCGGCGATAACTAATGGCGGTATGATATTGGCCCAAGAAATGCAAACTACGAATTCGAAAGGACAGAACATGGAGAACAGTAACAAGTGCCCGGTGACGGGATCCATACAAACTTTGAGGACGCCGATTAACCCGGAGGAAACATCCACCGTACAAGATCCAACGACCAACGGGCAACAGGCAACGAGGCCGTATTCTATTCGCGACTGGTGGCCAGACCAAATGAACCTTCAGATGCTTCATCAGCATTCGCCGTTGAGCAATCCGATGGGTAGTGATTTCGATTACGCTGAAGAGTTCAAGAAACTCGACATGGCCGCCGTCAAAAACGACCTCGAAGCGTTGATGACGGATTCGCAAGACTGGTGGCCTGCCGACTATGGCCACTATGGGGGCTTGTTCATTCGGATGGCGTGGCATAGTGCCGGGACGTATCGCGTTGGCGACGGCCGCGGCGGGGCGTCGTCGGGTACACTCCGTTTCGCGCCGCTCAACAGCTGGCCGGACAATGCGAACTTGGACAAAGCCGTCCGGTTGCTGTGGCCGATCAAACAAAAGTACGGCAATCAAATCTCCTGGGCCGACTTAATCGTGCTCACCGGAAATGTGGCGCTGGAATCGATGGGCTTCAAGACGTTCGGTTTCGCCGGGGGACGGGAGGACGTTTGGGAACCGGAAATGGACATTTACTGGGGCGCGGAGACCGAGTGGCTGGGAGGAGATAAGCGCTATTCCGGCGATCGCCAGCTTGAGAACCCTCTTGCCGCGGTGCAAATGGGGTTGATCTATGTCAATCCGGAGGGCCCAGATGGCCAGCCAATGGCACTGGCCGCCGCGAAGGATATTCGTGAGACCTTCGCTCGCATGGCGATGAATGACGAAGAGACCGTAGCCCTCATCGCCGGCGGCCATTCCTTTGGCAAGACCCACGGAGCAGCCAGCGTCGCCGAGCACGTTGGACGAGAACCCGAAGGCTCCAGCATCGAACAAATGGGGTTTGGATGGAAGAATTCATTCGGCAAAGGGAACGCCGAAGCTACCATCACGAGCGGGCTGGAAGGCGCTTGGACAAAGACCCCGGTGCAGTGGTCGCACGACTATTTTAATCACCTCTTTGGTTATGACTGGGATCTGGTGAAGAGCCCTGCCGGTGCCTGGCAGTGGGTGCCGACCGATCCGGCCGCGGCGGATACAGTGCCCGATGCGCACGATCCATCAAGGCGACACGCGCCGATCATGTTGACGACGGACTTGGCGCTCCGGATGGATCCGGTCTATGAAAAAATTTCGAGACGATTCCACGAGAATCCAACAGAGTTTGAGGAGGCGTTTGCCAAGGCTTGGTACAAGTTGACGCATCGCGACATGGGGCCCTATTCGCGGTTGCTTGGTCCGGAAGTTCCACCGCCGCAGTTGTGGCAAGATCCGGTCCCTGACGTCGATCATGAATTGATCAGTGAGCAGGACGCAGACGCACTGAAAAGCAAGATCCTCTCGTCGCAACTCTCTATTTCCGATTTGGTTTCGACCGCGTGGGCTTCCGCGTCCACGTTCCGCGGCACGGACATGCGCGGCGGGGCCAATGGCGCCCGCATTCGTTTGGCCCCACAAATGGACTGGGAAATTAATCAACCAGCCAAACTCGCGAAGGTCTTGCAAACACTGGAAACGATCCAACAGGATTTCAACCAATCGCAATCGGGTGGAAAAAAAGTCTCGCTCGCTGACATCATTGTGCTGGGTGGCTGCGCTGCGGTTGAAGCAGCCGCCAAGAAAGCCGGGTATGAAGTAGAAGTTCCCTTTGCGCCCGGACGCACCGACGCGACGGACGAAATGACCGATGTGGAATCGTTCGCCTGGCTTGAACCCAAAGCGGACGGGTTCCGAAACTATCTCCGTGACGGCGTCGATCGCCCGGCCGAGGAGTTACTCGTGGATCGGGCGCATTTATTGACGCTAACCGCGCCCGAAATGACTGTGTTGATCGGCGGCCTACGCGCTTTGAATGCCAACTTCGATAATTCCAAACTGGGTGTCTTTACAGAACAACCCGAAGCGTTGACCAATGACTTCTTTGTGAACTTGTTGGACATGGGAACGATGTGGCAGAAAGCCTCGGAAAGCGACGACATCTTCGAAGGTCGCGATCGCAAGACCGGTGAGGTCAAGTGGAAGGCGAGCCGCGTCGATCTGGTGGTCGGTGCGAACTCGCAGTTGCGGGCGATCGCTCAGGTCTACGCCAGCGGCGACGCGAAGGAGAAATTCGTCAACGACTTCGTGGCAGCTTGGAATAAAGTGATGAATCTCGATCGCTTTGATCTCGACGCCGTGCGAAATGGATCCCAACCTGTGGCGCTAGGTCAACGCTAGGGACAGTGGTTGGGGCGATAGTCGGTTGCTCGATTCGCCCTTGCCATATTGCCGTTGTTATGGAATTGCGATTATCGCAGCAAAAAAGCGCACCGATGCAGGAAAGTGCACCGATGCAGGGTTGTGGGACTCCGAAGGATTGCCGTTCATCCGGAACCCCACCTTGCCGTTTTCCCGCTTCCGGTTCGTACATGGTCGACCGCGGCCACGGGGAACGCGTGCTTACTGTGACCTTTTGGAGACGATTGCACCTCGCTTTGAAAACCACCAATGATCGAGCGACAAACGTCCCGGACCGGTTAAAACCAGTGATAAATAAACAAGCAGAAAGACCGCGGCTAACTCTTTGACCTTCCACGGATCCGCAGCGTGAACGATGAAGAGTGCGACAATCATGGTGAACGCAAGAGGAATTGCAGCCAAGCGTGTGAAGGCTCCCAGAATCAAAAGCACCGAGCACCCAACTTCAGCACCAATGGCCATGATCAGGCTAAACCGGCTCCCCAATCCGATCGGGTCCGGTAAGGTTCCCGACAACTCGGCAAATCCTTGAATCTTTCCAATGCCATGAACGAGCATCAAGACACCTATTCCGACGCGGAGAAGTAACAGTCCAACAGAGCTTAGCATTTCGCTTTTCGAGTTCATTTTTCTCTCTTTAATTCCAACTGTGAAACTGTTGTCAAAAATATTCTTGAATTCAGGCCAGATCGAATAACAGGATTTCGGCTGGTTCGTCCGCCATGATATCAAACTGGCTCTGGTCACTCATTGCCGTACTATCGCCTTCGTTCATCAAAATGACAATTAAATGACAATTAAAGCCCACGTCATCACAAGGCTCGTTTAATCGATCGAGTCGCTTAAGCATGATTTCAATTATGATAACTGAAATCATTGCCACCTTAAATTCGGGATTCGTTTCGTAGTCTTTTCAATTTCGTCGGCAGGGATAGATCCAGGACAATGTTAGTACACCAATCCCTCGGATCGACTGCACGACAAAACGCTTGGCGTCAATCGGGCGCAGAGCCGCTTGCAACAGGATATTGTATTTGTACGGAAGCCAGTGGGACAATCCCATTTGCTCGTAGTCCGAGCAACGCAGATTCCAGCCGAATACGGCTAAGGCAAACATTGTAATCGTCTGAGGTCGTCTGGTGATTGAATGGGCTGGGCCTGGGGTCAGAGTTAAGCCTGGTTGGGTAAGAGTCAGGTTGGGTAAGGTCGGGTTAGATAAGCTTCAGACTTGGTTTTCGGTTTTCAGGATGTTCGACTCGCGTCTTTCATTTAGATCATCACGAAAACCAGGGTGCTTGAAATGTCGAGGAAGTTGCGCGGTCAGTTTCCGGGAGCCATTTATCATGTTGCCGCTCGGTTCCGTTGAGGTTCGATCCAATTCGTCTGATGTTGGGACGGAAAGGGAAGGGGACCGGAAGACTGAAAGGGGGGACGTAACGGGCATCCTGTTAGCATGTGTAAATGCCACGTAAACCACGAATCTGCCCTGCGAACACCTGTTTTCATGTGCTCAATCGAGCTGTGGCTCGGCTGTCGTTGTTTGAGAGGCAGGACGACGATGAAGCTTTTGAACGTGCGCATCATGAAGCACTGCAAAGAGAGCCGCTGCCGATTTTTTCCTATGCGATTATGCCCAACCACTGGCATTTTGTAGTTCGCCCTACAACGTTGTCGCAGCAATCTGATTTTTTTCGATGGTTAACCTATATACCCTGCGTCGGCATGCTCATTGCCATACTGAAGGGACCGAGCATTTGTATCAGGCGCGTTTCAAGACCTTATCCATGGAAGAGGACGAACGCCTTATAGCGGTGCTGCGATATGTGGAAAGAAATCCCTTGTGAGTTTCGCTGGTCGAGAAGGCGAAGTACTGGAAGTCTGGAAGTCTGGAAGTTTATGGGGCAGGTGAAACGTAAACACGAAGATCGGCAGATATTGTCAGACTGGCCGATCGAGCGATCTCGACAGTGGAGGGTTTATATCAACAAACTCAGACGGAAGCTGAGTTGTCAGCCATTCGTCGCGCGGTTCTCAAGGGGAGTCCCTACGACAGCGAAACCTGGGTTACCCCGTCAGCCGCTCGACTAAAACTGGAACATACCCTACGATCAAGGGGCCGACCCACAAAAACACAAAACAAACTCCTCGCTAAACTACAATGAGCGGGGCCCTTTTCTTCCCCGTTGCTTTTTTCCCTCGACTTGCGCTCTGCGCGCGAAGAAACCGAAATGGGAGGCAGAGGCCGGCCCGAAACGAACTGAGTCTTGCAGCGATTCTTGAGAAACCCGCTTTGGCACATAAATGAAAACGGCAGATTTGATCGGTTGGGATTGGGAAATGCGACAGGGTGTTTTGGTCGTATTTCCAGCCGCAGCAGCCTACGTAAAATACTTGGTCTACCTGATTGTCGGGCCTGGCCTGCTAATGACCTGTCTAGCAATCGCCGGCGCAACACCTTGGGGATTATGGAACCCTGAACCGAAGATTCGTCGCAATCAGCCATTGATCGACGAGGCCCAGCGCAAAGACCTAGAGCGAATCAAGAATCGAATGCTCAATGAGTTGCGCGACCAACTCGACGAGGAAAGCGACG
>JBGTDM010000244.1:0-12388 GCA_041748315.1 Pirellulaceae bacterium
TGGCTGTTCCGTCATTGTCAACTCGAACTCGTCCAAAGTGCCAAGTTGAACGATATCTCCGGCTCCCTGATCGCCGCTTCGAAAGTCGCCCCACGGGATCAACAGCAGCACAACAAGCGCCATCAAATGCAGGACGATGGAACCGACTGATGAAAGGGAAAGTTCGAGCCAGTTTTTTGGCCGCTCCAACTCCTGTGGTGTAACCTTGGACTCTGCCTTGGGTAGAATGATTGTCGTTTTGCAATGCGGGCACTTTCCGCGAGTACCTAACTGGTCTGCGGTGATCGTAAAGTCTCGATCACATTTGATGCAAGTAATTCTCACGGTTGGAGCGCTCGCCCATGGATTGACAAGGAACGTCTAAATTTTCGGCAAACCTCTTAAGAAGTCAAGTTGAAACTGGCGTCGCTCCCTGATGTCTTGCGACCCCGGGTTACTTTTCGCCTAGTGCTTTGTCCAGGTTAGAGATTAGGGTTAGCCGGTGCGCGCTATCACCCGGTTCAGGGCGTAAAAACCGGACGCTAGCGCGTTCCGGCTGATATTGAGCAACCGAGCTCTTAATATTGACAAAGTACTGGTCTTTTAACGGCTGATATGCCGCTCAGCGACCCGCTCGCGATATCAGTGTGATCGCGCAACACAACGAGACCGTTCGCCGTGGCAACTGACAGTTTCCATGAATTTGGCGGTCGGATTCAAGCCATGGAGACCGAGTCAGGCCTATTTATCTCAATCCATTACCAATCGCAAAATGGGCAGGGTCGAATGTTTAGAATGCTAACGCGCGAGTGATTTTAGTGGAGCGCTGACTCAGATGATGAAGCGACCATTTCGTTGTAGTCCCCTTCCATGACACCGAATTCAGCCCAAACCGGCAAATGGTCAGAAACGGTCAGGGCCTGTTCCAGAGTCAGATTGAATTTTTTCAGGAAGTCATACACACCCGCTTTCCCTGTGAACTCAGTGGTTGCACGGGGATCGATGATGATGTTGTCGTATTGCGTGGTGCCACGAGTATTGGTGGGTACATTGTCAACCAGCCAAATCAACCCGGAGCGATTGGCGGTGTCGGCCATCGCTTCGCTACTCAGATTAAAGTCGCCTACGATGATCACATCATCCTCGCCGCGGCCATCATTGCGAATAACGCGAAAAATCTGATTAAGGTGAACGACCTCTCGTTGAGGCGTTCGCGAATCGAGATGGACGTTGACCAGCGTAAATGTGAAGGCTCGTTCCGGAGGAGCTTGTTTTGTACGGAACCAGCCGACCATCGGTTCACGGTGCAGTAGGCCATCTGGATCATCAATGATATAGGATCGGGCGCTATCGAGCTGCACCGTCTGCGAGTCATAGATGAAAGCATATTGTTCGCGGTAAGTTGTTCGTCCAAGCGGTTGACTGGCAATGAACTGAAAACGGCGACCCCCTGCGTTAATTTCATCAGTGAATCTGGACAACAGCCGTTGATCCTTGGAACGGATCTCCTGAATGGCCACGATATCAAACTCGCGCACGATCGAGGCTAACATGGCCATGACCTCTGGCTGACTCGCCTTTGTCTCGCCGAAGGCCTGGATATTGAACGAGGCGATGCGAATCGAACTTTGATTCGGTCGCGACCAATTTGCAAGTGAAGCGTGGTTTTGGCTCAGAGACTGGAGCTGGCGTTGAGCCAGTTTCAGCGCATCGTGTGGACTTTCGATTTGGTCACGGTGATAGATTGTCCAGCTACCGCCCAGGATGGCAACTGTCATCAACGTTGAAATCAAAATTCGCCGCATCCACACCTCGAATTGTTAGCGCTCCCTACCATTTGGTTATCGGTGAGAGACACGAACAATCCGAAGCGGCTCGAATTCAAGCCATGTTAAGCCAGACAAGATGGTTGTTTGTTTGGAAACGATCCTGCCAATTTGTGCACGCCGCACTGTTATGCAGTCGAACGCGATTGTGCCGGGTGGCGCCAATGGCACGAGTCGCAATGATCTCACCGCTCAAACCGATCAAGCTATGCAGCCGTCAATTCGGTCGACGGGTCCAAAATCGATTTCTGCTTTCGGGTCGGCTTCCGAACGAATTGTTCGGCCGTTCGATCATCAAGATTTGGACGGAATACCACCAACAACGCCAAGGGGATATACCAGCCCATATATAATCCCCCTCCGAACCCATGCCAAAATTGGACGGCAATCATTGCTGCACAACTGCAGGAAATGAGTGACCCGAGATTTTTAATTGCTGGCCAAAATGCAAATGTTACACACATGGCCACGAACCCAGCCAGTAGCGGAATCCGGTAGGCGGCTGGCCAGCCCAAACTCCAAATGCCTTCCAAGTTCTCTGAGATGGGCAACCAGAAGCCGAACATCATTCGCAATTGATCTCGAAAGCTCAACCAATCCGTGGAAGTCAACAATAAACTGGCAATGGCAACAGCAATGGCAATGGAAAGTCCCACAATAAATCGTGTCCGTCCCTGAAACCAATAAAAACTGATGAACAGCGGTATCAGAAAGAGTGGGTAATAGGCAACACTTGCCGCCAAGCCCAACAAGATTCCTGCAACGAGCGGCAATCGGTAAAGGGTTATCGACCACACCAGTAACGCAGCCGGAAGCAGGTGCATGACTCGACCCGTCATTTGGGCCGTGTAGGGAAGCATCAAGTAAATCGCCGCCATGCCAATCCCAATGGTTGTATCGCCAAAATGATTTCGGCCAAAGTAGATCAACGCCAACACAATCGCAATTTGACTCACGATCGCCATGGTCTTTGCGGCCGTTTCATATTTATGCAGTTTAGTTTCCTGATCGACCGGCGTTCGCCCCACCATTTGAGCATCAGTCATGATCGTGGGAATCGTGGGAAACAGGTGAAACAGGGCGTATCCTGGCCCAAAACGGCGCAAGTCCTGTTGGGTGCCTTGTACCATTTCAACAGCACCCCTAGCTCCGGAAATATCTTCTGCCTGGGGGCGGCTGATCACGATATTGGCAAACAGAAAGAACATTAAACTGCAAACCAGAAACGTCAATCCGCCCGATGAAAGATTTGATTCCAGAAAAGGCTTTCGCTTTAACCCCGGATCGATCAACATGCGAATCAACCAAACAACACCGACTCCGAACAACCAGAGGAACCCACGATATTGAAGCCCGTCCTGCCATTGCGATAGGTTCTTGGTGGCGTTATTTGAATTGGCATTGCGCCTGGGCTCCGGTCGAACGGTCGGTTCAGCTGCGAAATTGTCTTGACTCGAGGTTTCCGGCGAAACGACTCCGTCGGTATTTTGAGTCGTGCCCTCGCGTTCCTCCAATATGGCTCGAGCTGGCGAGTCGACGGATACCGCCTCGGAAAAATACGAAAGAATCCCAGCCGGCGGATTCGTGCCATAATAGACCATCAACAGTCCAGGTGAAAGTAACACGATCAAAATCAAATCAATGTTACGAAAACTCCAGAAACGATTGAACTTAAAAAATAGCGCCAGCATTAACAGGGACGAGACATACGCCCAAGTCGTCGCTTCAATCGGTTTGTATCCGAATGGAAAAGAGCCCATTTTTAGTTCCGGATATTAGTGGAGTGTTCGTCAAACATTCTCGGTTACCATCGCAATTCGTTCCAGGACGAAAACGACCTTGCAAGTCGCCATGCGTCAGGATTAACTCGTGTGGAATATCGACTTTGAACCGCAAACCGGTTAGGTCCCTGTTTCGGCCTTCACACCCTTCTCCGTCCATCCGCTGATTCGCCGAACAAGCGAACGAGATCTCTTTTCATAAGCGGCATCCATGAGCCTGACTCGACATCGTCTCGTTTCATGAAATCATCGCCGCTGATCCGTCCCCGACGCTAGCAAGGCTTTAAGTGCAATTGGGATGCACGTTTGCGTTTCGGGCGATAACTTCAACGGACCTTGCACGGACCTTGCGCCGCTCTGTTGCCCTTAATTTTATTCGCAAATCAGCGAGAATGATATATCAGTTTTCCTCAATACGGTTGCCTAAGCTTGAGAATCGGTCTATCGCGGTCCCCATGACACAGTCCAACCTGGCGCAACCGTCGGTCGAAGCCAACACTGTTGGCATCTATAATACGGGCCGAGATTCCTGAAGATTTGGAGATATACCATCTTTGACTCGAAGCGCCCGCCCAACACCAAATGCCAATAAAGCGGCTCCGGCGGACAACAAGGCGCCCATTTTGGCTGCTCCCTGGCGACCAGAATCGGTGAATGCTTCGCCCGATACAAACAGGGCGACCGTCAGGCCCAACCCAGCAATAATTCCAGCAACAACCAAATGCTTGACCTTCATGCCATCCGGCAATGGGAAACCGATCCAGATTCCCACGAGAGAAAAAAGGGTAATGCCAATGGTTTTTCCGACAATCAACGAAAGCAGGATGATCCAGGTTAAATTATTAATGTCTGTGAACGGAACTCCGGCGTTTGCGAACGCAAAAAAGAACAAACCGAGATCGACGATCAGCTTCAAGTCATGTTCAAATTGATCGAGCGGACTTAGCAGTTTACCACCTGCCAACTCAAGATACATCCCGATGTTTCGCTTGGGACCTGGAAGGAAAGGAACAATTGGAACCAATGCCAACGCTGGGTGCAGATGCGCCGAGTATAACGCATACCAACTAAAACCACCGCCGAGCAGAATATAGGGAACCCAGCTGCGAACGTTTGCCTTCCGCAATGCAAACGCGATACCGACGCCCGGGAGTACCCATAACGCATTTGACCAATTGGTCGGATGACTGGGGTCTGGATAGGCGAAGGCAATAATTGCTAATCCAATTCCATCATCAGCAACCGCCAACAGCAGCAAGAAGCTGATTGCCGGGTGGCCGACGCCAAACACCATTTTGGCGACCAACCAGGCCAGCGCAATGTCGGTTGCCGTCGGAATTCCCCATCCATTTCTCCATTCCGCCTGTCCGATGATGGCGTTCAAGAAGAAATAGGTGCCGATCGGTCCCAACACACCCCCAATCGTTCCCAACAGCGGGTTGATCGCTTTTCTGAACGGGTTCAGTGCCCCGCCGGGAAGGCAAGACTCGGTGATCTCCTTGGCCGCAATACCAAAAAATATGACCATGAATATTTCATTGATCCAGAAGTGCATCGTTGCAAAGTGCTTCCAGCCATTCGAGGAATGAGATTCTGAAGCGGAATTCGATGAGCGTTCCAAGGCTTGATTGGACGAAGTGCCATGATCATCGGTCCCGGTCCCCCCGAGTTCTGGAGCGTGATCGGCGCCATGATGAGGAACATACGGTTCGCTCGAAACGAATGAGTAAGTTCCATGGACGATCCGATCATAGAGATCATAATCGACGTTTGCCATCACCAATGCGGCGACGACACCCAGGATCAAAGGGATCGAATATCGTTGCAGAAGTTCAATGTATCTGTTGCGAGAGGAATGATGTGACATCTTGAATTGATGAGCGTCGGTGAAAAATCAAATTATCATTAAAACGATTGTGGTGTCCAGAAGAGACCGTACGACCCCACATCAATCAAACATTCCAGGTTATGCCGACTCAAGGCAAGGACCCTTCGAGACTGAAAAATCGAGCCATGGTGGGTATTCAGATTGTTCCGTGTAACAGAAAAGTTAAAAAATCTTGCGTCCTACAAGGGATACCGATCTTGGCATTTGCGACATGATACGACGCCAGGAATGCGGCTTCGAACCTCGCTTAATCCTACAGCGCCGGCTCGATGCAAAGCTGTAGGCCAGCCTTTCCAGGCTGACGCCGTTTACCTGGTTTGTGCCAAACCGGAAGGATTGGGTCAGCCTGGAAAGGCTGACGTACATACCTTGCGCTGTAGGATTAAGTTATAGGGTTTTTGCTGCCTTTTGAGAATCGGTAGCAGCGGATCGACCATTCCTCGGCTGGGTCACTCCAAGTCACTCAGGTCAGGGACCTAAACCAAAGCTTGCTCGTTCAGTGAGCGCCGCGATTTTTTATCATCGAGATACAATTACCACAGGAATTGTGCTCGACGGAATCCATAAACGATCGAATCAATAGCAGTCCACGACCACTCAGCCGTTCGATATTTTCCTGGCGGCAAGGGTCGTCTATGGCGTTAGGGTCGAATCCCGGACCTTGATCAGTGACTGCGACGATGATCCTGTCATCCGTGAACTCGGCATCCAATCGAACTCGCCGCTCTGCGTAGGGTGACTGGAACTGCCGCTCGGCCGTCAGATGATAAAACAGTTCTTCATCCTCATCTTTGAGGCCGGAGTCGACCTCCAGGTTGCCATGAATGATTGCATTGGTAACCGCTTCATTGATTGCCATGCCAATTCTCAGCCGGTCGGCTTCCGTCCAACTAGGTAAGTTCTCCTCAAGGGTTGCAATTAACGGCACGACCATCTCGGCATCATTTTCCAGTACGTAGCAAAATCGAGTTTGCTCGGATTTGCCAGTTCCCGAATGCTCTTTCACTTGTTCGGAAATTTCGAGTACATGTTTTGCGGTGGCAAACAGATCTCGACTCAATTTTGATTTTGGCGAATAATTTGTTGCGCCGTGCCTTAACGCCGCAACCGCAATTTCCTGGCTCCCCTGTGAAGTCACCAGGACGATTGGCAATTGAGGCTTTTGACTGCGGATGAACTTCACCAATTCCAACCCATCGACGTGAGGCATCTGCAGGTCGCTGACGACCAGGTCAAAGGCAGTGTGCGACAACAGTTCGATGGCTTGATCGCCATCCTCTGCGAATTGTAACCGCCAGGATTTGTCGTGACCCAGGATATGCCCAATCAGCCGGCGATCAATGGCGCAGTCGTCGACGACTAGGATTGAGGTCATGGAACAGGCAAGCCGACAAAAACGTGGGAGAAATAGTTACTTTAGTACGACGGACGGAATAGGGCAGCTTTCGCTCGGAATCTTCGCTCTAGAATTTGGCGACCATCGCATCCCTTTCACTGACACTGAACTGCTCGGGTAGATTTCGAAGGTCGACGAAATCCCCGCTTTCAATTCTCGTAGGAATTTGATTAAACAGGGCAATCAGGCGCGGTGCAAGTTGCGTTGGGGTCGGCATTTCATGAGTGCCTCGCGCGACACGCAAACGGTCTATTGATGGAAATCGGTCATCGTGTGGCAAATTGCAAAGATACTCTTGCATTGCCGTGTCGACCAATCCAGGCGCAACGGCTGCAAAATGCGTTTCCGGATACTCCGCCGCGTACAGACTAACCAACATGTTCAATGCGGCTTTGGAAATCGAATAACCGTTCCAACCACGGTTGCCATTGACCGCAGCCCCAGAGGAAATCGCGATCACTTGGCGAATCTTGTATTGAGTCAACAGGGTATCCAGCAATGTTTTATTGGCCCAAACATTTACATCCATTAAATCCTTCAGTGACTCCAAAGAGGTGCTGCCAATATCCGCAATTTCCCCCAGCCTTCCCGCGTTTAAAACAACCAGATCCAGTTGTTCCAACTTGCTACCCAACAGTTCAGTAATGACCGAAGGCACCTCTGTATGTCGAGTTAAATCGAGAGACACACTGTGAAACCGTGCTGCGGAACTGAAACCAACAGGATCGCGGCGGCTGATTCCGTAGACATGGGCGCCTTCATCCAAGTATCTGGCAGCCAAACCCTGTCCAATTCCGGAACTGACGCCCGTAATCATGACTATTTTTCCATTCAAAACAAACCTCATCAAAAGTTTTGTTCATAGGTTCGCCGAGCCCCAATTGGAACTCGAGCATAAATCTCAACATGCTTTACCTGGACATACCGGATATCGAACACGGCACCAACGCGCGCCACAAATCGATCTAAGCGGTAAGTTCGCGCGGTTCCCGGTGGAAAGGGTTCCGTGTCAAATATATCGTAATACCGATTGACTCGAACATAGAAATGCGTCCACTCGACATCGCTAATATTTTCCACGACAATTACCGCGGATTCCAACTCAGGCCGTTTTTGGAGAGGCATCTGATAAAACGAATCTGGAGGGACATTCTGGAGGGATATTTTTGCGTCGAGTTTTCCTTGATAAACCGGTGGCAGAATTGAATTTATCGCAAATACAGTGATGATCGGAGTCAACGCCATCCCAATCATAAGGATGACCAGTCCTTGCTGTGACAATTTTGGAGCCCGCTCAATCAAGCTCTTGGGAGGGTCCTCGTTGGAACGCCCCTCATCTAAAACGGACGAGCTTGATTCTGTAGCCATCATCCAATACGATCGATTAAGGTTGAACTTCGAAAAAGTCAAGTCGCTCCGAAAAACGAATGAGCTCATCTACATTTTAGTTGCGGCGGCCATTGCACCTCCAGTTCCAAGCCATTGGATCAGGACGATACATGATTAACCGCATCTGCCGGCAGAATTAACTTTGCGCCGCTTATCCCGTCCCACACATTGTCGGCTGAACGATTTTGAAGGAGCTTGTTGCGGACTTAATAGGTAGATTTTGTTGGGCCGTAGATTAAACTGCGCCATAACAAATTCTAAACGTTGCGACCCAATAGACAATGGCGCCAATGTCCGTTTGCTCGCAAAACCTTCGGGAACTCGGATTTTTCGGTAGTCATGCGGAGAATATGACGAACCATCGTACGGCTAATTTCATCGATCGGTACTCGCTCAACACTTCCTGGTTGATCCTGCTCCGTTGGGTCGCGGTGGTCGGGCAAGTGCTCACCGTAGTTTTTGCTGTAACTTTATTCAAGGTCGAAATTCCCTGGCCCCCCTTATTGGTCATTGTAGGTATAACGGCATTCTCGAATCTCGTGTTGCATCTGTGGTTCATCCGCCGTCAATATCAAGAGCTCGTCTCCATCCCCCCCCAGCATTGGGAATTGCGATTGGGATTGATTATGACCATGGACATGATCTCACTGACCGTTTTGTTGTTCGTCACGGGTGGAGTCAATAATCCGTTTTGTTTTTTCTTTTTTGTAAACCTGTCGCTTTCGGCGGTCGTGTTGAGCCGCAACTGGGCGTGGGCACTCAATGTGTTTAGTATCATCGGTTTTGGTTGGTTGCTCCTCGATTTTTGGGAAATCCAGCACCCCGGCTTTGGGATTTCCCTGGCGTCGATCCGGGAGACCGGGCGGCCAACACTCCAACATGTTGGTCTACTCGTGTCGTTTGCCACTTGTTCCAGTGTGATTACGTATTTTATGGTTCGACTGACCAGTTCACTTCGTAATCAGGAACATGACTTGCGACTGGCTCAACAGGCACAAGCCAGGGCGGAAAAACTGGAAGCACTTGGAACGCTCGCGGCTGGTGCAGCCCACGAACTGGCATCACCGTTGTCCACCATAGCTATTGTTGCCAAAGATCTTGAGACCATGGTCGTCAATTCACCTAAAGCAAACGAAGACGAAGTTGTAGAAGATGTCAAACTCATCCGCAGCCAGGTGGATCGTTGCCGAAAGATTCTTGACCGGATGGCCGGACATGCCGGGCAAACCGTGGGTGAGTCTCCTCAAGAAGTGACCGTTCAACAAATTTGGCTTGAGGTACTCGAAGGGTTGCCAGAAGAATTTCGTGATCGAGTCACGATCGGGTTTGCTCCCAATGCGGCTCTCCATCCACTCGTCGTCCCCCTTGATGCACTGAGCCAGTCCTTGCGCGGGTTGGTTCACAATGCGATCGAAGTCGAACCCGATCACAGCAAAGTAGCGATTGCAGTCGCACTGTCCAACGCCATCCCACCTTGGGCCCCTCAAACGGGTACTCCAACCCGTACGTACTGGCAAATACGCGATCATGGCCCCGGGATGAACGCCGAAACTCTGGAACGAGTCAGCGAGCCATTCTTTACGACCAAATCCCCTGGTAAAGGAATGGGGCTTGGGGTCTTCCTCGCAATCAACGTGATCGAGCGACTGGGTGGCAAAATCAATTTTAAGTCGACGGTCGGAAGTGGAACAATCGTAGAAGTATATCTCTAACATCCCAAATGCCAGGCGCAATTATCAGTACTCCTTTCAGGACAACAGAAACGTGTAATGCGTCGAACGATCGTCCCGCGCCACCACTCCAGGTTTTGCGAACAGGATTGTGCTGTACCCATTTGTCATTAACGCCTGTAAGAACAGTGAGCTCAGAGTTATTGGGTAATCGGGCAGGGCACCGGGAAATCGGGCGAGGTCGGCCAGGGGGCGTTGATTCTACCGAAGCCATCATGCAATCATCGCAGATCCCACTTGGAATCTATCGAGATGCTGGTCAAACGATCCCAGATGAAATGCTATGATTTGGATCCGAAACGGGAAATGACTCCCCATAATCGATCCCTGAATTGGTATAATCAATAACGGGTTGGCGTACGCTGCAATCCATGGTGCAATCAATGGGATGAGAAGCCGATGTTTGAAGATGGCAAACTCGCAAATTGATCGATGTCTATCGGCTGAGAAAAAGCTCAAATCCGGAAGCGATCAACGAGAATGGCTCGTCTCCGAATGGGTGTACCATCAAAACACTGGATGAATGATTAAGCTCTTACGAATGAATCACTCGGATGGCGCAAAAAACGATATTGCTGGTTGACGACGACGAAATTCTGCGGCAGCGGTTGCAACGGGCTTTCGTTTCAAGGGGTTACCGTGTGCTTGTGGCCGTGGATGTCAGTGAAGCTGAACAACATGTCGTCAGGGAATCGCCCGAGTTATGCGTGTTGGATTTAAAGATGCCGGGGAAATCCGGGTTGACGTTTTTGAAAACTCTTGGCGAAAAGTCACCGCAAACGAAGACAGTCATGCTAACGGGCTACGGCAGCATCTCTAATGCCGTCGAGGCGGTGAAACTGGGGGCCATCAATTACGTACCTAAACCGGCCGATGCCGACGACGTGCTAATGGCGTTAAATGAACGGGACATCAGCAAACACAAACCCGAGCCGTTGCACGCCGAAATTCCCCAGCCGTCACTAGCCGAAGCAGAATGGCAGCATATCCAACGCGTGCTGAGTGACAGCGGTGGCAACATCTCAGAAGCGGCTCGTCGGCTGGACATTCCTCGCCGAACTCTACAGCGCAAGGTATGTACGTCAGCCTTTCCAGGCTGACCCAATCTTCCCGGTTTGGCACAAACCAGGTAAACGGAGTCAGCCTGGAACGGCTGGCCTACAGCTTTGCATCGAGCCGGCGCTGTAGGACTAAGGGTGCCGAACGATCGCAACCGGGTAGATGGATACCGGCGGCTTGTCCCGGCCTAACCCACATTTCTCACAACTATGACTTTTGCGTTGGCGATCGCTCGATTGTTGGGCAAATGTCAGTGTTGTGGGCAACGGTGCGTTCAGGTCAAAGTGTCGGCCTGAGGATGTGTCGGCCTGAGGACAGGCCGACCTACTGTAGTTGCCGCTGTCCCCAGCGGCAGATGGCCCCTCTCGACGCTTTCCATGTGAGAAATGCGGCCTAACCCATCAATCTGGGAACCGTGCGTGCCATCCCGTGAAGTCTAAATTATTGAGTGGCTGCCACCGAGGGCATTTCTGTTGTGGAGGGAAATTTTTTCCCCTTGCTCGCGCCATGTGGATCGAGCGTGTATTGCAGCAGTTGATCGACATGTTCTACGAAAAAAATCTCAATCTGATTGCGAATGTCGTCTGGAATATCGCGTGCGTCTGACTCATTATCTTTGGGGAGTACAATTCGGCGAATTCCTGCTGCATGAGCGGCCAAACATTTCTCTTTCACACCGCCGATTGCCAGCACTTCACCCGTTAATGTGATTTCACCCGTCATCGCGGTGTCCGCTCGAGCGGGGACACCGGTGTACACAGAGGACATGGCCGTGATCATGGTCACTCCGGCGGAGGGGCCATCTTTTGGAATTGCACCGGCAGGGACATGAAGGTGTAAACCATGCTTCTTGAATTTGTCCGGATCAATTCCAAACTTTTCAGCGTTTGACCAGAGGTAGCTTTGCGCCGCCCTGGCTGACTCGCGCATCACGTCGCCCAGTTGCCCTGTGAGAACCAGTCCCCCCCCCTCCGGCAATAATACGGATTCGATGTACAAGACTTCGCCACCGGTTTGGGTCCACGCCAAACCAGTGGCAACACCAAAGGGGAGCTTATCTCGATAGACCGTATCACGACGAACTTGGCGACCGAGCAGATCTTCTAGCGAATGAGCAGTCAGCTTCGGGATGGGTTCGTCAGTCGCAACGCCGAGCGCCACTTTGCGCGCAAGCCGTCCCATGGCTCGCTCGAGTTGCCGGACTCCGCTCTCGCGAGTGTATCTTTGAATAACCGCCACCACGACCTCATCGGTGATTGCAAATTGTTCCTTGGTTATTCCATTTTCCCTGATCTGTTTGGGAATCAAATAACGCTTGGCGATTTCCAGTTTTTCATTGG
>JBGTDM010000245.1:0-19313 GCA_041748315.1 Pirellulaceae bacterium
CCACAAAACCGATCATCAGAGCTGCGACCAACAAACAAAAGAAAAAATACGCCAACTTCAACCTCAGTTCATAATTACGCTACGGCGTTGCCCTGCATGGCTGTTGGTATGGCTGCTGTTTGTTAATTTAATCATTCGGGTCGCCACGGCTCGGGACCGGCGGCTCGTCGCAAAAACTTGGCGTCCACTTGGCGATACCATTCGTGAAGCTTCCGGCGCATCGATTCCACCCGCTCCGGATGCGCGGCGGCGAGATCGCGCTGTTCAGACAGATCCTCGTCGGTGTTGTACAAGTGGACTCGACCGTCCTCGTACCGTTCGATTAGTTTCCACTCTCCGATGCGGATCGCCCCGCTGGGAAAACCCCCTTGATTGGAATAGTGCGGATAGTGCCAGTACATCGGCCGCTCACGGTCAAACGCTGTCTCGTCGCCCCGCAGCAACGCCGTGATCGAGCTGCCGTCCAGGTGATCGTCGCCTCGCAACGGCTGGCCGGTCAGTTCCAGCAACGTGGGGAACAGGTCGGTGTGTAACACGGGCGTGTCGCAGGTGCTGCCCGGTTCAGTCACACCTGGCGCGCGGATGATGAAAGGTATCCGCAAGCCCCCTTCGTACAGCCATCCCTTGCCGCCGCGCAGCGGTCTATTCGACGTTGGATGACCTTCGCTTGTGGCCAACCCGCCGTCGTCGCTGGTGAACACGACGATGGTGTTCTCCGCCAGCCCTTGCGCCTCGAGTTCGTCGAGCACGGCGCCGACAGCGAGGTCCATCGACTCGACCATCGCCGCGTAGACCGGATGGCTTTGAAGAATGCGTGTTCGCCTCGCGCCCGCATCGGGCCAGACTTGCTCTTCATTGGTGGAAAACGCCGGCTGGTCGTCCAGCCCCAGTTTTTCCGCTTTGGCGCGGTACTTGTCGATGAGTTCCTGCGGGGCGCGCAGCGGCGTGTGGACTTGGTACAGCGAGAACATCGCGAAGAACGGCTGGTCCCGGTGCTCGCGGATGAACACCACAGTTTCCCGCGTCAGCCGGTCGGTGAGATACTCCCCATCCGGCCCGTCGTCCAAACGCGGGTTCCGATACGGTGAGAAGTAGCCGGTGTCGTCGGCATAATACGGGGCGCCGGCCCGCCAGCCCCCCCGGTTGATGTCAAACCCACGGTTCTCCGGCCAATGCTCCGGCTCGGGGCCCAGATGCCACTTGCCGGCGAAGAACGTCGTGTAATCCGCCTGTTGAAACACTTCGCCCAACGTCAGCAGATCGGTCGGCATGTAACAGTTGAGTTCGGCTGGTTCAAATCGCGCGGTGCGTTGACCGCAAAAGAAATTGGTCGCGTCGTATCGCGACGGATACTGACCGGTCACGATCCCCAGTCGCGTTGGCGAACAGACCGGGTTGACGCCGTACCCGGCGGTGAACCGCATGCCTGACGCCGCGAGCCGATCCACATGGGGCGTTTCATAAAACGTCTCCGGGTTGTTCGCGCCGATGTCCATGAAGCCGAGGTCATCGACGAGAATCAACACCACGTTGAGGGGTCGATCTTGATCGCCGGCGACGGCAAACCTGGTCCCTGCGAACCCGGTCCCTGCAAGCAACCACAGGACGATCGGTAGAGCGGCCGCGACATACTGGTAACAACACATCATTCGCCTCCCGGTGCCGAGTTCAAGGGAACTGAAACCAATCAACGTTACCAGGCCTGATTTCTCACCTCATCAGGGCCCAGGGCAATCGCATTTGGCCGGTATAGGCACTATTGTTGCACGTGGTGTTTTGGGGTCAAGCGAGCACGGAGAGCAGTGCGAAATTTTGAAGACAGTGCCATTCGTGGGTGGTACCATTCGTGGGTTGCACGAATGGCACTGTCTTTGTTGAACGGTTTTGATTCAATTGCTGGCGCTGCGCGCTCGTGTTTCAGGCCACTACATTGCTCAAGCTCAAATCAAAATCAAGCCAACCACGCACACAGTTTCCCAAAATCAACCTGACAGGTACCAAGTTTTTTTCCTGTCACAAAAAACCATTGTCCTACCTCTCCCTCTGTCCTACGTCCTACCCTCAAAAACAAAAAACAAGGTCTGACCCCGGGAGGACCAAAAACAAGGCCTGACCCCGCGAAGACCCCAGGCTCAACTTATCCAGAGCCCGCTTGATGTGGCGGTTCAGTTTGTCCGGTTCTCCCAACGCGCAAAGGCCACGCAACGTCCCTTCGCTGTCGGGAGCCGACGTGTAAATCAACACCCCCGCCATTGGGTCGCCATCGTCTGGATTTCGAGAGTAAATCCGTTCCGCGATTAAAGCGGACGTGTAAATGAAGTTCACCTTGGAACGCGCAAAATGATTCTTGTCCGTCTGGGACTGGGCCCTGTTGTCCGTCTGGGACAGACGGACCTACTGTAGACAGGCGGACCTACTGTAGGTCAGCCTGTCCCAGGCTGACAGGGCGACTATATATGTTCGCGCGAGACCCAGAAATCCTTGCCGATCCCTTGCTGGGGTTAAAGAAGGTCACCGTTTTTACGGAAAGGAACCATTCTTGGGCAGAGGCGGGGTCGCGTTGGGTGCGTGGTAGGATAAATTGTTCTTCAAACAGCCTTATTCGCACTCGGCCTGCACACGGCCTTTTCAATCTCCGCACACGATCGATATCGCCGTAAGCAATCACACCGATTCGGCAGCGGCGAACCCGGTTTAGAAGGTACTTGGGAAGCTCGGAGATACCTGACCCGCGGTTCGAGGAGTTCGAAACTGCGGCGGCACCCGTCCCGTCCCTCACCAAAAAAACCCCGGTCCCATGCGAACGAATCACATGGGCCGGGGTCACGAGATCGTCTTCAGTGCGAGTTGTTATTTCCTGCCCATGCTCTTAGGGACCGTCACGCAAACGGTGGCGTATGTGGCGTTGCCGGAGGCATCCATGGCGATGCATCGAATGGAGTACTTCCGCCCATCACCGCTGCCGTCACGCTCGGCTCGCAGATGCAGCAAGCCTTCCCACCGCCCGGTGTCCGCGTTGTAGACGAGGTCAACTTCCACGGGCTGCGAATAGCCATCCGCGAAATTGACGTCACCGGTAAACGCGCCATCGCCGGTTCCATCGTCGAGTTCATTGCTGTCCACCTCGCAATACACAAACAAGTTTTCCGGGGACGCACAGTTATCGCTGACCAGCAAGTCCAGCTCAACCGGAATCATGTCGTGATTCGGCGGCCACAATACGGGTTTGTCGACCACGGCGGCTTGAATCTGCGGTGCGGTCGTGTCCTGCACAATCACCAACAAGTCGGTTGACGACCAGCCACCACATTGATCCGTAACCGTTAATTGCACGGTCCACGAACCAAGCGGGAACATCGCCGTCGGCGTCGGACTTTCGGGATCATCAAAGGTGATGTCTACGGCTTCCCAGCGGTAGCTGAGCACATCGCCGACGTCAGGGTCCCAGGACGCGGTGCCGTTCAGTGTCACTTCGTGACCACTGGCGGTACTGCATTCATGCACCTGATCCGGACCGGCATCGGCAATCGGGTCGGCGTTCGTCACCGTCACACGTTGAGTCAAGATAATCGTGTTTCCCGCGGCGTCGGAGACATACCAGGTGACTTCGGTTTCCCCAAGTGGGAATGCTGCGGGAGCGTCATTGGTGATCGAATCAACTCCACAGTTGTCGGAGACAATTGGCGTCCCCAAATCAACCAACGTCGCAACACACTCGCCCGGGTCGTGCCCAATCACCAGGTCGGCCGGCGCCTCTCCCGTGGGAGCCTCAGTATCGGAGACGATGACCGTTTGGGAAACATACAGCAGATTTCCATGGCCATCGTCCACCGTCCAGTTCATGATCGTTTCACCGATCGGGAACGTCGCCGGTGCATCGTGTTGCGCAGATACGTTGGGGCTGCACAAATCTGAGAAAACCGGGCGATACGGCGATTCCGGTGAATCCAGGTCCACTGTGGCAAAGCACTTCCCCGGATCGTTGCCGACCTCGATCAGTTCCATCATGGTCATGATAACGGGGGCGGTGGTGTCCTCGACTGTGATGCTGATCGGACTGCAGCATTCAGCTTCGGCAATTCCATCGCTGACGCGCAGCGTCACCCGACTCTCGCCGTGGGGAAAGAAGTCGTGATCGGCCAGGTCGATCGTAACCGGCGCCGGCGGGTTTGCGAAAGTGACCAGGTCGTTGACCGTCGTGGTGCTGCCATCGGGATAGGTGATGTGCCACTGGACGGTTAACGTATCGCCATCGGCGTCAAAAACTTCAGCGCTCAACAGGACGCGTGCCCCGCCGTTAACGCATTCTTCGCTGACCGATTTCGGGCAAGCAGCGGTGGGCCCGGTATTTGCGGGCCCCAATACTGCCCGCCAGGCTTCCGTGTTTCCTTGTGGATTGAGACCATAGCCGACAATTACACGGCCGTCGTCGGAAATACCTGTTGCTTCCAATAATGTCCATGAGCCCGCCAGCAGGTCCTTTTCCAATCCGTGATCTACCAATCCGTAATCTACAACGAGTACGTCTTGCAGCGACCGCATGCCGGACGTAGAATCCCAGATAAATGCCTCATCACCCCAACGGCTGCGGAATCTTCCAACCACAACGCCTCCATCGGCCGACACACCAAAAGCCACACTAAAAGTTTTGTAGCGGCCGTCACCCAGGCCCTTCATGCCGCCGCTTGGCGTCCAACGGAATGCTTGTTCGCCAACGTCGGAGTCGCTAAAACCAACCACGGTTTCGCCATTGGCCGATACATCCAAAGCCACGCTGAGATGGCCGCCGGTCAGGACACCCAGGCCCTGCATGCCGCCGTCTGACGTCCAACAGAATGCTTCTTTTTTTAAGCCCAAGGTTTTGGGGGGGCTGCTCTCTCCAACCACGGTATTGCCATTGGCCGACGTAGCATAAGCCTTGCTAAACCGGGTTTCGGCGCCGTCCAGGAAACCCAGGCCCTGCATGGGACTGCCGTCTGTCGTCCAACGAAATGCTTGAAAGCCAACGTCGGAAAAGCCAGAGTCGTCCCGGCTGTAACCAACCACGGTTTCGCCATTGGCGGACGTAGCATAAGCGACGCTGAGATAGTCGCCGGGCAGGACACCAAGGCCCTGCATGCCGCCGTCGGACGTCCAACGGAATGCTTCTGCACCTAATTTAAAGCCCGAAATGCCGGGGCGGCCCTGACCAACCACAGTATTGCCATTGGCCGACGTACCATTAGCCACGCTCTCATGGAAGCCGCCCCCACCCAGGTTCTGCATGCCACCGTCTGTCGTCCAACGGAATGCTTGAATGCGAAGGTCGGAGTCTGTGCTCTCCCCAACCACGGTACTGCCATCTGCCGACACACCCAAAGCCCGGCTGAAAAAGCCGATGGTCATGCCATCCGGGGCCTGTTCGGTCAGGCCACCTAGCCCCTGGAACGAGGCTTGTTGGGCCCGAGCCATATGCGGGGTTGAGATGACGACCGCGAACGCAATTGCCGCGACCAGGAACAGGTCGTTTCGAACTCGAGTTTTCAATTTCATAATGGAGATTCCTCGTCGTTCGCGGTACAATTAAAAAGCGACGTACGTTGAGCGCGCGAACGGTTCGCTCAGGTGTCGCGTTCACAGGGCGGGTGAGTCACCGAGTTAGCGATTTGGGCTCACCCGCCCGATTAAAGACAACATTACCTTTCCACAGTTGGATACGGAACCAACGGACAGACGATCGTTCAGGTCAAAGTGTCAGCCTGGGACAGGCTGACCTACAGTAGGTGCCGCTGTCCCCAGCGGCAGATGGTGCGTTCAGGTTAAAGTGTCAGCCTGGGACAGGCTGACCTACAGTAGCTGCCGCTGTCCCCAGCGGCAGATGATGCGTTCAGGTCAAAGTGTCAGCCTGAGGAAAAAGTGTCGGCCTGGGGACAGGCGGACCTACAGTAGGCCGCCAATTACTGTTGAAATGTTATCGAGCCGTTTCCTTCCCACCAGTATTCGACAGGATCGGTTGAGCCAAGTACGAACGGCTTGGAAAAAGCGTACATCACCCAACTCCCTGTCGCGCCCGCGAATCGGCCTGTACTGTCATCGGGTTGCACCACAAATTCCGCAATCCATTGGGCCTCGACAACCAGTTCGCCGCTGGGCAAGACATCCACAATCGTCAAAATGAAATTCCCGGGCTGGCTGGCTCCGAAATCCGTGCGGCCGTAGTAACAGAGCAATTGGTCGCCATTGGCGGCGTAGAACACAAACGGGTCGCCGCTGCCAAACTCCCCGGTGATCGTTCCATCAGGATTCCCTGTGGCCGAATCTATCCGGACACTCCCTTCACCGTAATGTTGACCCAGATGTGTCGCCTCACCGACGATCCAGTGAAAGCCAAACCCTTGACCGGGCAACGGCAGACCGTCTGGAGCGATACCGGCGCCCGTGATTCGAAACGGCTTTTGGACTTGAGCCTCACTCGTTTCGGGCGCCGCCAACATGGCAAATACCGCCAGGCAAACTGAAACTCGAACAATGGTCTGTAGATTTAACATGTCAATACTCCTCGCGTTTGATGTAATGAAAAACAAAACTCGCTGCCCCTCCATGTTTGCCCTGCCCACTTCCCGCGTCACTCATCGGCCCGTCCCGCCTTCTACCACAAATCTCCCCGACCAAAACCGCCGCAGCGACCAAAGCCGCCTTTGAAACATTCAGCATAAGTGTGACCCTCCGTAAATGAGAAATGAATAACCGTTTACACCCGGGGCGACACGACGGCCGATCGACTCACGACGTCCGATTGACTTGTGAACGAACCAGCCCCGAATGTTCGAGCGACGATAGATCCGAAATGGGCATCGCCAATCCGGGAGAGGTCCTGGATGTCAGGACCCTAGTCACTAATCCCGCAGGCGCGACAAAATCGATTCGGAAAAAAAATTTCCATTTTCGCGAAATTGGCTAAAATACCCGGTTGGCGCATCCCGCCTCTCATTCAGCTCCGCTGCGTGCGGCCCCCTGCAGAATTAGGCGCCGGCCTCTAAGTCGCTAAACGCGTTTGGCGAGTTGTTCATCGATGTCGGTTTCGCGTGTTAGTTGGCTTAAAAACCGAGAAAACAGGTGTTTTTCGGTGCATTGACTCTATCGCTACCTGGTCGCTCGCGGCAGACAGGGCGACTATATTAATATTAATTGGCCTGTTTTTCAAAGTTTTCGTGCGCCCTTCTGCTTTCAGTTGCGGGATAATATTCAGCCGGGCAAGCCTCCCTCAGAACAGGACTATTCGCCAGACAGGTGTAACTATTCACGAGCCTTGGGGGAGTGACGCGTTTTGCGCCTGTTTTACGAGTGGTTAACGGGATGGCAAATGCGTAAACGAACCTGCCCCCGAAGATAAAAAGCCGAACACAGTCCGCCGTGTGAAACGTTTAGCAAAATCATGACCGAACCGGACACAGACCAATTGTTGACGTTGGCACATGCTGGCGACTCGATGGCTCGGCAGCACCTGTTGATGCGGCACCAAGAACAATTGCGACACATGATTACGTTGTATCTGGACCCCAGATTATCGGCTCGCATTGACTCCTCGGATGTACTTCAGGAGGCCATGGCTTGTGCCGCTGGTCGGCTGTCGGATTACCTGGAAACTCGTCAGATCGCCTTTTACCCGTGGTTGCGGGCGATCGTCCGCGAAGCGTTGATAGACACTCATCGCCGACACGTTCGCGCTCAGCGGCGATCGGTCTATAAAGAAGAACAGTTTCCAGGGCCTGTCTCGGACACATCGGCAATGCATTTAGCCAACCAACTGATCTCCAGTCAAACGTCGGCAAGCCAACGCCTGGACTTGCAGGAGGCCATGCACCGCGTCAAGCAGGGACTGGAAACGTTGTCGCCGTCAGACCGCGATATCGTGTTGATGCGGTGTGTTGAACAACTGAGCACCAAGGAAATCACCGAGGTGCTGGGAATCACCGAAACCGCTGCCAAGTCACGCATCCGGCGAGCGCTGCAGAAACTCGCCCATATCGTAGGAACCGATTGATGATCTCAAAACCAAAACAAGTCGACGACGCGGCATTGGACGATTTGGTTGACGAGGTATGCGCCCAGCTGCATGCCGGCGAGTCTGTAGACGTCGAACAACTGGCCAGTCGTTTTCCGGAACTGGCTGATCAACTGCGGAATTTGTTCCCGACGTTGTTGGCGATTAATTCACTGGAGGGAGCTCTTTCAACCGAAGTCCATTCGGATAATCAGACGCTAGGCGATTTTCGCCTGATTCGGCAGATCGCCCGGGGCGGAATGGGGGTGGTGTACGAAGCGCAGCAGTTGTCGATTCCCCGCAGGGTGGCGCTGAAGATGTTGCCGTTCGCGTCGCTGGTCGATCGCCGGGCGATTCAGCGATTCAAGAACGAGGTCGCCGCGATCGCCACGCTGGACCATCCGCACATCGTGTCCGTTTACGCGATCGGCGAAGAGCGTGGGATTCACTTTTACGCGATGCAGTTGATCCACGGCCAGTCTCTGGCAGCGGTGATTAAGGAGCTGCGAAACCGAACCGAGCAGGACCAGCGGCTCAGCGGGGAAGCGCTGGCTCAGGCCGTCTCCGATATGGAAAAACAAACAACTGATGGACTGTCATTCGCTAGCCGTCTCACCCAAACAAACCTTGCGGAGGAAAAGGGGTCAGGACTCTTTTGTGCGCAGCACCCGGAGGGCCGTTCTGGCAAAAGAGTCCTGACCCCTTTTCCGGACCAGGGTGAGGGGTTCGAGGAGCGTGAGGGGGTCGAGCCAGCCGAAGTTGACAGGCTCGATGAAACCGTGGCCGAGACAGTGGCCCTCGGCCGCTCGACGACCGTCCGCCAGTTCGGCGATTCGACCTATTTCCGCAACGTGGCGCTGCTGATCAAGCAAGCGGCCGAGGCCTTGCAGCACGCCCACGATCACGGCATTGTTCACCGCGACGTCAAGCCCGGCAATTTGTTGCTCGATGCTCACGGTACGCTGTACGTCACCGACTTTGGCTTGGCGCGGATCGAGACGGGCGCTGGTGTGACGATGACCGGTGATTTGCTGGGGACGCTGCGCTACATGAGTCCCGAGCAGGTACTAGCCAACCGCGTGATCGTCGATCATCGCACCGACGTGTATTCGTTGGGTGTAACGCTGTATGAGCTCATCACCTTGCAGCCGATGTGGTCGGGTGACAACAAGGCCGAACTGATCCGACAGATTTCATTCGAAGAACCAACGACGCCTGGCAAGTTCAACCCCAGCATCTCGCTCGACTTGGAAACGATCGTGCTGAAGGCGATCGAAAAAAACCCAAATGATCGGTACGACACAGCTCAGCAGTTGGCAGACGATCTGCAGTGTTATCTCGATCAGAAGCCCATACTGGCCAAGCGGCCAACCATCATCCAGCGGCTCAACAAGTGGACTCGCCGCAATACCGTTGCTGCATGGGCGTCGATTGCCGTGCTGGGTGTTCTGCTAATCGCCTCGGTAGTTTCGACCGTGATCGTGCTTGGCGAGCGAAATATCGCCCGAGAACAAAGAAATGTTGCCCAAGAACAAAAGCGCGTGGCCGAGCGCGAGCTGGCGCGGGCCACCGAGATCAAGCGGCTGATGACGGAGATGCTCACGAGCGTGACCCCGGAGGAGGCGCAGGGCGCCGACACCACGCTGCTCAAGGGCCTACTGGATGATGCCGCCGCGCGCCTGGCCAAGGGCGAGGTCACCGATGAATTGATCGCGGCCGAGTTGCACAACGTCGTGGGCGATGTATATCGCCGCCTCGGGCTGTACCCCCAGGCCGAGGAGCATCTGCCGCTGGCGCTGGATATTAGGCGGCGTCTGCTTGGCGAGGAACATTCCGACACGCTTACCTCTATGAACAGCCTGGCGAACCTGTACCTAGCTCAGGGTCGGTACGCGGATGCCGAGCCGCGGTACCTCAAGACTTTGGAGATTCGAAAACGCGTGCTGGGCGAGGAGCACTCGGACACGCTGGCGTCCATGGCGAACCTGGCGACGCTGTACCTGAACCAAGGCCGGTACGCCGAGGCCGAGCCGCTGCTCCTTAAGGGGCTGGAAATTCAAAAACGCGTGCTGAGTGAGGAGCACCCGCACACGCTGGCTTTCATGCACAATCTGGCGACGCTGTACGAGGCTCAAGGTCGGTACGCGGATGCCGAGCCGCTGTACCTCAAGAGGCTGGAGATCAGCAAACGCGTGCTGGGCGAGGAGCACCCGAGCACGCTGGGTTCCATGAACAATCTGGCGACGCTGTACGAGGCCCAGGGGCGGTACGCCGATGCCGAGCCACTGTACCTTAAGACGCTGGAGATTCGGAAGCGCGTCCAGGGCGAGGAACACCCGAACACGCTGAGTGCCATCCACAACCTGGCCATGGTGTACCTGAGTCAGGGCCGCTACGCCAAGGCCGAGCCGCTATGCCTCAAGACGCTGGAGATTCGAAAACGCGTGCTGGGCGAGGAGCACCCAGACGCGCTGAAGTCCATGCACAACCTGGCGGGCCTGTACCTGAACCAGGGGCGGTACGCTGAGTCCGAGCCGCTGTTCCTCAAGACGCTGGAGATCAGAACGCGTGTGCTCGGCGAGGAGCACCCGAGCACGCTGGGGTCCATGAACAGCCTGGCCATTGTGTACATGGATCAGGGGCGGTACGCCGAGTCCGAGCCGCTGTTTCTGAAAACGCTGGAGATCAGGAAGCGTGTGCTGGGCGAGGAGCACCCGAGCACGCTGGATTCCATGAACAACCTGGCGATCCTATACAAGCAGCAGGCCCGTTACGCCGATGCCGAGCCGCTGTCCCTGAAGACGCTGGAGATTCGAAAACGGGTGCTGGGTGAGGAGCACCCGGACACGTTGGCGTCCATGGGCAACCTGGCGAACTTGTACACGAACCAGGGGCGGCACGAGGAGGCTGCAGCGATGCTCGAGACCAGTCTGCCCATCAAGCGGCGTGTGCTGGGCATGCAGCACCCGTGGACAGGCTTCGCGATGCATGGGCTGGCGGCGGCCTATCTCGAACTCGGTCGGACAAACGATGCGCTCCCAGTATTACGCGATCTGTTAGGACATCTCGCACCACAGATCGAGGGACCGGACGCCAGCGCGATACCCCTTCATTTAGTCGCATGGGTGCTGACGCGCGAGATCGAGGAAATCCACGATCCCGGGCGTGCCCTCGATTACGCCCAGCGTGCCTGCGACCTGCGGGAAGCCATGGGCGGCGGCGCTTCGTGGTCCTTGCTTGACACCCTCGCGCTGGCCCAGCACAAAACCGGCAACACAGCTGCGGCCGTCGAAACGCAAAAGCAAGCTGTTTCGCTAATCCCAGACGACGACTTCCAGCGCGCTGACGCTGAGCAACGGCTCGACGAATATGAGGCAGCGCTAAAAGGAGAAAATCCACCCCGGACAAAGGAGGTAAATCCTGATTGACTGTGCCCAGTTAAGCCGTCGGCAATGCCCGGCCACTATCGTAGGTGACGGAGCACGCTGAGGCAATTCAAACATTCACTGAGTTATTGGGCATTGAATTATCAATTGAAAAAACGCACCCGGTGAGATAGACGCTTCGAAACACCTGCTCACCGGGTGACTACCACCTAAAGGCGCAAGGTCTGCGCGCTTTTGGTTGGACATCCTTATTCTAACGCAGACCGCAACAAACAAAAAGGACCAATCAATGTTCCATGGCGGTTACAAACTCACACTAACGATTTTGGCAATGTTCGTTGTCACATTCTTTGCGGCTGGACAGGCACTTGCTCAAGGAAACGGAAAGGGCGGCGGGAACGGTGGCGGCGGAGGCGGCGGAGATGATCCGCCAGCCAGCGTTCCGATTAATTACTCAATTCACTTGGTGCCTTTGGCAACACCAATGATTCCTCGGTCCATAAATGGCACAGGAGTCGTTGTGGGAGGGAATTCGGGTAGAGCGTTTGTCTATGACAGTAGAGAAGTCTTTGCTCCAGCGGGTGATCCCACGGCACAACGTATTTTTGACCTGAACGATGATTCGATCATTTTTGGAAAGCTGCAAGATCTGTTGCCTGGCTGGGTATTCAGTTCCGCATGGGATGTGAATGAAGACGGGAATGTGGTGGGTGCGTTGCGCGATTTGGGTAATACTACAGCTCGCAAGGGCTTCGTGCTAGAGACCTTCTTGAACTCCGATCCGAATACATGGAATTTGATCGTGCTTACGGATTTTGGGACTCGGTCATACGCAACGGATATTAATTCGAACGGCGATGTTCTCGGGATATACGATCGTCCGGATGGAACGCAAGACTACTTTTTGTATAACCCGTGGTTGGAAAGCGGCGTTAATGCGGAGCTTGGATTGAATGTATCTTTGGACGGGTCTCTAAATAATCTTGGCCAAGTTGCAGGCATGCTCGCAGATGGAAACACTGCATTTTACTTTGACCCCAACAGCACGATGGACACATTTACTGTGAAAAACGGTGCCATTGGTGGCCTCAATGATGTCGGCTATGTTTGCGGAAGATGGTATGACAAGGGTAAATACAAGGCATTTCGCTTCGATACCTGGACCGGAACTGGACCAGAGATAATTCTCCAAAGCGGAAATTGGATTGGTGTTTGGGCCGGCGGGCATTTAATTAATCTCGATTCCGACGTTGCCATAAATATTGGAACTGACATTTCACTAAGTCACACTGGCAACCAAGATGTTGCGGCGCAACTCTGGAATCTCCGGGACCTTATCGACCCCCTCGACCCCTTGTTTGATGAATGGGCAAACTTTGACCGAGATTGTCCAGCTATTGGCGAAAGGGATTCAACCGGGTTTCCAACGCTCGTTTGCCGCATGCGGCTGGTTGAGAATGGTCCACTATGGGCTGTTATTTTGACGCCATTCTTACCTAGCCCGTGATCGGGCTTCGGTTGGCTGATGGGAATTTCTAATCTTGAGCTTTCCGACGGCACGACCCTGCGACGTTTGATATTGCTGGTTCCCGAAATCCTGCCATGACCAAAAGTGCGGCGGGGCTCACGTTGCGGATGGGCTGCGTAATCATGCCCCGGAATATTTGCGGGGCATGCTTTGCCTGCGGCGAAACAAGAAAGCGGGAGCACTGAACCGCTGGTCGATTACCGTGGTTTTGGCTGTGGATCGCCGGTGGATACGTCTTAGCCGAGCGGGTCTTGTGCGGCAGGGGGACCTGTGAGCAAGCCGCTTCCAGCCCCTCCCCCTTGTCCGCCTCTCCAAAAACCGCAGCAAGATAGGATGGCGCAGGCGAATGAAGTTCACTTGGACAGCGCTCTGTTGTCCGTCTGGGACAGACGGACCTACTGTGGACAGACGGACCTACTGTAGGTCAGCCTGTCCCAGGCTGACAAAGGATGACAAAGCTAACAATGGCTAACACGCGCTACATCTCTTTGGAAAAATGCCGAAACTGTCCGACATTTAAACCAGCGTTTTTAGGGTTTTCGAAAATGTACTTACGAAAGTAGTCAAAAGCACCTGCGAGACGGATCAGGTGATCGAACTGGTCCACCTGCCAAAACTGGCCTTTACAATGACACAACCGATTGATCTGCCTGGCCGTGTAACGCTTCCAATCCGTACACTGTTTCAAGAACGTTTGTTCATCACGAAATGCCGCGATAAAGTGAACGTGGTTTGGCATGACGACGATATCCGTCATAAAGTATCGTTCGTTGTCGAAATGCAGTAGCGACTGTTCGACCTCGATCGCACATTCCTGATTGGCGAGCAAACATCGACCGTGACCTTCATCCAGATATTTGTCACGAGTGATCAGCAGCTCCTGATGAAAATTGGCTCGGTTTGTAGGGGATCGCTCGCTCAACTCGTTTTTCTACTGGGTTAGCGGGTCGAGATCAAATCGGCGGAGCAATTCGGCGATTTCTTTATCGATTCTCTGAAGCACGGCATCGGGGAGGGAGTCAGCCGCGCGCCACGTAACAAAGCAAAGCGTTCCCGATTGCATCCAATGCGGCAGTCTGCGTTGGACGACGGAGCATTCGGCCTTGGAATCAAAGAAATCGATATCGTCTTTTTTCATTTTGAATTGTTTTGCCAGGCTACACCGGTAATTCGAGTGGAACCCCTCTAGCCATGTGAGACGATCGAGCGGGACTCGAATTATCTTCTGATGGTGCAAAGTGCACAAGTAACTGCTCACCTGATCAAATGTCCGTGTAGTTCCAGTGTCCGTCTGGGACCAATGTGTTGTTGTCCGTTCGGGACAGGGCTCTGTTGTCCGTCTGGGACAGACGGACCTACTGTGGACAGACGGACCTACTGTAGGTCAGCCTGTCCCAGGCTGACATGTCCCAGGCTGACAGCGCGACAATATATGTTCGCGCGAGACCCAGAAATCCTTGCCGATCCCTTGCTGGGGTTAAAGAAGGTCACCGTTTTTCCGGAAGGGAACCATTCTTGGGCAGAGGCGGGGTCGCGTTGGGATGGTAGAAGCGATTCCTTTGACGTTATCGCTAACGCCGAACCGAGACTTTCCAAACGCGAACGACGCCTCGCTGCCTTGAAATTAGGTGACGAGTGACCCCGATGACTACAAGCTACTGCGAAATCCCGCGACTTCGGGAATTGCAGTCCGGGTTGAAATGGCAGGCTGCGTTAGTCCGTTTACACACGAAATTGGCACCTTTTTGCCAATTTTTGCAGATTCCGCGCCTCATCTTTCGGTATATTGCTGGATATGGATTGGAAGGTAAAAACCAACAATGCAAACTGGCGATACCGATAATCTACTGGACTTGGCACAACGAGGCGATATCGCGGCCGGCGATAGCCTGATGATGAGGTATCGCAACCGTTTGCGCCAGGTGATTAACGTTTTCCTCGACCCTCGCCTCTCGGCCCGAGTCGACCCGTCGGATGTATTGCAAGAAGCCCTCGCCCAAGCCGCAAACCGGCTCCCGCAGTACCTGGAAGAACGTCCCATTGATTTCTATTACTGGTTGCGGGCAATCGTGCGCGACGAATTGACTCGCGTGCACCGGCGGCACATGCTGGCGGCAGCGATCGGACCCTTTGCGGGTAAGGAAACCGGCGAAACAGCTTTGCTTCGTCGGTTGCTGAGCTTCTTTCGAATTGGAGATGTCGTTGTGGCTGATCGTTATTTCTGTTGCTATTGGCTGGTAGCAACGTTGATGAAGCTAGAGTGGATGTTTGCTTCCGCCAAGTTGAATGGCGAGCCACTTCGATGATCAAACACAAATGCCTGGGCCGCAACGATCACTTGATGATTTGGTATCGGCCCGCTCGATCTTCGTGGATCACGCAGGAGTTCTATAAGGGAGGGACTGCCAGAACAAATCGTGGTTCGGCGAATCAAGTATCAAATCAATATTCCCGGTCGCAAACAGGATCCGTTCGTGATTCTTACGACGTTGGCTCAGGAGTCTGGAGACCAGGCTGTCAGCTACGATGACATTGCTGATCTGTACCCATTCAGGTGGAATGCCGAGTTGGATTTTCGGAACATCAAAACGGTTTTGAAATTGCATCATGTTCGCTGCAAGTCACCCGAAATGGTGCATCGCGAATTTTGGACGACGCTGCTGGCATACAATCTGACTCGAGTGACGCTGGCCAATTCGGTGGCACTGCATCATCGCCACCCACGCGCGCTGAGCTATGTCAGCGCCTGTCAGTTTGTGCTCTCGACCTGGCAGGAGATTGCTTACATTCGAAACCTCAAGCGACAGCTGGAGCACTTCCGGAAACTGCTGGAGAGGATTTCGACATGCCTCGTACGCAACCGTCCTGGTCGAATCGAGCCTCGTGTGGTGAAGAAGCGAAGACACCGCTATCGCCTGATGACGCAGCCGAGAAATGAACTGCGTCAACGACTTCAAAAAGGTGACAACGGTTTCGAAACATAAAGAAAAACCGCGACACTGCCAATCGTGGCTGGCACCTATTTTGAGTCGCAGATTTTTTAATCATTGCATCCATCGACTATCCATGTGACAATAGGGGCCGAACTTGGCAACTCCCGTCTGGCAAACGAGAAATCGGCGTGAATCCAACCATGACTCCGGGATCGATCATCCCTGCCGCAGCCAGATTGCTCTACACAATCGCTGTCGCAAGTTTCGGCTTTCCAATTTGTGGTGCAGTCGCACAACAATATTCGGACGGTCCACAGGCGGGCAGCATCGACATCGGATTTTGGTCCAGAATCTTACGCACTGAATTTCCTGACAACCAGTATTTCTTGAATGAGCTGGCGATATCGGGCGAACAGAGGGATGAGTTGACGAAATCGTTCGCAAAATTGAAGCGCGAGATAGAACGGGCACAAATCGAAGCATACGTCGTAATTCCGGAGAGAATTCGCACGACAGAAAACGTGGCGGAGCGAAATGAACTGCAAAATCGTCAGCAAGAACTGGAGAACAAATCTGGGGAACAGCTGCCCCGGCAATTTCTAGAGAGGATCGACGAAATTCTGCTTCCACACCAGCAAAAACGATTCAAGCAAGTTATGTTGCAGCGGATGTTCCAGCTGTACGGAGACGAGAATTTCCAGCTTATCTCTTTGTGTCTTCGAATTTGTAAATTTGAGCTGAGCTCGCAGGAAAAAAAACGGTTTGAACTTGCGACTTACGAAGCCTTGAAAAAATATCAAGTCGAAAGACAGAAATTGAAGTCCGAGGCATGGGAAAAGCTGAATCAGAAGTTGCCGTCAGAATTGCTGGCGGGGATGAAAGAAATTCTCGGCGATCGTATGGACGTAGACCAAATGTATCTCGAAACAGAATTGTTCGAGCTTAACGAAACATTGAATGAATCAGCTGAAGAATCGGCCGCAGAAACCGATGGTGATCGACTGAAGGGTAAAAGATAGCGTTGGAGGCGAGTGATGAAACCAATGTCGATGATCTGTTACACCCTATTGGGAATAATGGTCCCGTCGCTTCTTCTTGCCCAATATCCCCACGATTGGACCGACGAAGATTGGAGTCGGTACGAACAGGCACAAGTTTCGAAACTGTTGCACACGCTTGCCAGTTCGGATAGTCACATCGGTAAGTACTTTCGCCAACAAGTCGCATTGATAGAGGATCAACGCGAACGATTGGGATCGTTCGTCGAAGCCTGGACAGCCGAGGCCGATGAATTAAGACGCCGCCAGACAGCCCAGTGGACGCGTACGAGAATATTAAAATTCGAGGAGCATTTTGACGAAGCCAACCGGCTCGAGAAACGTCTGCGCGACGAACAGAATGAACTCGAGTCAAGATATCTCGCTAGAACTAAAAGCGAAGTGCTCCTACCGTTTCAAACCGCCCGTATCGAGCAAATGGCAAAACAGATTCGCATCCGCGAACAATCCCAATCGGACGAATTCGCACTGGCTGAAGCGCTTTTGCACGACGTCGATTTGACCGATAAAGAAAGAAAGGAGGCAAGGGAGCTTATCGACGAGGTGCGTCGCGAGTATTTAGCGGACCTGAAAGAGCTCCGCAAGGAAGTCGAAAACCAAATGCTGGAGTCGCTTGAACCGGAAACCCGGGACCGATTCATCGAGCTGTTCGGCGAGTTTTATGATTACGCGGCGGAAGTCGAGTCGGCACGCCAGAAGGCCGCCAAAAAAAGCAACGTACGTTGAGCATTCGCATCGGACGATCAATCAAAGGGATTTCACCGAGCGCTGCTTGGGGTTAAGAACCGCGTGAAGAATGACTTCCAGATTATAGCTCGGCACCATTGAGCCGACGGCGCTCTGCGGGAACCGTCGAGGTGAGGACCATGCAAGAAAAGTCGCCGTTTTCTCCGCAAACGATCTCCGCTCGCCGGCGCGAACGGCGACAAACACCGAAGTTATTTTTAACTTGATCCTAACCGACAAACGGAATGATGGGCGATGATTCCAGCCGTTGATAGTCATTCAATGCACCATGATTCGCTCGATCGCGCCGAAGAGTATCTACGCCAAGCTGGTATTCTCGACTCTCCTGGAAAGGTTCTTTACGCCGGCGCGTCGACTCTCCGCCCAGGCCCCGTCTATTTGCTCGGATTGAATCCGGGGGGTGCTGAAAAAGTCACAATACGCGAATCGATGGACTCTGCTCGAGCCGAAATCAACGCATATTTAGACGAGGAATGGACTCCAGGCGGACGCCTTCAGCCTAAGGGCCAAGCCCCGCTGCAACGAAGGGTTCAACTTCTCTGCCAAATGCTCGGTGTTGATACCCGAGACATGCCCGCCTCCAACTTGGTCTTCACGAGATCGCTCAGATTAGAACACCACCCGAACTTCAAAGCGGCAATCGAACTCTGTTTGCCGGTCCACCGCATTTTTCTTGAAGCGATTCAACCTGCGTTTCTGATGACATTTGGAAGTTTGGAGAATTTTGATATAGCTTTCGACGTAATTGAAAAGGAAAGCCGCGCGGCTGAACACGCCAATTGGAAAGCGCACCGCGGAATAGCGAAACTAGGATCTTTGCGTTTCAACTTTGGTAATATCCCCCATATGTCCGTTTGGGCAAGCGATAAGCGCGAGAGAGTCGTTCTATGGACTATCGAGAAACAGAACTTGCCCGTTGCGACGGAATGAACCACCGACCCACCGAATTGCGTGCTGATTCTGATGTTGAACAGCAAATTGGTGACTGTTTTCATCACTGACGCTTCAGCGGGAACCTCACGCTCCCCAAAGTTGGTAGACAGTGAGTCACTTTATGTCAGAATGATCTGCCAGGAAGGAGGCTCCGATGGAACGTCGAACGTTTAGCCGTGAATTTAAGCTGGCGGCGCTAAAAATGTATTGGAGCAAGGTCTGCCGTATCGCGAAGTCGCCATGGACCTGGGCGTTTATGACGGACTCCTCCGCAACTGGCGGAAAAAGTTCGACGCGAAGGGTGAACTGACGGGCGGGCTGGCCCTGAGTACCGAAGAAGAACTCCGTCGGCTCCGCGAGGAGTGCCATTCGTGGGTGGCACCTTTTGTGTGCGCTGGCGCTGCGCGCTCGTGTTTCAGGCCACTACATTGCTCAAGCTCAAATTAAAACCAAGCCACCACGCTCACAGTTTCCCAAAACCAACCTGACAGGTACCAAGTTTTTACCAAGTTTTTTTCCTGTCACAAAAAACCATTGTCCTACCTCTCCCTCTGTCCTACCCTCAAAAACAAAAAACAAGGTCTTGTATGATCAATTTCAGAGGCATCCCCACGAGTAACTATTCAGGGCAGAATGGTGACTCTGTGGCGTCGCGAGGAGCTGTGAACTTCAAGGTCTGCGGCATCGACCGCTTGGGTCAGATTC
>JBGTDM010000246.1:0-21771 GCA_041748315.1 Pirellulaceae bacterium
CTGATCAGTCCAGCCATCGAAATAAATGACGCGGCACTCATCCAGTCGGCCGCCGTGGCGGCACCATTCGCCAACGCCGGCACCCCTTGCCCGGCGACATAGAAACCTCGACTTTCCCGGACGCGACTTCGCCATCCGATGTAGATATAAATCAAAAACGTGATACTCACGAAGGCGAACGTCAACAGCTTTGTTCGGTCCATTGGCGCGGCGATCTGGGCTACAACATCCACATTAATCATTCGTTGACCCCATACTTTTTATCGATGCGGTCCATCGCCCAAGCGTATACCACGACCAACGCTACAAATACAAAAATTGAGCCTTGCTGAGCGATCCAGAACCCAAGGGGCATCTGTCCAATCGAAAACTGATTCAACCACTCGATACCCAGGATACCACAACCAAATGAGATTCCCGCCCATATCGACAACAAGACTGCAATCAAGCGAATATTCGCTTTCCAGTAGCGCTGCGATTCTCCCGCATGCCTTGGCGCCATCTATTTATTCCTCGGAAAATGATCGATCATCATCAGTCAGAATTCGTCACGCGAACTAGCTTACACGCTCGTATCCGATTTCAAACAGGGGGTATTTAGAGGCTGTTGAACTTAACGTCCCACAGTTCGTGGTGGATTTGGATCAACCTATCTTGGGGATTCGACGAATCAAATGCCAACGCCAATATGTTTTCAAAAGCCAGGCATTGCTGAACCCATTCACAAATCCTCGCCTGTGACCAGGATCCGAGGATGGTTGATGACGATGATCCAAGCAGAAATGTCCATCCCATGTTCGATTGCAGGTACAACAGGGATGCCAATGCAATCAACCAACGCCTCGATCGGTAAAACCGATGGTTCAGATTTGTCGTACCTTCAAAAGTTCAATCTGATTCCCGGTTGAATTGAACTCGACACAGGTCATATAGATTCGCATCAGCATCAGTCCACGTCCGGAGGGTTTGGTCAGATTTTCATCCAACGTCGGATCAGGAACTGCAGTTGGATCGAATCCAGGACCTTCGTCTTCCACACGAACGTAGAACTTCGTGGGTGAAATTCTCGCGTTAATCACGACCTGTTTATTCTCGCATAAACCATTGCCATGTTTAATGGCATTCATGATCGCTTCCTCGAGCGACATATGAACTCCGAACAGTTCGCCTTGGTCCCAATTCAGTTGCTCCAGTTCATCGAGAATCTGTTTGATGAGTTCGACGCCAAGCAAAGGGTCGCTGGCTATCGAAACGTCCCAGACCTTGGTCCATCCGTGCTCAAGTTCATCAGCAATTCGGCTGTTCATAGGCAAATCATACGATGATAGGATAAAGCCATTGATCACTGGTCTGACCGAAACTGCTCAAGTGCGTCTTCTTGGGCCTCACAAATATCGAAGACTGAGTTCAGGTTAGTGATATTGAATACTTCCTTGACCTCGGGTTGCAAATTACTGAACTTGATTTGCCCACCTTTTTTGCTCAACCTTTTTTCCAGCACGATCAATTTATTGATTGCCGCTGAAGACAGAAACCTGACATTTTCCATGTTGATTAGAATCCGATCGGATTCTTGTCGAGGAAGGGAAAGCAACTCGTCTCCCAATTTCTGAACTCTAACTGGATCCATGACCTTTTCATCGACCAGTCGCACGATCGAAACGTCGTTGCTATCGCTGACGTCGATGCATTCAAATTCTGCCATTGAAAAACCTGCTTGAATTCAAAAAAGAGCTGGAGTTGAACCACTGCCTAAATGTACTCGATTAATTGGACTGTTGACAATCATAAACCGACAGATGCAACAGTGTCAAACGTACAACCCCGTTTGCTCAGAATCAAGCCGTTGAAGTTCAGTGTTTATTTCAACTTTTCCTGCGGATTTTTGATGCCGCCAATCACTGTTGGCGACGGCAGGAAAGCCATTGAAGGTGACCGTCAAAGTGGGGTTCGACGACCGATCCACGGGGAAAGTCTAATTGCGCTGAAGCGAAGAAAAGTGGCCTTAGAATATTGAAATCGCTTAGTCCAAGGCCTACCGTTGATGAAGAGTGCAACGGAACACTTCCGTTTGACACCGATCGTGCACACTGTTGCCACTATCGAGCTTTGAACCCCTAGTGACCTCAGCATCGACGGCGACCGGACATCAACTGGAGCAGGTTCAAGGCCTGCTACCTCAATTGTGCTCCTGGTCAACTCGATGGCAGGTTACTCTGTTCCGGCACCGTCAGCGACATGATTTGCACGGCAACACTGAGTCGATTATTTGTTTCGCAACGCCAATCCATGTAGAAACACGACCATTCCGAAAAAGAATGTTGGCCAGCAAAGCCAGTTCGGTGGAGCAATACTTCGTTGGGATACAGAACTATTTGACAGGTAGTTTGCCGTTTGCAAATAACTTGGCTGGCTAGAGTTCATTCGGAAACTCGCCTGATTAAATGGACCAGAGTGATTCGGTGCCATATTGTTGACAACATCGGGCGCTTCAAATCGCTCCGTTACAAATCGCGTAGCTTGGGGTGTAAGAACGTATGCTTTGATTAAAAACAATTGCGCACTGAACAGGACAAAAAACAGCCCAAACGTCATCACGAAAATACGATTCATCGTTTTTTATCCTGAAAAGTGAAACTCGCAGGAGGAGGTGAAATTCATCGCCGGTTCAGGTAACTTCAGACCATCGAGAAGCACCAAAAGGACCGTGAGATTGTGTACGACTCACGGTGTTCGTCCCGGTTTGTAATTAAAAATCGCCAAGTCTCATGTAAAACTTGACCGACACGGTTAACTCACGCGATCGTATCGACCCTACGGATTCGGTCGAAATTATCGATTTTCCGGGGCACGTCCACCCATTGTGGTGTATTGCATGGTCGCCTTTTGTTAATTTGGATTTGCCAAATTGAGCCGCCGGGAAAGCCCAATCCCAGATTTCGATCATTCATCTCAAGGAGAATTGGATAAACTCCACCCATCCTGGGTTCTATCGCGTGTTTCTTGTTGAACTTGCGCAACGCCTTGTCCGAACAGGCTCTCTAGACTTATGAGGTCACTGGGTTACCAAATTGGACCCCAGGTCGGAAGGCGTGATCGAGCCGAGCGTTCCTTGAAACAGAATCCAGATCACATGTCAGTGACCACGCCGTTACGAACCCGCAGAAAACGCAGAGGCCATGATCCTTTGTGCATGCGTGTGAAAACGATAGTGTGTGAAATAGTTGATCTTGATAGGATATCAGCGTGCTGGCGACCCGAATCGAATGGACCCCGGACTGAGTTCCACACCCCTTGCTGAATCTGACATGAAGAAAGCTCGCAAACCACAACAGAACCCAACTGGCCACAACTCGTTGGTGTCGATCAGTTTTCAGGGATTACTGTGGACCAATTTGCTGACAATCGTCAATGACAATGCCTTTCGATGGCTGGTGATTGGAATCGGCAAAGACTACTTTCCTCCTGAGGATCAGGGTTGGTTGTTGATGATTGGCTCGATCTGTTTCATCGCGCCGTATCTGATATTTGCGTCGATTGCCGGATGGCTCGCCGATCGATTTAGTAAGCGCAACGTGGTGGTGGTCTGCAAGTTCATGGAGATCGCCATCATGGCTCTGGGCGTAGTTTCGATTTCGATTGGGAACTTCAATTTGTTGCTGGTTTGTACGTTTTTGATGGGAACACAAAGCGCACTTTTCGCGCCGGCGAAAGTCGGTACCATTCCAGAACTTTTGGATGAGACAAAAATCTCAGCCGCGAATGGCTATTTCAATTTGGCCGCGCTGTCAGGCACGATCATTGGAATGGGACTGGGCGGCCTGCTCAAGGATTGGACAGGCATCAAAGGTCAATCCGATCCTTGGATTTCTGGCGTGTTCCTGGTAGGTATAGCCGTTGTCGGTACGATTCTGAGTTTGGGTATTCGATGCATGCCTGTCGCGAATCCGCACGCAAAGTTTCCTCGCTCGTTAATCGGATCAACGATTCTTGACCTGATCAAGCTTTGGAAGAATGGACCGCTTTTTCGCGTGGCGATTGGCATCTCATTTTTTTGGGCTGTGGGAGCGCTTGCACAACTCAATATTGACCAATTTGCCTTTGAGAGTGGTGCTTTATTTGAGCGGCACCGAACTCCTTTACTGATTTCGTTGGTCTTGGGTGTCGGGATTGGTAGTGTCTTAGCTGGGCTCATCTCGGCAGGCCGAATTGAACTCGGATTGGTCCCGTGGGGAGCACTTGGCATCGCCACGTTTTCGATCGCTATTTTCTTTACACCCGACAGCTTTATCACGTATCCCGTTAAGATTAATGTAACCTATATATGCGTTTGTGCCTTACTTTCCTGTTTAGGAATTTCTGCAGGTCTGTTTGATGTGCCGTTGGCGTCATACATGCAAAACCGCAGTCCGTTGCAATGCCGAGGGGCGATCTTATCGGCAGTCAATTTCATGCTTTTCGGTGGAATGATGTTGACATCGCTATTGTTCTTTGGGATGCGTGCTCCCTACTCCCCTCCACAGTTTGCCAACATGCCAGACCAGTTCCAAGGACTTGACTTGGACGTGGAACAATCCTTGCTTCTGGAGCAGGAACGCAATCAATTTGAGCAACGTCTGGTTTCTGCAGATCGTCGGCAAACCGACTATATCAAAAAGACGATTTCCGAAATTCAACATGCATCGACTCGCGAGGCTGTTTTAAGCCGATTGTTGTGGATGGACATGGCCGCAGCACGAGCCCGCGGAGATGAATTTTCTCGCCAGGAGTATTATGATCAATTTGATGGTGATCAACAAAAGGTCATTGTGAAACATGCCTACGAGCAATCGTCGCGACAACCACTCCTGACGACGCGCCAAGTCTTCCTGGTGCTTGGCTTACTCACGCTCCCGATCCTGTTTTATGCATCCTATCGGTTGTATTTGGAGATGACTCGCATCGCGATGCTATGGGTTTTACGAACAATTTACCGAATTCGCGTCAATGGCTACGAGAATTTACCCAACGGGAACGGCGTGGTTCTGGTCGGGAACCACTCGACATGGATTGATGGTGCCGTGTGGTTGATTCTGGTCCCTCGCCGGTTACGTATGATCGCCTGGGCTGGAAACTTCAAAAATAAGGTCATGAACTTCCTGTCGAATTATTGTCGAGTTATATTGATCACTGGCGGGCCAAAGTCCATTGTACGTGGATTGAACGAAGCACGAAAATCACTGGGCCAAGGTGAAGCGGTGGGGCTGTTTCCGGAAGGAATCATTTCAAAAACCGGACAAGTTCAGGAATTTAAACCGGGTGTGATGAAACTGCTCGACAAAATGCCAGTACCCATAATTCCTGTATATACGGATCAGGTCTGGGGGAGTATTTTTACCTATTCTGGAGGAACGACTCTGCGTCCGTTTCCGCGCTCATTCCGACGTACGATCACATTCAATATTGGACAGCCGATCGATAACAAACATGACCTTTTTTCAATTCGGCAAGCTGTTATGAATCTATCCGCCGACTCTGTATCAAACCGCCAAGGTCCTTATATTGCGCCCGCCGCTCAATTTATTTCGCGTTGTAAAAAGCGCAAGTTCAAGTTAAAAATCGCAGATTCACTGAACACCGAAATGTCCGGTGGCTCATTGCTGATGAAAAGCGTAATCCTGAAGAGGTTGTTGAGCAAGCACATCCTCGATCCGTCGGAAAAACATGTCGGCGTATTGATTCCACCGACCGCCGCCGCCGTTGTCACGAATATGGCATTAGCTCTCGATCAACGAGTTGCCATTAATTTAAACTATACCGTGTCGTCAGACATTATGAATGAGTGTATTCGACAAGCGGGAATCAAACATGTATTGACCACTCGCAAGGTGATGGAAAAGTCCGACTTCAGATTGGATTGCGAAGTGATTTATCTGGAGGAACTGCGCGAAAAATTGTCAGTTGCGGACAAACTTGCAGGCGCCCTGGCTGCGTTTGTAACGCCAGCAGCGATTCTCAAACGATGGTATCGCCTCGATCGTCTCAAACCGGATGATTTGCTCACGATCATTTTCACATCGGGCTCCACTGGAGTGCCCAAAGGAGTCATGCTGACTCAACAGAATATCACCACCAATGTTGAAGCGATGGATCAGGTTGTCCATCTGAAAAAATCGGATGCTGTCGTCGGAATTTTGCCTTTCTTTCACTCGTTTGGTTACATGGCGACGCTTTGGGGACCCATGTATCATGACATCGTAGCCGCATACCATTTCAACCCACTGGAATCAACTCAAATCGGTAAATTGGCGCAGAAGTATAACGCGACGCTGCTGCTGGCGACGCCCACATTCCTACGCGGCTTTCTAAGAAAATGTACCCGAGAACAGTTTGCCACGCTCGACGTAGTCGTCACCGGTGCCGAGCAATTGCCTACCGAACTTGCGGACACGTTTGAGAATAAGTTTGGGGTTCGACCCGTGGAAGGATACGGAGCCACGGAGCTTTCACCCTTGGTTTCTCTCAATGTTCCTCCCTCAAGATCACTTGAGAAACACCGTGTTGATTGCAAGGAAAAGACGGTGGGGCGTCCCGTTCCAAATGTCGCTGCCAAAGTCCTGGACATGGATACCGGTGCTGAACTGGGTGCCAACCAGTCAGGCATGCTTTGGATTAAGGGGCCGAACGTGATGAAGGGTTATTTGAACATGCCTGAACTTACCGCGGAAGTGATTCAGGATGGCTGGTACAAGACCGGCGACGTCGCGATTATCGACGAACAGGGCTTTATTCAAATCACCGGACGTGTCAGCCGATTTTCGAAAATCGGTGGGGAAATGATTCCGCATGTCCGTATCGAAGAGGTCCTCAATGGTCTGCTCAACGAGGACGAGCAATCTGAAACCAACTTGGCGGTGACCGCAGTTTCCGACGAACGCAAAGGAGAACGGCTGATCGTGCTGCACCGACCCATCAGTAAATCGGCTGACGAACTCCGCCGAGGGCTTGCCGAGGCGGGTCTACCGAATCTGTACATTCCCAGTGAAAACAGCTTCATCAAGGTCGATGAACTCCCGTTGCTCGGCACCGGCAAGCTGGACCTGCGGGCCCTTAAACAACTGGCTGAAAATTTGGTCGCAGACGGGATTAAAGCCAGAAATTGAAGCAATTCAGCGTAACAATTTAAATGACTCGTTTTCAAGTCTGGTCGAGGTGCATTGATCAATAAGTGATCGAGATCCAGAACTAGAAAATGGGCGTCCTCAGGTGAATTCCATTTGTTACCGCTCTCGATCCGCACATCCGTACTCGAACTTGATGTGACGCAGAAATGCGATGGGGCTTTTGACTGAGTACCGTGGTGCTGGAACGATTGCGGTTTGACCGATGACTCGGGGTTTCATGAATCCGATTGTACCCAACCGTTTTCAAAATTGAAAACCGCTCGTCAGTGGCTCCAGCGACGTGCCACATGTTGTTGAATGAACTTTAGCGCATCCATGGCTAGTTGCTCTTCGGATTCGTACATGCGCCGCCAAATCTTTGTTGCGGCTGCCAGTTCTGGTAACGCTAAGCCAAACGCCTCAACCGTCATCCAACCGTCGTACTCGATCGCTCGCAATGCATCGAATGCTTCATCCCATCGAATGTTACCTGCACCTGGTGTGCTCCGATCGTTTTCTGAAATATGTACGTGAGCAATCGATGAGGCTCCGGCGAAAACGGCATCTCGAATATTTTTCTCTTCGATATTCGCGTGGAAAGTGTCAAACATAATTTGGCAATTGGGGTGATTAACTTCACTTGCAAACTGAGCGGCGTCGGAATGTGTATTCAACAAGTAAGTTTCAAACCGATTCAAGCACTCGATTCCCAGAATGATTCCCGCACTTCCTGCGTGCTCGGCAACAGGGCGCATGGATTCCACGCCCCAACGCCATTCGTCCTCGGTTGGTCCCGCGCCAGAAAATTCGCCCAATGCCGAATGAAATGGACCGACCAGATGCGTGGCCCCAACATCGACACAGCGATCAATCGCTCGTTTTGTCAATTCGATCCCGTGTTGGCGAGTCGCTTGATTTGGGCTGATTTGATTGTCGTCAGCCGTGCGAATGGTGACCGCAGTTCGCTCTAATCCAATGTTGTTCAGTCGCTCTCCCCACGCCGCATAGTCGAGCTCCAAGTTAAACAAAGGGATCTCGATACCGTCGTATCCAATTTGTTTAAGCGAGTCCAGGACAGGCAGCAAATCCTCATTTAATTCTGCCGACCACAATAAAAGGTTCATCCCAAATTTCACGAATCATCTCCCATTAAATAGGCCCAGGAGTTAGCTACTTAAGACTGGTGCAAGTAACAAATCTGTCTGATCATACACTTGCACACGCGCCGTCGAAACCCAATCGATCACTGAATCTGGTAAGGGGAGCAAGTTGACACGGTGCAGGATTCGATTGACTCGATAGATGATTCGGTCGTCTTCAAAATAGTCGAATAGATACGACTCTTGAATAAACCGTGGGATAAAATGCTCGAGTGCGGACGTCGGCGTTGCAGCCATTTGATTGACGGTATTCTGGACACTTGCTGGATCAACCCGTTCAACCGCTCCGTAGTATCGATTCAATCCCGTAGAGTCGCGCAGCGCCAGCGATGCATCCAACAGCATCTCGATCACGATATGAGCAACGAAATGAGGTCTGAAACCACTCTCTGTCCCGAGCTGTCGGCGCAATTCCAGCGCCAATTCCAGGTTCATGGTAACAAACTCTATGCCCGAATGAAACTTTGCATCGTCCTGGTGATGTCGTACGATGCCTCGAGCGAGTTGACGCAAGCTTGAATCGTCCGCGTCCCAGAATCGACGAGCCATTCGCTCTCGAACGCGGACTTTTCTGTCGACCAGTGTGAGCCAGTCGGGAAGTGCCGTTCCAACCAGAAAGTAAGGATCGTCAAGGTACCGAAACCCATGTGCAAAACAATTCATCGCTACTCATTTCCCAGTTACGTGACTCCGATCTCTGTGACGCACTGGAGATGTAGCAGGAGAATTCCCGGGGTTGGAAATTTTTTTTGAAAAGGTTCGATCGGTTTTCGTCGACGTTTGAGGTGCTGAAAACCGTTCAGCGTTTTATGGACTGTAAGTACGCCTCATCCTTTTCATAGAGAGCCATCCGTTGCAATTGCCCTTCGTTTTCTCGATCGGCAAGCGCAACGGCCTGCTGTTGTACCTCCCTGGCGTCCTCAAAATAGCCAGCCGATGCTAAGCAAGCGGCCAACACATCCAGTCGGGGGGATGTCTCGCCCGCAGCTTCGATCGCCTTGCGAGCAAGTTCAATCGCTGCTTGAGGACGATAGTATTCTTCATCCGGACAGGTCGCCAATAACCAAGCCATACGACGATAGACATCCGGTTCCTGTTTGACCTCCAACGCATTGTTGTAGTCATTGTACGCCGAACTCCAATCCCCCAACTGCATGTGGACATCTCCGCGATTCGCATGTGACCAAGGGTCATCCGATTTGAGTTTAACCACGACATGATAGTCCTCAAGTGCCTGATCAAGCTGCCCAAGCTGCAATAAGGCATGTGCCCGTCCGGTGATTGCCTGCAAGTCACTGGGGCTTATTTTCAAAACATGATTGTAGTTGGCAAGCGCATCTGCGTATTTTCCAACTTGATACAAACATTCAGCGCGATTGAAGTAGGCATTCAGGTTCTTCTCATCGCGTTCGACGACGGCAGAAAAATCCTGGATCGCTTTTTCCCATTCCGAAATCATGGCATTCAACATTCCACGATGCATCCATATCTGCCAACGGTTGGGGTCAAGCTCCGATGCGATCGCGAAATCTGCAAATGACTGCTCGACCGCCAATTCGACTTGCGGCTGATTGTTTGCAGCGCGAAAAAATTCTACGAACTCGCTTCTCTTCCAGCCCCGCAGATCGTGGGCCCAGGCTTTGAGCGAATGAAGGTATTGACGGTTGTTATTGGATAAACCTTGCCAGTTCATGGCGTCGTCTATCGAATCGATGATTTCCGAATAGTCCTTAGCCGAGCTTGCAACTTTCGTTCGTTCAAAAATAGCAGCAATCTCTTTAGCATGGTTATGCACCGCTTCCTGTTCCGTGGCTGGGGATTGTGCATCAACCCGAAACGTTGGAATGACCAGTATCGCAAGGATCAGAGTCAATGCCATGTGAACGGCATGACGGTTACAGAGCGCTGTAGCCAGGCCTAACTTGGCCGTGATGATTTCAGAATGCATGCGTTTCCCTCCGTGGTAAAGTAAATAGACTCCGATGACAAATCAATCTTGTGGCTCTGTCATTCGCATTGGATCCAGGGCTTCCCTCAACACTTCTTCGGGAAGAATTTTTTGTTCGGTACAGAGTTGGCGAATGGTTTTGCCGGTTTCAAAAGCCTCTTTAGCCAGTTTTGCTGCTTTTTCGTAACCAATATACGGATTCAGACTGGTGATCATCGAAAGGCTCTCTTCGACAAACGATTCGCACTGTGCAATGTTTGCTTCCATCTCCATAACACAGAAATCGACAAACGCATTTGTTCCGCCAGCCAAGATTGCGATGCTCTCCAAGGTCGCATGGGCCATCATTGGCATCATGATATTGAGTTGAAACTGACCACCCGCGGCACCACTGAGCGCAACCGCCTGTTCATTCCCGATAACTCGCGCCGCAACCTGCATCATACTTTCACACATTACCGGATTGACCTTTCCTGGCATGATTGAACTTCCAGGCTGGCGACTGGGGAGTTGAACTTCAAAAAAACCGCAGCGTGGACCACTTCCCAGCCAGCGAATATTATTGGCGACATTAAACAAGGTCGTGGCAATTGTCTTGAGGTGGCCGTGACAAGCCACCAATCCGTCTCGCTGGGCATTTGCTTCAAAATGATTGACCGCCTCGATGAAGGGCAAACCTGTTTCATCAGCTAACTCGCGGGCAACTCGATTGCCGAAATCGGGGTGAGTGTTGATACCACTTCCCACAGCAGTCCCACCGACGGGAAGTTCCAAAATTGCATCGATCGCTTGCTGGGCGCGGTCAATCGAAAGCTCAATCTGCCGAGCAAAGCCGCCGAATTCCTGGCCCAATCGGAGCGGTGTGGCATCCATCAAGTGCGTCCGGCCAATCTTAATCACTTGATCCCAGGTTTCAGACTTCTCGCGCAAGGAACTTGCCAATCGGTTCAAGGCGGGGAGTAATTGTTCTTTGAGCTCGCAGCCGACGGCGACGTGTATCGCCGTCGGGAATGTATCGTTGGTACTCTGTCCCATATTGACATGATCATTGGGATGGATCGGCTTTTCGGAGTTGAACCGGTCGCCACCCAGCAACTCGATCGCTCGGTTCGCAATGACCTCATTGACATTCATATTGCTTGATGTTCCCGAACCCGTCTGAAAGACGTCAATGGGAAATTGATCGGCCAGCTTTCCTTCAATGACCTCACGAGCTGCCTCAAGCAACGCCTCGACCTGGAAATCCGTCAGTGGGTTTTTTCCCGAACCGGTCAGCCTGCCCAAGTCCCGATTGGCGATTGCACAGGCATACTTCACTCGCCCCATCGCACGAATCATGCTTTCAGGAAGCTGCCAGCCCGAAATTGGAAAATTTTCAACTGCCCGTTGCGTTTGCGCTCCATAATAGGCTGACGCAGGCACACGGATTTCACCCATCGAATCCCGTTCGATGCGAAAATCATCGTTCACTCCGGTCTCAGTCTGAAGATTGGAATCGATTTCTATGCTCATAATCTTTTCGTACGACGAATGAAATATTACTGTTGACTCGACAATTTGTCCAAGGCGAACTGCTCAAGTCTCAAAAATGTTTGTGGGCTGCTAGCCCCCTTGATCTGGTTCAACCGCATTCGTTTAAATAGGGAATCATTCGCCCGGTACCATTCGAAATCCAGCCGTCTCGGGGAGTTTACCAATATACCAATTTTTAGGGTCGACGTGAGCATCTACGACGAAATCCGAAAAGAATACGAGGACCGAGGTCTGGATTTGGATTCCATGTCGGCATGTCCATTTACCGAATTTGACCGGTGGTTCATGCAGGCGGTTGACCGTTCACCTGGTGATTGGATTGAGCCTAACGCGATGACTCTCTCGACATGCGATCAACGGTGCAGAATTACGTCCCGCATCGTATTGCTCAAGGAGCATGATACCCGTGGGTTTGCTTTTTTTACGAACTACGAGTCGGAGAAGGGAGAGCAGCTTGCTCAAAACCCTAAAGCTGCGTTGTTATTTCATTGGGCCTATTTGGGGCGTCAGGTCCGCATCGAAGGAGCGACAGAAAAATTACCTCGCGACGTTTGCGAAGCGTACTTTCACTCGAGGCCTCATGGAGCACAGGTAGGTGCTGCGGCCTCGAATCAATCCGCTGAAATCAAAAGCCGTGACGTTCTGGTGAAAAAAGTTGAACAACTCGCCCGTGAGTTCGGCGACAGCTCGATCCCGTTGCCCAATTCCTGGGGGGGCTATTTACTGACTCCAAATCGATTCGAGTTTTGGCAAGGTCGTTCGAATCGGCTTCACGACCGCGTTCAATATCGGCTGACAAACAACCTTTGGTCTCGCCACCTCCTTTCTCCCTGAATCGTTGGCTCCCCCGGAACAACCATCGATTTAAATTGCGGGGACCGGTTTTGCTTTGTTTGCGATCGCGACACTATTCAGCGGTTTCGGTTCATTTAGTAGCCATTCGTCCACTTGAAAAACGACGAAACGTGTGGCATATTGCGAGGTTTGCAAACAGATTTCAAACACTAACTGTATCGATTCCATGCAAATTTGGCCCGCAATTGACATCCGAGCTGGGAAGTGCGTCCGGCTGTCGCAAGGGGACTACGAGCTTGAAACGATTTACGGTGCAAACCCCGCCGATATGGCACATCGGTTCGTCGCTGAAGGAGCCACGTTTTTGCACGTCATCGATTTGGATGGTGCGCGCGATGGCTCGCAAAGCAATCTACGTTCGATTGCCAAGATTGTGAAAGAAGTCCCGGTGACCCTTCAGGTCGGTGGAGGAATTCGAACCGAAGAATCGATTGACCGCTACCTGCAAATGGGCGTGCAACGTTTGATTCTTGGCACAAAGGCAGTCACTGATATTGCGTGGTTTGAAGCAATGGCCCAGAAGTATCCGAGCCAGCTAGCGGTTGGCATCGATGCTCGCGACGACAAGGTCGCAATCGATGGCTGGAGAAAAACCAGTGAAATCACGGCTTTTCGTCTGGCTCAGCAGATTTCTTTGCTTCCTGTTGCTGCGATTATTTTCACCGACATTTCCAAGGATGGCATGTTGAGCGGCCCGAACTTCATTGCCATGGAGCGCATGCATCAGGCGGTCGACGTACCCGTAATCTGTAGCGGCGGCGTGACAACCGTTGAAGATATTGTTCGCCTTAAACAACTTGGGCTTACCGGTTGCATTGTCGGGCGAGCATTGTACGAGGGTCGCCTAACACTTGCTGAGGCGCTTGCAGCCGCCAATCGCCCGGAACAGACCAATGCGGAGGCAACCTGACTAATTTTTTAAAGGCGTCGCCCGGCCAGTCGGTGGTACAAAGAGAACGTGAGTTATTTTTCGAGAAACTAAAGTGGTCGTTTAGCGGTAAAAAATGTGCAAGTCCTCAATTGGGCATGTTTGATTCTTTCCCTCAAGAATCCATTGAGGGTGAGAATGCAGGTTTGTGCAAGAGCTAAGAAATCAAGAAAATAAACAGCTTGCTGCAAGTGAGTTGTAATTTATAACAGTGGTCACGTGAATTATAGCAAAGGGGAAATTTATGGTGGACGTAAAGTCAATTCGCAACGTTGCATTGGTTGGCCACGGCTCTTCCGGTAAGACAACGATGGCCGATGCGTTCCTGACTTTGACGAATACCGTCGCGGGGAACCCAAGCGTTGATTCAGGCAACAGCGTTTGCGATTTTGATCCTGAGGAGAAAAACCATAAGTATTCCATTGAAGCTGCTAATATCAATTTTGAATTTAATGGCAAGCACTTCAATCTCATCGACACGCCTGGTTACCCTGACTTTCTAGGGCATGCGATTGGTGCAATTCACGCGGTCGACACTGCCGTCATTATGATTAACGCTCAGTCGGGAATTGAAGTCAACACTCGTCGGGTCTTTGACGAGGCGGGACGGGCAGGTATTGGCCGCATCATTTGTATTAATAAGATGGACGGAGACAACATCGATTTTGACGCACTAATCAACTCCATTCAGGAAATGTGGGGCACGAAATGTGTATTGCTGAACGTCCCTCAAGGGAGCGGTAGTGATTTCAAAAGTGTTATTAGCACGCTCAAAGTCCCCGCTGACACATCTGGAGCTGTGATTGATCCAGCCAGCATTAGCGAGCCTCTGCTTGAATCCATTATCGAGGTGGACGAACAGGTGATGGAAAGATACTTCGAGGGAACCCCCCCAACCGACGACGAGTTGTCCAGATTGATTGTTCGCGCGGTCAAGGAGGGAACACTGGTTCCAATCGTCTGCACATCGGCAAAGAGTCAAATTGGTTTGGTCGAGTTGCTCGATGCCATTGCGATGTGTGGACTTGCTCCAACGGATCACTCAATTGTTGCCTCCCAGGAAGGTAAAGAATTGGAACTGACCGCCGACGCGAACGGGCCTTTAGTTGCTCGTGTATTTCGAACTCGTATCGATCCCTTTGTCCAAAAACTCAGTTTTATCCGCATCTATTCTGGCAAGTTAAAACGAGATGACCAGGTTGCCTGTTCCACGTCGCGCAAGGGGATCAAGTTAGGGCAGTTGCTTCGCGCTCAGGGGGAACAAACCGCGCAAATCGACATGGCCTGTGCTGGGGATATTGTTGCCGTTGCCAAAATGGAAGACCTGCATACCGGGAGTGTATTGGGCGAACACCAACTTGCCGCAATCAAGTACCCGGTACCGATGGTCAGTCTGGCCGTGTCCCCCAAGAGTCGTGGTGACGAAACAAAGCTTTCCGGCGCTCTCAACAAGGTGGTCGAAGAGGACCCGACATTTAAATTGGATCGCGATAGTCAGACGAAGGAATTAGTGGTAACTGGCATGAGTGAGTTACACCTGACGATTATTCAAGAGAAACTCAAACGTCGTGACAAACTTGAGGTCGAGACCAAAGAACCAAGGATCGCGTTTCGTGAAACGATTCAGGACGACGCCGAAGGCATGTATCGCCACAAAAAGCAATCGGGAGGTCGCGGCCAGTTCGGTGAAGTTCACATCCGCATGAGGCCATTGCCTCGAGGCACAAATATTGACGACTATGCGGTCAAGTCCCGTTTTCATTCGATGAAAGAAGTTCACTACGACGAACACTCTAATTTTTTGTGGGTTGATTCGGTCGTCGGAGGAGTTATACCCGGAAACTTCATGCCGGCGATTGGCAAGGGGTTCGCCGAGCGAATTTCCAGTGGGGTGATCGCAGGGTATCCGGTACAGGACGTTTGCGTCGAGGTTCATTTTGGAAAACACCATCCGGTGGACAGCAGCGAAGCCGCATTTAAAACCGCAGCACGCATGGCCTTCAGGCAGGTTTTTGAAAAGGCTCGACCCAGTTTGTTGGAACCGGTCGTGAAACTTGCCGTAACGGTTCCCGAAGCCAACGTGGGAGACGTCTATAGTGACATGTCAGGACGGGGCGGACGCGTCTCCGGTAGTGATTCAGCCGGCGGGAACTTTACCACCGTTCATTGTGAAATTCCGTTGCGCGAGGTCACGACGTATGCGCGGTCGCTTTCCAGTATGACCGGCGGCTTGGGGAGTTACACCATGGAGTTCAGCCATTACGATGTGATGCCAGTGAATATCCAACAGGAAGTGATCGCAAAATCAAAATTGGCAGATGATGAGGATGAGTAATCTCCACACAACTTTTCAGCAACCGTACGTTTGATGCGATTCTTTCGTATCAGGAAACATGATGACAACACGCGATGACTGAATACGAATTCTTGCGTTACCAATTGCAGTATGGCGGTGGCGAGCAAGGGCACAACAAGGCTTGGGATCTGGCCGCGCCGCACCGAGCTATGGTGACGCGAATCTTGATCGACAAAGGTGGAGAGCGAACTGGCAAATTGGCCCTCTTGGGCGCTGGGCCTTGCAACGATATCAGCCTTGCAGCGCTCAAAGAATGGTATGAAGAAGTGCATCTTTTTGATATGAATGGCACTGCAGTCTGGGAGGGTGTCGATAAACAAGGGTTTACCGGCGCGGAATGGATTCACGTGCACGGTAATATCGATGTCACTGGTGCGGGAGAGCCATTGGCCGGAGTGACTCGCTCCGCTGACCCTGAACGTTCTCTTTCCGAAATAATGACGACTCTCCCCGAGTTTCGACTCGAACCGTTTTCTGGCCAATTTGATGTCGTCGCAAGTACCTGCTTGCTCAGCCAAATCATCGAGCACGCGGTTGGTTCAATCGGTGAAGACCACCCGCAGTTTGTCGAGCTGATCACCAACCTGCGGCGACAGCATTTTTTAATGATGATCGATCTTTGTAAACCTTCAGGCCAAGGTATTTTGATCTACGACTTTGTTTCTTCTGTATCGCTTCCGGGGATCATTGGAACTTCCGGCGAAGACTTGAAGGTCCTGCTCAATAGGGCACTTGAGAACCACAATTTTTTCCATGGAATGAATCCCTTGGTTATCTCTGACGTGTTGACTCAGGACCCGGTGATTTCCCCTCTCATTACGAACTTGCGGGCAGCACATCCATGGGTGTGGGATGCCGTGACCCGACACTATGCGGTAACTGCAATTCGGTTTCAACGCCGTAGCCCGGATGCACCATGATTTTTGATTCGACGAAGCGAAGCGTGTGGCTTCACGTACATGTTCCTAAAGCGGGTGGGTCCACATTGAGGCAACTCTTCAATCGCAACTTTGATAAAGGGTACTACAATTCGGTTTCGCTGCTGGAGACCAAGCAGTACAGCCGAAACGATGTTAGCGAGATCATTCGCTGCCATCCTTGGGTCACCTGCATGTCGGATCACAAGCTCTCGCTGGATTTGCCCTATCGACACGATGATGCCAATGTATTTGCTATCAGTTTCGTACGTGATCCGATTTCGCGATTTACATCGCGTTATTTTTTTCACCGGCATTTCGAAGAAGTGAACTGTTTGGCTCAAAGGATGTCGTTCCGTGATTTCGCACGAACTGAATTAGAGGAAGGGTTTGCGGATCCTCAAACAAATAGCCAGATTTATTTTCTGAATGGTGGGAAATCAAACTCGGATTTGACAATCATTCAGCACGCGCTCGAAACTGGAAACGCCCATTTGTTTCCGATCGAGCGTTTCGACGAGGCGTGTGTCTGTATGGAACAGCTCTTTCCGGAAGCATTTCCGGATATGTCCTATGTCTCGGTGAATGTGTCCAAACGAGACCAGCAGGTAAGTGATGATGACTTGGACTACATCAAACCATTCTTCGATCAAGACCTGCCCGTCGTGGAACTCTCACATCAATTCCTCGAAGCAACCATCAAACAGGCATTTGCCAGCACCCACGAATTTCAGAAAAGATTAAAGGGATTTCAAAATCTTTGTGCACGCCGCTATGACAATTTCGCACCTCCCAAACCGACGTGAAGGGAACAGTGCTGGGCTCAACTCAGGCGTTTTTATCCAGGCACTTCAAATTGACCTCCGTGCCAATGCTACAATAGAATTGACTGGACAGTGCCGTTCTGGAAACAAAATCGTGGGATTGACGCTGGTTGCCCGGCCTCATCACAAGTGCGGTGATTCTCGCTTAGGCGGTTGTTGCAGCCAAACCACGAGTACCAGACTCCTCTTGGAAAAAGACTGAATGCATGTCTTACCATTTTAATTGCGATCGAACAAACAGCGTTTGGTTAATTAAGCTGCAACAGCATGCTTGTGCAATCGGTCTGTGCTGCTTGGCGTTCGTAGGGTTGTCGCCCGTTGGGGTAGCATCATTTTCAGATTGTTTTGCTGACGAGCGATCCGAAATTGATGCTGAGTTCCATCAGCGGCTACAAGATCTGGCGGCACGTTGCGAGATTCTTGGTCTTGAGGAGCAAGCCGCGATCACACGGAATTGGTTCATCGTTCGGCGGCCAGACTTGCTGTACCTCTTCGTCCCTCCGGAGACGGACCATCCGAAGCCTCCAGAGTCGACCGATCGGAATGTGCAATACTGGCACAGACATTTTTGTGAAGCTCGTATTGAACAATCCGAACGGTTGTTTCAGTTGGCTGGCAAGGTTGCACAAGGTGGCAATTTTAGCGAGGCATTTCGACTGTTGCACGAGGTATTACATGAGCACCCCGGTCATCAGAATGCTCGCGCAGCGCTTGGATACAAACAATCGGCCGATGGGCTTTGGCTACGTGACTTCAAGCAGATTCGGTCCAGCGAAGCATCCCGTGATCAACAACCCTTTGGCTGGAAACGCCGCACATATTGGAAGGTGCAATCCCGACACTTTTCCATCGACTGCGCAGGTGACCATGAATCAGGCGAAGCATTGGCCGCACAGGCCGAGCGCTGGTATACGGTCTGGCGACAACTTTTTTTTGATTATTGGGATCGTGGACACAACGTAAAAAACTGGATTGACGGCAAATCTTCGGATTCCGGTTCCAGCCATCAGTTTGATGTCGTGTTGTTTAAAGACCGAGACCAATATCTGGCAGAACTGGCTTCCGTTCCTGGAATTGAAATCTCGACAGGGTACTACAACGATCAACAGAGAAAATCATTTTTCTACCAAGCGGAAAATGCCATCGATACCTGGAGGCATGAGCTTACCCATCAGTGGTTTCAAGAAACAATTCCCACCAAAAATTCCCCATCCGAAAACTCCAGTGCCTGGGTGATTGAAGGAATTGCCATGTTCATGGAATCGATGCGGGAATCTGACAGCGTCGTCACCGTGGGTGGAATTGACGCCACTCGACTTCAATTTGCCCGTTTGCGGTTTCACCGTGACGAATTTTTTTTACCCTTGGAGGCAGCGGATCAATTAGGACGAGAAGCACTCCAACAACACGCTGATGTCCGACAAATCTATAGCCAATCTGCCGGCGTTTGCCACCATCTGATGCTGAATGAAAAACGTGAAGACTTCATTCATTTTTTGAAATCGCTGTACTCAAGACGTGGACCTGAGCGAAAGTTATCCGACTTTGTCGGGGAACTTCATGAGCTGGATAAGAGCTATCGCGAATGGCTATTTCCGGTGGATCGCAACACAATACGGGAAATTCAACCCCTGGGCCAAGTTGCACTTTCATTCCCGAAATCCGGCGTGGGCGAAGTCGAACTGGCTGCAATCGGTCAATGCCATACCTTGGAATGGTTGGAACTCTCTCAAAATCCCATTCACGATGCTGCGCTGGCGCATTTGAAACCATTGACCTCCTTGCAACAACTTTTTCTGGACTCCACCCCATTAAGTGATGTTGGCATCCGTGAGCTGGCCGCAATCAAATCGCTCAATCAGCTCGACCTCTCCGCGACAGGAATCACCGATGCCGGTTTGTCGGATCTGGCCGAGCTTCCAGGACTTGAAGTCTTATGGTTGGCCAAGACTAGGATCACGGATGTCGGATTGTTACGTCTTGCCATATCCCCAAATCTCCAGATTTTGGATATTCGCGCGACCGAGGTCACGCAATCGGGTATCGATCAACTCAAACAATTAAAGCCGCACCTTGAGATTTATCACTGACCCGACCGACCCAGAAATCTGCCACAGGCTTTTCACCCAAAGGTTGGAATTTTCAATCGCTCCGCATCAACGCGTCATTCCTTTGGATGGGTCGAATGCAGGACGGATGGCGAGCGCCGAATCTCGCACGCGGCGCGGTGTGCGGCAAGCCCCTCAAGTTGTGCCAGTCGTGAAACGTCATCGAATAACTGATCAGACGGTTGCTGATTCATTTCGATAAAACTGCGAATCCGAATAAAATTCATCACATTCAAGCCCGCTGAGAACCGAGCCGTTCTTGCCGTCGGTAACGTGTGGTTCGGACCGACTCCATAGTCGCCAAATACTTCGCCGCAGTTGTCCCCCCAAAACAGGCAGCCTGCGTGGTTGATTTGTCGACCGACGAGTTCTGGTTGTTCGCACATCAGTTCAAGATGTTCAGGTGCCAAAAGGTTACATGCTTCAATTGCCTTTTCAAGTGATTGACAGATCACCGCGAATCCATTGGTCGACAGACTGATACGAGCTGTCTCGGCCGTCGCTATCCGGTCAAGCTGTAAAGCCAGTTGCTCCTCAACGCGATCGACGACGGAATCATCGATTGTGACTAACAAGGGTCGAGCATCTTCATCGTGTTCGGCTTGAGCTAATAAATCGGCGGCAACCTTTGCCGGGTTGGCAGACGAATCGGCGAGGATTACTAACTCGGTCGGCCCGGCTAACATATCGATTCCAACATCACCGGCGACCAACTGCTTTGCCGCCGTGACCCATCGATTACCTGGCCCGACTATCAGATCAACAGGCTGGATGCTCTCCGTTCCATAGGCGAATGCAGCAATCGCGTGTGCACCACCTACGCGCAAAACCCCATCCACGTTGGCAATTGCGGCAGCGGCCAACATCGTCGCGTTCGGCTTGGGGGTCGCCATCACCACGAAGCCGCACCCGGCAGTTCGAGCCGTTACAGCGGTCATCAATGCAGTCGAAACAAGCGGATACCTGCCACCGGGTACGTAGCAACCTGCTTTTTCAATCGGTATCAGTCGATGGCCGGCGCGCCCGCCATCGATCGGAAAATCCAGCTCGCTGAAGCAACTGAGTTGTTGTTTGGCAAACGCCTCAATCCGGGCAGCGGTTCGATGCAATGTTTCAATCACGTCCGTGTCGACATCTTCCATGGCTCGCACCAACTCGCGTTGTTCAATGAACAGCGATTCGTGTTCATCCTGTCGACCGATCTCACCAAAGCGTTGTGCCAAACTGCGCAATGCTTGATCCTTGTGCTGACGCACCTGATCGATAATCACCTGAGCTTCGTCGAGTGTCGTGCGATCGATGGAAAACGAATGTTGAGTTGTCTGCATAGACAATTCGGTAAGTGAGATTCTTTTGAGTTTCATGTTTTCTGTTTCGCATCTCCTGAACGGCGAATAAGCTGACCGGTTCGCCGCCTTAATTCGCGCACGACTGGCTCGAAGTCGATCCCGTGGCGCGACATGGCGACCATGGTGAAGTAAAGGACATCAGCAGCTTCCCAGATGGCATCAGCGGGCGTCGCTGCGTCGGCTAATTCCCCGGCTTCCTCAAGAAGTTTGGAGCGGAGTAATGCCGGGTCATTGAGCAGGCGAAATGTATAGCCCTGTGAATCAACGGCCCGGCGAGTTATCCAACGTTGGATCGTCGGCAAATCGCCAAGTTCCCCAAAACAAGTTGCGGTCTCCAAATGGCAGAAGCCAGGGGGCTGTTGTCGGACCGTAAATCGCAAAGCATCCCGATCACAATCCATCCGGATACTCTGCAATTCGCTCGTTGCACCACTGGTCTCCCCTTTTTCCCATAACTCATTTCTGGAGCGAGACCAATAAACCCCTTTGCCACGCAATACCGCCTGCAAACAACTCTCCCGATTCGAGTAAACCAGGCCGAGTGCGACCCCATACTCGTTGACCACCACGGTCGGCCACAACCCATCCTCACGGTCGGTTCGAAGCATATCGCAGAAGGCATTCACCCAGGTCTCAACAGAGTCGATACAC
>JBGTDM010000247.1:0-2525 GCA_041748315.1 Pirellulaceae bacterium
CCGGATCGAGCGCACCACGACCGGTTGATAGCCAAGCAAGTGCTCGACAACGATTTCGAAAATATTATTGGCAATTGCGAGTTCATGCATGGAACGGAACACTTGCTGGATCATCGTGTCTAATTCAAACGCTAGAGTTACATCCATTGTAGCCACTTGGGCTGGGACCTCGCCAGCACTGCTTGCAGCGTGCGACAAAGTCGCGGAGGTGCAAGGTTCGTGTTCGAATTGAACGAATTTTGATCGAATCACCCACATCCCGCGACCGCCGTCCCACCATGCTGCCAATTGATGTTGCTGTTGATTTGGACATTCAACTCGCATCATGGTGGGACGGGAGGAACCGTACTTGTCGGAGCGGCATCTAGGCCAAAACACTCTCCGGATTTACAATCGAGCTTCGTCTTTCGGCTAACCGCTCCGTAATCGGTCGCGGCAGGTACTGCGTATCCGGATTTTTCCATGAGGTTTCGAGCGATTCGATGTTGTTCGAGTTTTATCAAGTCTAGTTTATCACTTAGGAACGCTCTCAACGGTTCCTCGCTGCTCGCGAGTTTGGAGTTCTTGCCATGTGTCTAGCTGTACCCGGTGAGGTCCTATCACTGTATGAAGCTGAGGGAACGACGATGGGGAAAGTCAATTTCGGAGGCGTTATCAAGGAAGTCTGTTTCGCCTACCTTCCAGACATTCAGATTGGGGACTTCACACTGGTTCATGTTGGATTCGCCATCAGCCGGGTCGATGAGCAATCGGCGCGAAAGACACTGCAGACTTTCGAAGAACTGGGGTTGCTCGAGGAAGAGCTTGGATAACCAATCCTGTAAAGCTGTCAATTCCTCACATGGATTTTTAGGCGAAATGGCGGATTCTGGGTGTTACGGTTGCCAGAGAAATGACCTAAGCACTGCCAGCACCAAGTGCGTGGATAGAAAACAATTGAAGATTACCAACCACGAAGGACACGAAGAGAACGAAGATCCGAATTTGAGCGATCTTCGATCGTTTGACGACCGTTTAACTTCGTGCTCTTCGTGTCCTTCGTGGTAGGATGAAGCAGCTTTTGGGCTGTCAAAGTTCTACATGCACGTATAGGACAGCCTCATAGGATTAATTACAGTAACCGTTCGGGCCACAAGGGTGAGGCGGGAGTTTTTGAGAAGAATTCGGTTCATCGGCAATTTCAGGAATCAAGCGGTTTACGACGAGGTGGCGGAAGAATGAAGTACTTGACCGAATTCCGCAACGGGGCGCAGGCACTTCGGCTGGCCGATGACATTTCCAGAATCGCCAAAAAATCGTGGGCGATTATGGAAGTCTGCGGAGGTCAAACGCATTCCATCATTCGCAATGGCATCGACCAAATCTTGCCGCCCGAAATCGAATTGATCCACGGGCCTGGTTGCCCGGTCTGCGTGACACCGTTGGAGGTGATTGACAGGGCGCTGGCCATCGCGGCTCGACCGGAAGTCATTTTCTGCTCGTTCGGAGATATGCTTCGCGTCCCCGGTTCCAAGGACGATCTGTTTCGAGTGAAAGGGGCTGGTGGAGATGTCCGAGCTGTCTATTCACCGCTGGATGCACTCCGTTTGGCTCGCAGCAATCCGGATCGTCAAGTTGTATTTCTGGCCATTGGATTCGAGACGACCGCCCCTGCCAACGCCATGACTATCAAGTTAGCCAAAGAGCAGGGGATCCGAAATTTTTCTGCTCTGGTCTCGCACGTGCTAGTCCCACCCGCCATCGAAGCCATCATGCGGTCGCCGGGCAATCGCGTGCAAGCTTTTTTGGCTGCCGGCCACGTTTGCAGCGTAATGGGATACCATCAGTATCCGAGACTGGCCGATCTTTACCGCGTTCCGATTGTCATCACGGGTTTCGAACCGCTCGATTTGCTGCAGGGGATTCGCCGCGCGGTCATTCAGTTAGAAAATGGGCAGGCATTCGTGGAAAACGCTTACGAACGAGTCGTCCATGAGGCTGGAAACTTGGTAGCTCAGCAAACGATCGCCGAGGTATTTGAAGTCACCGATCGCTGCTGGCGGGGAATTGGATCCATTCCCGACAGCGGGTGGAAATTGAATTCAGAATATGCTGCCTTCGATGCCGAGAGGCGGTTTGATGTGACCAAAGTGGAGGTTTCTGAGTCGACCGTCTGCCGGGCGGGCGAGGTACTGCGGGGATCGATCAAGCCGCACGAGTGTCAGGCGTTCGGCAAGGAGTGTACCCCACGAAATCCACTGGGAGCCACTATGGTCTCCAGCGAAGGTGCCTGTGCCGCCTACTATCACTACGGACGTCATGTTGAAATTGAGGGCGCGCGTTGATGGTGTGGTACGACCCTCGGAAGGTGCGACAATGACCGACATTGAAGGCTTGTCATGTCCAATTCCACTCATGGATCATCCCCATATCATTCTAGGGCATGGTGGGGGCGGAAAATTGACCGCCGAATTGATCGAGCAGATCTTTCTACCCCGCTTCGGCAATCGCTCGCCGCACTCCCTGGGTGACTCGACCGTCTTAAC
>JBGTDM010000248.1:0-5643 GCA_041748315.1 Pirellulaceae bacterium
TGTCGGCAAGGTTGGCGAGCTTCTTGTGCCTTCGACCGACAGTTTTGTAAGTACGTTCGATTTGCTGTACCGAAGTCCCGGCCATTTCTGCGACATCTTGTATGGATAGGTCGTCACGGTCGAGCGCACGGGTGATCCAAGTATGACGACACCCGTAGGGCGTGTGCCGTTCGGTGAGTCTGAGATCGGGGCGTTTACTCATCAGCGTGCGAATGATCTCAGCAAATCTTTGGCCCGCCGTTCCCGATACCCACGGCTTCCCACGTCGATTCTGAAAAAGGTGGCCGGTGCCGTATCGTTCGATCAGTTTGGCAGTAAGTTCCCTCATGAAAGAGTCGAGATAAATGATTCGCTTTCGAGTTTTGACGATTCCCAAATCCCATCCGTAGGGCTGGGCATCGCCATTCATCATGACCTGTTCGATCCTGATGCTTGCGACTTCCACGTATGTGCGGCCACCAGTATGAAAAAGTGCTTGAACAAACTCCAAGAATCGACGATCTTCAATCTCGTCGTAAATTGCCTGTTCCTGAGTCGCCGTGAACACGATGTCGGCCCGAGTAAGTCCCTCTTCGATGCCGTAACCCCGTGCTGGTGAACTGCTGATGAGTCCTCGTCGCCATCCCCAATTAAACATCGAGGCGACGACCTTAAATGCTGTTCCCCGTGTTGAAGGACTGTCCCATTCTGCATGTGAAGACAACCAGTCGTCGAACATGGCGTAGCCTGCTCCATTCAGAAATTCAGCTACAATACGGTTGCCAAAGTGGGCACAGAAATCACGAAGGTATGCCGCCTTAATATCAAAACGCCGCTGCTTTACTCTGCCCCGGCTTACCTCTTCCTTAAACCATTGCAGATGTTCCTCAGCCAGCGTGTCAATTCTCCGTTCGTCACCCAGATTTCGTGAATCTACGATCCGCATGACTCGCTGGAACTCACCTTCAGCCGCCTCGCCGTTTCCAACACCGTTGGCAAGACGAATACGTTTGCGCCCGAATACCGGTAGAAACATCTCGCTTTCAGCAAACCAGGCATCCATTGATGGATAGAAATGGGGTTCGAGCTTGCGTGACCGGGGGCCTTTTCTCTTTTTCGCCATCATGACTCTTCTCGGATACCTTGCTACTTCGTTCCACTTCGGTCGGGGTCGATGAACTCCCACGGAGAACGCTTGGATGGGATGTCATGCTTCCTTGCAGGGTTTGCAGTCTTGCATGGGACTGTCAACTCGTCTCGGAGTTCTCGACACGCCTTGATGCTCGTTCGCAGCGGTGACTTCGTGCCACGCAGTTTGCCGGAGAGAATCCATCGCCGAATCGTTTGGTAGGACACACCGAAGAGTTGTGCTGCATCGGCACATTTCATGCTGAAAAACTCATCATCCTGAAGGTAAGACACCTTACCGTTCTTCATGAAGAAACCGACCACTACTCTTGAAGGGCGACCAACCGACAGGATTCCGTACCTGTTCGACACCTTCATCCTAAGAGCAATGCTAGGTACTTGAATGTCCAAAGTTTGGGCTTGTTGTTGCCATCGACGTAGCAATCAACAATTCTCGGATCGAAGTTGAGAATTTGACTCGCTGCTTCGCTGACTTGGCCCATCGTATGCCCGGCCACGTCAATATCCATGTCATTTGCGCCGTAGATCAGGTGGTTCATTCTTGGCTCCTTGGTGAGTGTGTAAATGCCTAGCTGGATTGTACACAGCATTTCGAGACGGTAAACCAATTTCTGAAATTAAGATTGAGAGGCATAACTGTCCCAAAAGTCGGACATTCAACTGCCTCCATTCTCAGGAATAATTGACATAGCCCTCTCGATTTTTCCGCAGCATGTCGCTTGCGGATCGCCGAGGTCTAACAGTGGAGGAAAATCTGATGAATGATGATCGCCTGTCTGATGATGAAAGAAGAGAGTTTGACGAACTTCGCAATCGAGCGAAGGAAAGCCAGCGCAATCTGATCTCGGTTAGACGAACGGCCAAGAGTTCTGGCGTTTCTTTTCTGACGGCGAAGAAGGCATTGCAGATTTTGGAGGAATACGGTCTTGTCCAGTCAATCGATAATAAATGGCGGGCAATCGAGCCGGGCGATCAACATGATGGCTGGTTTTCAAAGCGACAAGACGGAGGGAGGAACTGGCCCAGCCGGCTATCTTCTTATCCATCGCTCCGGCCAATCAAGGAGCGGCTGTCGGTTCGTGGAGCAGCTTTGTATTCGCTGTTTCGGAGTTTAGCGAAAAAGGAAAATGGTATCCGAGTCTGTCGTGACCAGAGCGATGCTGGACTTGCCGTGATGCTTGGGATGAGTCGGAAGACTATCGCTGATCTGCGACAAGAACTCGACGAGAAGCAACTTATTAAGGTTTTTCCCAACACCGAACGGCCTTATTATTCTTTGCTGGTGTCGCCCCTGACTGGCGAACGAGCGGGCCTTTTTCAATCCAAGCAACAGGCGGGCACCTGCCCGGAACTAGATGCGGCGATTGCTCAGGCGCAAAAAAGCAACTCGTCTTCGGCAAACCAAGAATATCGCTTCAAAAATGCTAGGAGCCAGAAGGTTTACGAAGTTCTTCGCAACTACGGTATTCCCGCCGAACTGTCGGCAAAGATCATCGATGCCGACTTGACCAGTATGGACGACGAGCAAATCAACACTTTTCTGAATGAGTGCGATTCGCTGAATAGGGACAACTTTACCAAAGGCAAAAGTCAGCATCGTCATTCAGGTTACCTAATTTTGCATCGACTGAAGCAACGGGCGGCGGTGGTGCAACCACCGCCGCCTGAGCCGATTGAAGAATCGGCAATGAATCAGGTTGACATGTACGATTACAGAGCGATTTGTCTCCGCCTCGGGGGTGACGGCCTGTTGTATTCTGATGATTATCGTCGTGTGAAAGGACTGATGAAGGCCATCGATGGGAGAACTAAGCAGGAGCTACCCGAGGCGACCTTTCGAGATTATCAACAGGCGATAACAGCATGGGATCGGCGGACAAGCAAGGTTTTGAACAACATCCTGGAAGAGTTGCCCGAACCGACACTGGATTCGTTTGAACAAGCAGTTCAAGGACATATTGAAGGGCAGGCCGGCCAATGAACCCGTTGGCAATCGGCTGCGTCTTGCTGGATTGGTTCGGCCTGTTGCTGTTCCCGTAGATTTGCCCTGCTACGTTCGCATGCAGACCGATTTGCGGTCACGAGTAAGGCATTGTAGCGGTGAAGTGCTTGATCCTTTCTTTCGATAGCGCAGTTCGGAACGGATTCCGTCACGACTGGAAATATTTTCAGTGCATTTTTGACTTCGTTTGCAATCTGCTCTAACTCACACCGGCAGATATTCTTACGAAGCCGGTAAAACTTGCTACAATCGGCTCTGAAAGGAACCAACATGCCGACTGCCAAGTCCCGCACCCGACCCCGGCGACGCAAATACAAGCCCGTCCTCGACTTGCCACCGTTGAGCCAGGAGGAGTATCTGGCGCTGCGTGACAACATTGCTTTAAACGGCGTATTGGTGCCGATCCTAGTCGATTCCGACGGCCGAATCATCGACGGCAACTGCCGCAAACAAATCGCTAATGAACTCGGCTACGACTGCCCCGAAAAAATCCACCCCGGCGAGGACGAAGAGGAAATCAGGGCGCTGGCACGGGCACTCAACCTTGCCCGCCGCCAACTAAATCAACAACAGAAGCGGGAAATTGTTGCCGATCAGCTTGGGGAATCACCAGGCAAATCCAATCGCTGGATCGCCAAGCAACTCGGTGTCCACCACGCCACAGTCGCTAGCGTCCGCAAGCAACTTGAATCAACTGGACAGATTATCCAGTTGGAAGCGACGGAGGGCCTGGACGGAAAAAGACGCTCGATTGCGAAGAACTACTGGCAAGTCCGCAAAGACGGCACCGGCGATTCATTGCTACATCACCCGACCCCACCCCATGTCACCGAGGTTCTACTTTCTCGGGAAACCTTTGACGGATTGATTCTTGAACCGGCCAGCGGAAATGGCTCGATGACCGAGGTACTCCGTCAGCACGGTTACAAAATTCGTGCAACCGACATTAAGACCGGACATGATTTTCTGGCCCGGAGAGCGCCGGTACCGAATGTTGTGACCAACCCTCCGTATTCGCAGGGGGTGGCCGAACAGTTTGTTCGCAAGGCGATGGAAATCACCGAGAAAAAGATCGCCATGTTGCTGCCGTTTTACTTCCTGGAGGGCGTGCAGCGGCACGAACTGTTCACCGGAGATTGGCCTGTCAAAGCCGTCTACATTTTCAGCCGCCGCCCGACGTTTGGCGAACATGAAGACCACTCTCCGTTCGGCTGCGCTTGGGTGGTTTGGGATCGGAGTTGGAAGCGAAAGGCCGTGGTGGAATGGGTGATGTGAAAGGGCGGTTGAGCTTAGCGAAACGACTGTGTGGAAGCGGCCTGTTGGCGAATGGATGAGTTGGCGGTTGAACTTGCGGAGCGATAGGAAGTGTCACCGGCCGTCATGGAAGATGCATTGTGCAATTGGCAGAAGCAACTTGAACGCAGCTATGTTGGGTATGGAAGTGCCCTTCTCTTGCGTTGCTGTATTAAGTAGCGAAATATCTCATCATTTGAAAGGTATTTCGATGACTCACAGGCAAACCGCACTTTGATATCTTCAAGCTCGCCACTGTATGGCAGGTTGTCTGGATTGGTCATCTTGTATTCGGTCGCCACTTCGAGCCAGCTATTCAAAAGCTGTTGTTTCTCGTCCTCGGTCAATTCTGAACGTGAAGTGTCAGCGATCTTTGTTGTTGGCAACGGCCAACCCCCAAACGCCTCCTTCAAATCTGCGTCAGTTGCCGTCTGCAAATTAAGAACTCTCGGATAGACTTGCCTTTCCCATGTCAAGCCAAGCGATTCGGCAACATCGAGTAGCCCCAGTGATTTCGCCGTCGTTTTCTTGATCCGGCCAGCCCTAGCGACGACATCTGCCATCCGCTGATCGCCAGTTACCGCCACTGCGATCTCTACCACACGATCTTCGTGAAATGTCCGCCGACCAATGGGAAGCATGACGCTGCGAGACGATGGTCTCAGGAAGGCCCAGCCATTGTGGAATGCACTTGTACTACAAGGGTTACCTACGCAGTCAACTCCCCAGCTATCGCCGTGAATTGCTCAAGAGCGGTTTGGAGGTCGTCGGCGATTTCTTGGGCGAGGATGTCGGGTTCGGGGAGGTCTGCGCTGTCTTCGAGGCTCTTGTCTTTGAGCCAGAAGATGTCGAGGTTTCCCCCAGCAACTAAATGCTGAAGGGTAATCGACAAAGCGACCTTTCTCAGAGTGGCCGGTATAACCCGATCATTCGTGGCCGGTTTTACCCGATCCCTGACAGCACGGCCAACGCCTTTAATCGGTCGATCAATTCGTCATCAGTGAAGCGGCGATTGCGTTCTTGCAGGATGCCTTGGGCAGTAAAGAACATTTGGGGTTGGACAATCGGCGCGAATACCCCAAGTTGGGCAACGTATTGGTTGGTGGATCGGGCGAGACGTGCAAACATTCGAAAAAGGAGCGTATTGCCAAGGAAGCAGGTGCGGCCGCGCCAAATAACACTGAAAGTTGCTTCGCTGACGAGTGGTCGAATCGAGGCAC
>JBGTDM010000249.1:0-3534 GCA_041748315.1 Pirellulaceae bacterium
GTTGGTCTTCGGTTTCAGCTTGTCGGTCATCATTGTCTTCCGGAGGGAATAGGAGATATTGATAAGCGGCGCTCGAGCGGGCAGTACCCTGGTTGCCTTCGCTCAACTTTCGTAGGGTCTCTTGTTCGTTGTCGCTAAGCAGTTGCCATGCGGCTTTGGGTTTAGCCTCAGTGGCCAGTATTCGCTCAAGAGACGAATGCGAATAAGCGTGGTAACGCACGGCTCGATCCATAGCGGCTAAGACATCATCACGTCGATAACTACTCAGAAGTGCCAGCACACGTTGGGCTTGCTGCCTACCTCCGCGCGGTCGCCGTAATAGACCTTCCAGGAATCTACTGGCGGTTTCGCCTAGAACACTGAATCGCTGACGAAGCTGATCGAGTTGATCGGCATAGTTGGGCGGAGGCCTGTGGGCTGGATCGATCTGACGCTGGCCGGTAACGTGCTTCAATACGACATGCGTGGCCACCACGTCCAACGAGTGGTTGTAAACGATCAGTTGCGGCTCGGTGACGCGGACTGGCAGCAGTTCACCCACGAGTTGCCAGGGAACGGAGTAGTAGTTGTTGCCGTAGACGACCAGGCCTTCACCATCGACTACGCGGTAGACCACCTGAGCCGTATCGTAATGATGTGCCGGAAGCGGCAGCAGTTGTGGCTGTTCCTGAGCATGCAATTCGAGCGGACGCATCTTGGTCGTACCGTGCACGCGCGTATCGGCCACGTTGGCCAGCCACCAACGTGCGACTTCATTCAAGTGCTCTAGCGAACGAAACGTGCGACCGCCCAGCAAGCTGGTTTCTACATACTGGAATGGCCGCTCGACTTTGCCTTTTGTTTGAGGGCGATGCGGTCGGCAGGCCCACGGTCGGTAGCCATAGTGCGTGGCGAAGGCCAGGAAGCGTGTGTTGTAGATCGGCTGATCATCTTCCCAGCGAGTGACAACCACCTTCATGTTGTCATACAAGCAGGTCGCTGCCGCGCCCTGCAGATGCTCGAAAGCTTGAACATGGCCACGCACTGTCGCTTCGAAGTCCTGGCGATCACTGAATGTAATGAACTGCCTGCGCGAGTAACCAAGGATATAGCTGAACAGATTCACCCTTCGCCGACCCTCCCCGGTGAAATCGATATCGTAGACCGACCAGTCCATCTGGGCTTGGGCGCCCGGAGCCGTTTCGAATCGCACGACCAACGGTGATGTCGGACGTCGTCGCAGCTTTTTCACTTTCTGGCGCACAATCGTAAAGCCGCCGGCATAACCCCGCTGCTTCAATTCCTGGAAGATGCGGACAGCTGTCATGTTGGGATAGCGTTCCAGCATCTGCTCGATGGCCGGTATGTATTCATCTAACTTACTGCTGCGATTAGTGCGGACTTTAGGCAGTTCCGCATTCACAGGCACTTGGGAGTTTGCGTCGCGTGCCGAGGTGTTCAGGGCAATCGTCCGCCCGACGCGCCAACGGCTGATACCCAGCTCGCGAGCGATGCCACGCATCGACTGACCGCCTCGCCAGCGATGAACGATCTGGTTTTCCAGCGTTTCACTCATGGCAGCTTAAGTTCTTGCAGGAAGTCTTGGCTGGCTTCGGCGACTTGCCGCGTTTCGATCCCCAACTTCTTAAAACCTCCCACGAGCGGCTCTCGATCACAGGCCTGCAGGTCACCGCGACCCTGATATCGCAACCAGGATTGCATCTTGGCCAGCGAGTCCAAGAGGAATGCCAAGCGTTTGGCGATCCGATTCCCAGCTACGCTCATCCGTGGATCCCAAGCATGCACATAACGCTCGTCGGCTTGTCGTAGTGCACGTCGCGGATCACCCAGTACGAAAGAGGTCTGCTCGCCAGTGCTGCTGGCTAACAGAAGATCGACCACTCCGGACAACTCAGTCGATGTCAGCGATGACTCGCGAGTTGTCGTCAATGCGGCTGCCTGGTTGCCCATGGGCAACCGCGTTAATTGGCGGGCCAAGGCGGGTGAGAGCAGTCCCAGTCGCAACTCCTCCTGAGCCGATGAACACAGTCGCTCGATCATCGCCAGTCGACGATTCACCCAGCTCTTGTGGCGACCCAATAATTCAGCCGCTTCGACTTGCGACATGCCGTCTTCGCGGACCAGAGCATGCACGATCCATGACTCCTCGAGCTCCAGCGGGCGACCACTGATCGCGTTCAAGTTATAGAGTGCCGCTTTGGCACCTTGCTCGTCCACGTCCATCCGCCGGGCAGTTAAGCAGGTGACACCCTTGAGACTGCGGGTCGCGTGCAAGCGTTTAAAGCCATCGATGAGCACATACGCATCATCGTGCATGCAGATGATGATCGGCGATACTTGGCCGTAGCGTTTGAGCGAACGCGCCATGGACTGTTCGAGCTTCGGCTGGGTCAAACGGTAACGCTGGAGCCGCTCATCGAGCGACTCCAGCCTGAGTTGGCGCACCTCGTCCGTCGTCCAAGGCTCTGCATGAAGCGTCATGGATAAAGCACCCCTTCTCAGCCCGTTCTTTGGAACCCGTTGCTCTTGGCCAGAGTGCCAACAGCGGCCACGAAGATAGCAACTGCCTGTTGCCAGCCAATATCGCGCACACCACTCGTGCTCAAATCACGATGATGCCGACGGATGCCAACCCTTCAATCGATCGCGCAGCCAATTGCAAAACCAACGTCGCTCGCGAACCAGCACGCGACGTAAAGCTTGACGACACTCTGAGTTACAGAACTTCCGCAACGGCTGACTGTGCGTCCGCTCGAAGCGCTCATAGCAGCCCGGGCGATGGCAGCGAATTTTTTTGTCCGCAGCCCCATACCCATAGCCCTCGCCACTTGCCAGAGGGGAGTGTTCTGCGGTCTTACGCTCCCCAATTCGCTGCCGATAACGGCTAGATTGCGCGCTTCGAACACGCTTGCCACCTTCGCTGGACCGGTATCGTCGGTTGGCTTCACTCTGCCGCCAACGTGCCGCCGCCCTGACACAGGTCGCTGAACAATAGCGACTTAACGGATGGTTGGGACGATAAGTACGGTCGCAACCCTTCAGAAGGCAGATTCGACAATCAAGTTGGCCTTTCGCCTCTTGATCATTTGAAAGATTGTGGCGAGCCTGAATAGTTGGGCCACTGGAAGTTCTTAGCTTCCGGGCGGTCAAGTCTCGCCTTCGAAGGTGGTACTTCGGGGGCGAGGCGATTTCTCAATACGCTCGCATGCTTACACTCCAAGCGAGCGCCCACCTCATGCGAGCTCCAAACCTACCATCATAATCACCCTTTTCCGCCAACATCTAAAAGCAGAAACTACCAGCCAGCCCGCCATTTCGGCCCAGCCATTTACCGCCACTGACAGTATGGTCGAACTTCTGTCCTGACCGAAAATCCTGAGCACCTTCTTTCATAAGCAGGGCATTGATTCCCTTGTACGCAGCTGATAAACGCATTCACCAACTCAGCTCGGAACAGTGGCAACACTGAAATCACACTTTTGACGCTGGCAGATGGCGGCGCCGCGATGTTCTATTCCGCACTCGGATGGAACG
>JBGTDM010000250.1:0-4034 GCA_041748315.1 Pirellulaceae bacterium
GACGGCACGATTCTCAAGTTGGATAGTAAATTGGTATCTCGTGTGATTTCTCCTCCGCCTCAAGCAGCGGAGTACGCAGCAAAACTTGCTGAATTGGATGACACGGTTCAGGCTCACTGGGAAATGCAAAACTGGTGCAAAGACAATCGTTTGGTAAAGCAACGGGATTTTCATTTGCGTCGGATCGTCGAGCTTGATCCTGAATACGAGCAGGCGCGTATTTTGTTGGGGTACCGAAACTACAATGGCGTTTGGCTGTTGCAGGATCACTATTTTGAGGCGCGCGGGTTCGTCAAGCATCAAGGCAAGTGGCGGTTGCCACAAGGAGTTGATTATGTTGAACAAAAGGTATCGAATCGCCAGAGCCATGGGACCTGGAAGCAAACATTGGTACGGATGCGCCGACAATATCTGAAACAGGAAATATCGGAACAGGACTTCCTCGCGATCGATGACCCGGAGGCCGTTTCGGCAATCATCGAGATGTATGACAGCGAAAAACAGAACATCATATTTCGTCGATTACTCATCGATATGTTGGGTGGATTTGCCACCAATGCATCTCATAGGAAGTTGATTTCGATCTATTTGACAGATCCCGATACGAATAACTATGAGCGCGCCCTGACGATGTTAAAGCAGCCGCACTTCAGTGCAATCGCGACGTCACGTGCGATGTACCCACTGTTGAAACCTGGCGTTGATACACCTAATTTTCAAGTGCAACGCGCCGGGTTTTTGGTGGGCGAGTTTGGTGACAGCGCTGCCATTCGGTATTTGATTGATGGGATCATTACCGCACATCGAATTGCCAATCCAAATGCCCAGTCGGGCAACGTCAACACTGGAAGGACGACAGGTGCCGGAGGGAACTCATTCAATTTCGGAGAGGGGCCGAGCAAAACGCTTATTGTTGAATTAAAAAATGATGCTGTCTTGCGGGCGCTTGAACGAGTTTCAGGGCAATCATTTGGCTACAACAAAGAGCGATGGTTGAGTTGGTATACCAGTACTCAAACGTTGGAGATGGTCGATCTTCGTCGTGACTATTGAAACTCGTACGGTCCACGCCGCGCCGACAAGCGTTTAGGGGACGCGTCGTTGCGGTGATTCAACCCACAGATGTCAGGGTACATCGATTCCACGGATTGGCGCCGTTCGCTACAATTTTCACTTTCACACGAGCGGCTTCGTTTTGAATGGTAGTGATCCATCAGAGTGACCTTCGTTGAAAGGAACGCAACCTTTATGAAACCGCATGAAGTTGTGGTGCTCAGCGCATCGGACAATCTGCGGGTTGCCGATGGAATTCTCTTGTCCGCTGCCCAATGTGAAGTGCCTGTCGATCCGGGGCTGACATGGTCGGTCACAAAAAGGACACTGGTCGGCGGCGTGCAGGAGGGAGTCGAACTCATCGAGGTCGACAATGGTTGCCTCAGGTTTACGATCATTGCCACTCGAGGCATGAGCGTGTTGGATGCGCGACTTGGCGAGTTGCGATTCGGGTGGAACTCGCCAATCCAACAAATCGTCCATCCCAGCCACATGGATCTTGGTGATCGAAGCGGTTTAGGATGGCTGGGCGGATTCAATGAGCTAATGGTTCGGTGTGGCATTAGCTCGGCAGGACACCCGGGGGTTGAGAGCGACGGCCACCTGTTGACGCTTCACGGAAAAATCGGCAACTTGCCTGCTTCGGAAGTTCGGGTTTCAATTGAACTCGACCCACCTCATAGGATTCGTGTCCAAGGATTGGTCGAGGAAAAAACTTTCAAGTTTGGCTTGTTTGAACTGTGGACAGAAGTATCAACGATCCCGGGTTCCAATCGGCTTCAATTTAACGATCGATTGATCAATCGCAGCGATTACGAACAGGAATACCAACTCATTTACCATGTCAATTTTGGTCCGCCAATTTTGCAACATGGTTCAACGTTTTTAGCTCCCTTTAAATCCGTCTTTCCATTCAACGAGTATGCCGCTGAGGGAATCGACACACTCCATAGTTATCTGGGACCGACACGAGGCTATGGCGAACAGGTCTATTGTTTCGACCCCATCGCTGACGAAGAGAATGATTCGACCGGCCTGCTGAAAAACTGCGAAGGCGATCAGGCAGTGGCGGTGCATTTCGGGATCGAAACGCTCCCTTGTTTTACGCTTTGGAAAAACACGGATACACTCGCCGATGGCTATGTGACCGGTTTAGAACCTGGAACTGGATTTCCGTATCATCGTTCGCTTGAGCGGCTTGCTGGGCGTTTACCTCGGTTGGCGTCATCAAGTCAAATTGATTTCCGAGTCGAATTGGAATTCTTGAATGACGTGGCCTCGATCGCTCGAGTTGAAGAGCGCATCAATCGTTTGCAACACGGGCATGATCGCCAAGTCAACCGAACGCCGCCGCCAGATGGACGCGACGGGCGCAACGAGCTCTGATGCGAAATGAAATGTCCGAAGAAGCAAAGCTGGCAGGTCGTCTATTTGGCGATCATCCGATCAAAGCGCCCCTGAACTCAATTACCCAGCGCGCAAAAAAAACCGTTCGGAAAATGCCTGGAGCAAAAACCGAACGGAGTATAGAACCTCCGGCCTATTTGCAGCGATGGGAGCTGCTGGGAGACAGGTGCGAATCAGGTGTGCTAAGCACTAGCCTTTTATCGATTCGGACCTACCCTGAAATTGGTCCCTCAGCCGTAAATTACCAGAGGTTGTTCAACTGTTAAATTGTAGTTCACTTGATCGGCCGTGAAAAACCATTTGGTTCAACAAATGTCGAAAATATTGGTTGCATATTTTGCACAAACGAATACAGGCACAGCACTTTACCATGACGTCAACGGTTGAAAGGTTGTATCGAACCAGAATTCGCTTGTCCAGCCCAATTATTGCCGTGCCATTATGACGGAATTTGACAAAAATAATTCCGATAAATCTTCCAGTTCCGCTCAACAATTTATAAAGATTCAACGAATCCGACAAATGGATTATCGGCGAGGCATTCCCGAAATTGATACAGCGGCATCACAAGATGAAGTTCGTCTTCGATTGGCTAAAAGAATTGAATATCGATCAAAGCGTGCTCGCTGATTACCCCGCACTCGTTTGAACGGCGGCTGACCGTATTTCGTTGACGTCCAATGATCCCCTTGTTGCTAATTGCGATGGTCGATGATGCTCACGCTGAGAAGTTGAAATCAATCATTTAAACCGGGATCATGATGGTGCCGGCTGGCCTCGATTCGGCTCGCGATTCCATGGCCGTAGATCGGACCGAGTTCGACGGCGCGGCGTTGACAAAGCCAATTAAAAATATTGTCGACTTGGCCTACGAACTCGTTAATCGCATCAATGTGACAAGGACCAGCAAGGTTTTCAATGTAAAAATCGAACGACTAGGAAGTTTTTGAGGAGTGTTTGGTATCATGATATCGATATTCGCTGGTCCATGGCGAATGTCCTGGCGTCGATTGTGACAATGTTTGATTGTGCAATGCTTCTGCATAAAGTTGGAAGAATGGACTGGATTCGACCATTGTTGGAGGGTCCGCTATCGATCCAGATTTCGTCTCGGGAATGTTCTTAGGCTGTGAAATTGCCAAAAAAAAAGCAAATTGACATGATTGACACGATCCCGATGTCAATTACAATATCCGTTCTGGATGTAACCTCCCTTTCCGTTAAAATCTGCAATTCTGGAATAACTGCTTATATTTTCGAGTACGAACGATGCTGAGCCTGTCGATTCAACCGGATTAGCTTGAGCGTTTTCAATGAATTTCCCACCGTTTTCGGTTGATATATTTCGTTTTGTAATCGGCAATCGGATCATTGCCGGGCTTTCCGAAACGGACTTCAACCCCTCAGCTTTTACGTTAAGTTAAACTTCGCGAAGCTAAACGCTTGATGTCGGGTCTCCGCTGCTGTTGCGGTGCACATGAATGATGTTGAGTCTTAGTACGCTAACCCTTTTTCAAGCCTCGAAATTCGAGGAGGAGTCGTTTATGTTAAAACTAGTTTTTGGAGTCGTTGCG
>JBGTDM010000251.1:0-40418 GCA_041748315.1 Pirellulaceae bacterium
ATTTTTGTGGAATGGCCGACGAAAACGAACTGATGCGGCACATTGAAAAATTAAAACCTCAAGCAGCGTAAAGAGTCCGTTGGAGAACTCTTAGCGTCGCTTGACGCTGCGCGGAAGTTGACCGCAGCGAACATTCTTAAAAATTCGTGACGCCAAACGCCAACTCTTCCACAAGAATTTTCGATCACCCAGCAATTATTTTCCTTCTAGCAACCGCCGTGCCGAACACTATTGGGACCGTCTCCATTCACAGAACCGAAAACTAATCCCGGACCAGGAATCGATTACCAACACACCAAATTCACTGCGAACAAACGACCCTTGAAATATCCGGGCTAACGCCGCACCTTTTCAGTCGGCGGTGATCAAGCTCGGGCCTGTCGAGATGATTCGAAAACCGGAACTTTCGGGCGAATTGTGATCGTGAAATTTTCAAGTTTACTTGCGTTGGGTCCCAAGTTAATTTATAAGTTGATCCTGAATCAGGAGATGGTAATTGTGGCACAGATCGAATTCGGAGCAGCGTTTCAGCGACAAACCATCGCTCCGTCAATGGTTGTAGGTGGCCGCACGGTCAAAGAGGCATTGGGAATCGTCTTCCAAGATTTTCCGGAGCTCCAAAGTTACGTATTGGATGACCAGGGAGCCGTCAGAAAACATGTTAACGTGTTTGTGAATGGTGCTCCGATTGCGGATCGGATTTTCCTTGGCGACCCAATCGGAGCAGACGATCAGGTTTATGTGTTTCAGGCACTTTCTGGAGGATGATGATGACAATGCCGACGGGTCGCCTTTATGTTGGAACTCGCAAAGGCCTGTTTGCTGTAACCAGGCGGCAAAAGGAATGGTCAATCGATCGAGTCGATTTTCTCGGTGCACAAGTTCCGATTGTCTTGCCGGTAGCAGACACCGCGCAAGTTTTTGCCGCCCTCAAGCACGGCCATTTTGGCGCCAAAGTCCACCGCTCCGATAACGGTGGGTTGGATTGGACTGAGATTGCCGTGCCGACTTATCCCGAAAAGCCCGCTGACGTACCGGATGTCATCGATCCGATGCGCGGTGTTCCAATTCCTTGGTCGCTCGACATGATCTGGTCGATGGAAAAAGGAGCGGATGGACGATTGTGGTGCGGTACGTTACCGGGTGGCTTGTTTACGTCCGATGACGATGGTCAGTCCTGGTCGTTAAACCTCCCTTTGTGGAATCGCCCCGAGCGTGCAAGTTGGTTTGGTGGCGGCTATGATTATGCCGGCATCCACTCAATTTGCATTGATCCTCGCAATGCTAACCACGTAAAGATTGCAATTAGTTGTGGCGGAGTTTGGGGAACCGAGGACAGTGGCATGACGTGGCGGTGCCAGAGCGAGGGGATGCGCGCGGATTATATGCCACCGGAACAGGCATTCGATCCAAACATTCAGGACCCACACTTGATGGTTCAATGTGTGGCTGAACCAGACTATTTGTGGATACAACATCACAACGGGATCTTTCTCAGCACGGACAACAGCGAACACTGGAACGAAATTCCTCCGCCTCGCCCCTCGGCGTTTGGCTTTGCCGTGGCCGTCCACCCCAACAATCCATCGACCGCCTGGTTTGTGCCTGCCGTGCGTGACTCAGACCGCTATCCGGTCGATGGCCGGTTCGTCGTCACTCGCACACAAGATGGCGGCGAGTCGTTTGAAATTCTGCAAGACGGTCTACCGCAGACTAACGCGTACCACCTGGTTTATCGACACGCACTGGCGATTGATAACTCGGGCGAAGTATTAGCGATGGGCTCTACAACGGGCGGATTATGGATTTCAGAAAACGCAGGGGTGACTTGGAAACAAGTAACAAATGATCTGCCACCCATCTTTACCATTCGATTTGGCCAGTAATCGCATCGCAATTGGCAGGTTGACGTTTATCATGCAGCCTGCCAGTGTGCCCTGCCTCGATAAGACTCACGCCCCGTCGTTGCCAGTTGCCGACGAACCCGCAGTACGCGCACCCAAAACTGCGTTGCGTCGTTGATCGTTTGTTATCCGGCTGACCTCAGTCTCACGACTAGTTGTTCAATTGCCTGCTCCATTTGCTGAGGATCGGTGAGATGGCTCCAGGAAAATCGTATCGCACCATCGATGGCTGGAGGACGAACGCCCATCGACGCCAACACGTGACTGGCCGTCGCACAGATCGAGGTGCAGGCTGCCCCATCGGAAACGGCTGCGACTTCCCACAACGCATTGATCACTTGATCAGAATCCAAATTCGGAAATGAAACGTTCAGAGCATGCGGCACGGTCAATTTTGGATCGCCATGAATGCTTGGCTCCAGTGGGGCCACTTGCTCCAACAGTCGTTCCCGCAGTTGAAAACAGATTGCTCGACGACTTGACCACTCCTGTACGGCCAACTGGGCGGCCACTCCCAGTCCAACGATCAAGGGGACGGGTAGAGTCCCTGGTCGTAGTCCCAGTTCCTGCCCACCGCCATGCATCAAGGGTTGTATTGGCGGAAGAGCACTGTTGCGTCGACGAGTAATCAATGCACCAATCCCTTGTGGACCAAAAATTTTGTGACCGCTGACGCTGATCAGGTCGATACGAGGATGTTTCAAGGGGGCGAGTTCTTTCCCGAATCCCTGCGCGGCATCCACATGAAAGTAGGTTTCTCGCGAGGCGAGGCCCGTCGCAATCGCATCAATCGGTTGACAGACACCGGTTTCATTGTTGACTTGCATCACACTAACCAAAAGCGTTTCCTCTCGGACAGCTTGCAACACATCGCTGGCGACGACGGCTCCGTCAGGCTGCGGCTCGATCCACGTGACTTCAAATCCCTGACGTTGGAGCAGATTCAAAGGCTCCAAGACGGCATGATGTTCTAGCCGGGTGCTCACGATGTGACGTTTCGATATCGTTTCTCCATGAGGCGCCAAACCCAAGATCGCCAGATTATTGCTCTCCGTAGCGCCGCTGGTGAACACCACTTCGTGTCGTCGCGCCGCAACCACCGAGGCGATTTGGTCCCTGGCACGATGAACGGCTTGCTTCGCTCGCTGACCGAATACATGGGGACTACCGGCGTTTCCATACCCCTCCCGATAGCAATCGATCATCGCTTGCAAGACGCGGGGGTCGATTGGCGCGCTCGCGTTGCAATCAAGATACAGTGTCACCGCTTGGTCCTTCCTGCTCATGCTGCGGCAAACTTTCACGGGCTGCCACGATGACACGATGCCATGCGGTCAAAGAGTAAACTAGAGGATATGTCGTCTCGAAATACCAGAGTTTAGCAAAATAGAATCCGATCGGGGATGCAGGAAATTTTCGGCCGGACTCGGTGCGCTCTAGCAACCAATGACAGCCGCGGATGATGGCCGACCAAATCGAGTCTGCCCACGGTTCATGGCCTGTCGAGTTTTCGGCTGGCGGCAGGGGCAGGCTGTTGCACAATGCGTCGACGGCAAGCGCCGTTTCCTCAATCGAACTCGGTGTTTGCGCCGCTCCACCCCATCCACCGTCGCGATTTTGTACTTTGAGAAGCCAAAGACTTGCGCGGCGACAGGCATCTGCAAATGGTGCCGACAGGCGGTCGGTTGCATGCAACGCGGATCCGGCCGACAAAACACGACTGGTCCCGTATACCAAATTCTCCTGGTCTGTGGCGTGTTGGTTTCCAAACCACAATGGTGCCCAAGCACCCTCAGCGCGTTGCGTCCGCAGCAGATACTTGATTCCTCGATCCAAAGCCTGGGCGATTCGCAACTGAGCAGAGACAGGCATTCGTGGGAACCAGCGAACCCAAGCCCGAATGGCATGTGCCGTGAGATCGGCACTACTGCGATCAAATGGCAAGGTCCCCCAGCCACGGCAAAAGGTCGGTATACCACCGTCGGCGTTCTGAATTTCCCACAACCACTTCGAACCGCTCAAAGCGGCAGACAACACGTCGGGACTGCCATCATCCAGTAACGACAATGCCAACAACGCTCCCGGCGTATCGTCCGCGTCTGGAACTCCCCCGGATAAATCTGTCCAAGCCCAACCGCCGGGTTTGGCGCGAGTGTATGGATGGACTTCACGATATTGTTGCGCAAGTAACCATTCTCTAATCCGTCGTTGATCGTCACCACTGAGAGTTGTCTGCGGCACCGTGTTCGAGTTGTTTGCCTGCAAGGAGGAAACGGAAAGCGTGGTCGCCCAAGTCGCCAAGTTGGAATCGATCGCCCAGCTCCCATCCTCGCGGACCGATCTTTCCAGGAACGCCAATCCATCCCGCACCACAGGATGTTCTGACAGACCCGCTCCGATTAAGCTGAGGGATACAAAGCTGGTCAATGGGATCGCTTCCAGATACCCTCCGCTCGTTGGCTGTATCTCACGAAGGATTCGCAGGACTCGGCCACTGACCGCTCTTCGAAAACCAACCCAAGGCAGGTTCCAGTTCCGGACATGGTGGAATCGTACGTATCCAATGGCGATCAAAGCGGGTAACGCATAACTCACGACCGGCAAACTAAGCATCGCATACCACGCTCGCGGAAACGCCGCTAACTCGAATGGAAGTTGTGGAATCAAACGCCATGCTTCCGGGAGTGGTCCCAATCGTCCTTGCAATGCCAACGCAGTCAAGATAGGTACCGAAAAGGTGTGATCCTTGCCATAACGTTCACGAATGGCGGTGGCGAGATGTTGTGGCGAAATCGCGGTCACCTCGATTCCGGTCGCCAAAGTAATCGCCTTGCGCAACCAGTTTTCACAGGCATCGGCTGCAGCGACGTAAACGTCATCTTCCGGCGGCATCGCTGCCCAGGCCAAAGCGGTCGTACTGATGTTGCTAAAGCTAAGCGAGGTATCTCCCCAGCCTCCGTCCGGGTTTTGTTGCCGTACCAGCCACTGTCGTCCGCGATCACGCAAAGACTCCCAACGACTTCGCTCCTGATGTGGACAACCCGGCGATACCAAATAAGCTTGGATGGCAGAAACGGCAGTAGCCGTCGACAAAGCACTGCTCGACAGGTGTCCGTCCCAATGCCCATGGGATCCACGTTGATGGCACAGCAAGTCGCGCCCGTGATTCAACGCTTCTTCCAGCTTTGGCAACAAGTCCGAAAGCTCTGAAGTTTGTCGTGGCATGGGGACGGGCGGCAGTCGATTCAAATTCATCGCGGTCAGTTTCTCAGGCTCAAATGTCCTAACACCAATAGACCGTAGTACGTGTACTCGCAATCCAAATCGTCATCCTCCCAACTCCCATGAAATCCACCTCGCGCGTTCCACAACGAATCAACGAAATCCAAACAGGATTCCTGGATGGGCTTGAGATCGGCATGGACCCCGACCAGCGCGTGGAGAGCGGTTGCCGTCGACAACAAATCGGGCACTTCAATTCCCGGCATCACACAAAACCCGCCGGAACGATGATACCGTTCCCAAAGCCAGCGTGTTAACCTCGGATCTTCGGCGCAACCCCAGTGACGTAATAGTGTTGCTGCTCCACTCGAAGGTGGCGTGAGGCCAATCGGCAATTCCATCCCATTGGCGTAGCCGCCGTCGTCACATTGAAAACTCTCGATGCACGACCGCAATGAAGAGAATTCAGGGGGAGTTCGCCCAAGATCCTGATACGCTCCAACTGCCAGAAAGCAACCATAGACACTTCCTCGGGCACTTCCCCGTTCCACATTGAATCCGCCATCCTCCGCCCGATGGGACTCCACGTGACTTAACAAAGTATCCACCCGATCGGCCATTTGCCGAGTGCGCCAAGCGTCATCCCGACTCCAGACGGCGTGCAAACATCTCGCCAAGCAGGAGAGATGTACCAGGTCGATTCCGTCCCCGTCGCCAAACCTTTCAATGTATTGCCGAAGTTTGGGTAATGGCAAATCCTGCTGCAAGCCCAGCAATCCACCGACGCCAAATGACGTATAATACAAATCACTCTTTCCGCTTCGATCGCAAAACCCACCGTCATCATTGATCAGGCCATAGAGAAATTGGGCGATCAGTTCGGCGGAATCTCCAAGTAACCTAGGTGCTAGCCGAACCACTTGCAGCATTTCTAGATTCAAACTCATGGCACCACCCCTCAACTTCCAAGACAAAAATCTTGCTGACGACTCGCCGCAGCAGTCCCTTTAGACTTGAATTCTGCAGATCATTGAGAGCTTGAATTGCCTGTTCCTTGTACGACTCCTGCAATACTCGGCAACGCTGAATCACATCGTACTCAGCCATCAATTGCCGCACCGCTTCTCGTTCCGAATGGTCGGCGCAACGTTGCCAGACGCTTTCCACCATTGCACGGTGCTGCGCTTTTGCTTTGACGCGTTCCAACAGCATCGCCAATGGCAGGGAAGGTCGCATTGAGCTGATATCATCGCCTCCGTCACCGCCGCTCAAATCATCCAAATCATCGCGAATCTGATAAGCGATTCCCAATGACTCGCTATACCGCTGGATCGCTACCACCGTGTCTGGGTCACATTCGGCATAATGAGCGCCGACCAGCAACGCGACCTCAAAGGCGGGTGATGTCTTGCGCCGAAATATATCCAACACCTGCAGGGAACTCAGGGGTTGCGGGTCTCGAGCCCAGGTCAGTTCCGCCCCTTGCCCCAAGCAGAGGTCGCGGTGTCCGGCAGCCGCAACTCGTAGCATTGCCGTCACGATACTTGGAGGCGCCTCACATTCTCCAATCAATCGATAGCCCTCGCCCAATAAAAAGTCACCGGTATTGAGCGCCACGGGAACTCCCTGCGCAACATGCAGAGTCTGTTGTTCATAACGCAAGTCGTCATCGTCTTCGATATCGTCATGGATCAAGGAAGCTTTGTGAAAACACTCGACGGCCACGGCCAGTTTCTTCAAATCTTCTGGGAGTCTGGGATGCTGTACCCCGTGAAGCGCTCGCCAGGCACAGACCGTCAAAAACGGGCGCCAACGTTTCCCCGCTTGCATCAATTGCGCCCGAGCAATCTGCTCGGTGACTTCGGTAGCCGGACCCATAATGTCGTCGAGGGCCGTAGGCTGAAACCAGGTCGCGACTTCATTTCGCAAGTCGTCAAGGTTCAATCGGTGGGTCTGATCTTCACTGTTTAAATGGATCACTTCCCAAATCCATTCCAAATCGACCGTCACATCCTTGCAATCATCCTGCAACAGCGGGACTGCGATTCCAGGAATCGCCGCCGCCTCCATGTACGGGAAGGCTTTCTCCAAAACGGACAGGCAACTGACTCCGATAATCGCTTCGATCTTACCCGTTTCGATGATTGCAGTGACCAGAGCTGAACCCTCGGCGACCAGAACGGCATATCCCAACCGCTCAGCCTCTTCCTGCAAATCCTGGATGGAACACAGACCGCACTGTTTGCACAGCAAACCAAATTCATCGAAAGGGGCTGGACATTTATCTTCAATGCGCAGACATTTGGGTAGCAAAAGCAACCGCCGCTCATAGGGGACGGCAGCCACGTGGTCCCGCCACACCTCACTGTTTAATACCACGGCCACGTAATCCGTGTAGATAACATCCAGCTGATGTTGACTGACAAATATCTCGGCCAACTCCCGCAGTTCAGAGAGACTCAGCGGTGCCACCGGATTCTGCTCGTTGACAAAATTCCTTAGCTGATTCCGAATCAACTCGCGAGCTCGTTGAGTCTGGGGGATATTTTCTTTGGGACGACGCTCGTTCTGAACGGGAACAGTTCGGGGAAGTTGAATGATATTTAATTGCATGATGAATCGTGTCCTCACTATTTAATTTAATCGCTCGAATTGGAGGTCGGAGCGTTAATTTCAACTATTTTATAATCACTACCTTGAAAAGCTATAATACTTCACACACCCCAACTCCTCCGAATTGACAATTTGGCTTAGGTGTAAGCGCCAAAACCAAAGTACCAATGTTTCTTGGCAAACCGGTATACCCAATGTTTCTCTGGAATCTCGTGTCCCGGATCATGTTGGCTGCTACGCGGTGTTAACGCTTCCAGTTCTGCCAATGCCGTTTGTCGTTGCGTCGTATCGGCCGCCGAATGTTTAATGACCAAGTCCCTTACGAGGTCTGGCCGCTCCAAAACCACACACCCCTGCGTCGCTGACGCGGAAGCCCGGCGAAAATCCTGCAGAAACTCGGACTGGGTCATCAAGTCATATACACTCGGCCCATCGTTGATATTCTCGGTCGCGAACTGAATGATTGGGCACGGTTCGATCGCACCGGACGGGCCGATATGATGGCTGATCCCAGTCGCCATCGGACAAAGTGCCTGACCTTGATCATCCCAATAGGCATCCACGATTCCGATCGGCAGTTTAGACCGCATGTCGACCGCAAATTGCCTTACTTGCAATACCTGTTCGGGAGTCAATGCCAATTCGGCCGCTGGTTTCGGACCGACGACTCGATAAGTATGAAACCAACAATAATGCACGCCCATTTCGATTAACCTTCGCAACCAAGCCTCGCTAACCAGGTCAATATTGCTTTGGCAGACACTGGTTGCCACCCCAACGATCAGCCGATGTTTGACACAATTCCGCAATCCTTCCAAGGTCTTGTCTAAAACCTTCAGTCCGCCACGTCGGTCATCGCTGACAATTTCGCTCCCCTCAATACTTATCAAGGGGGTTGCGTTGCCCAATTTTCGCAAACGACTTGCAACCTGATCCGTGATCAACTGACCATTTGTGAAAATCTGGAAGTAGCAATCCGGATGTGCTTCCAGAACTTCAAATAGGTGCGGATGCATCACAGGTTCCCCACCCAACAATCCAAAATAGCTGTTACCCCGGGCCTTGGCGTCGCTGATCACACGATTCAAGTCATCCAATTCGATCATTTGGCGTTTGGACGAAACATCCACCCAACAGCCTTGGCAACGCAGTTGGCAACTGTTGATAATCGAGATGAACAGAAAGGGGGGGAAATGAACCCCTTGCTTCAACCGATGCTTAAACCGCTGGACGGATCGAATCCCTTTGAATCCAAAGTTCCACAGGAGTTTCCAGAGAACCTTCTTGTCGGGCTCGCGAAGCATTCGGAAGGCAAATCTGATAATCATGCATCATTCCTGTGGCGACGGATGCGTCCGCCCGTGACGGTCCCGGTTTCCTTCGGACCTCGGTTCACTTTCAGTTTGCGACGTCATTGCCCGTCACTGGTTTGGTTTTGATTCAAAGCTGCTTGAGCTTTCCGTTTTGCTTCCCTGGCCTTTTCCTGGATTTCGTCAAACGATGGCAGGGTGGCCAACACTTCCGCGGGGATCCCCAAATCGCTATCTTCCTGCAACTTGGTCAGGCAACGCTGACGCTCCTTCAAGGCGCGTTCATCGTCCCGTTCCTTGGAAAACCGGGACTTGGCTTTTGCACTCCGATCTCTCAGCAACGTATAGATGTCTCCACCCAACAGTGCCGAAATATCCACCTTCATCGCTTCGCGGCGAACGTCCTCGGCACTCACTTCGTCCCCATTGATCGGGCCGGCTTTATACTTCGGGAACAAGATCGCCACTTCCGGACAGACTCGCGAGCAAGCCGGGCAATCGGTCTTGCAGTTGTTTTCATTCTGTACGGTGATTTTCCCATTGTTGGTCACCCCATAGACATCAAACAGGCAGAAGCTCAGGCACTGCATGCAATTGGTACATCGATCAAAATCAATGACGGGAAACCAAGGCTTCCATCCATTGGCCGTACTCCCTTCCATCGTTTCACAACACGCTCGGACTAGATCCAGGATCTGGTCGGTCGTGTGAGCGGTCACATCTCGTACCTGAAGCTCAATGTCCGAACCATCCGCTGCCAATCGCTTCGGAACCTGATTGGCGAATTGTCCCAAAATTACAATCGATCGGTGTCCGAGTTCGCGCAGTCCGTCTGTTGCCAAAATTCGGCCCGTTGAGAATCCTTGTTCAAGCAGCGACTGCAATAATCGCTGACGTTGATCAGGTTCAAAGGCCTGGCTGCCGGTCCCCTCGTACAATAGAACTCGTTGAACGGGCGTTGCACCAGCAATCATTCCTCAGCCTCCGCTGAACTGGAGGGCTCGCCTTCCAACAATTGGGCAATGATCTCATCCGCCGTCTGGGTCCGCATATTCAACACCGCCGCATCCTCGGCCAACGTCACACCGGCCGATGCAAACAGCCATTTCACCGCTCGAGGATAACAAGCAGCAATTTTCAATTCCGACCGGCCTCCCAGCTTTTCCAAGGATGGATCGCATTTTGCGGACATTTCACAAAGGTCTGCCACCGCATCAAACGAGCGACCTGACTCTGACAGTCGACGCAATACTTCCTGCTTCACCTCGGCAGGAACCACGCGAGCGTAAGCACAGTGGCAGTACAATAATTGCGGCAATGACATGAATAGCAACTCCAAGGAACGTAACGTTTTGGGGCCCGGTGGTACCCCCTCCAACCACGGCGTTTCCGCCTGAAATCAATTACTAAACCGATGGACCGGCACAGGTCGTCCTGGGCTAAACGCACTCAATTGCTCGACGTGCGCCGTAATCCCAAATGCTTCTTCAACCCTGCTAACAACTTCTATAACCGCCCGCTCCAGGACCTCGGGTGAGGCCTCTGCACGGAGATTCAATATCAATTCGCCAGCGTCCAACGGAGCCGTTAACCGATAGGCCATTTCGGCGGGACGACTATCCCGAACCAAGTTAACCACGGCCAGATCAGGGCCCTCGTCCGGCATCAGTGTCATCTTGAGATGAGCAATTTCGACCTCTGCCGCCATTAACTTTTCCTGTAACTGAGCGGCGAGGTCCAGCAGACAAGAGTTGCCATCCCAAGCAATTCCTTGCAGATTGGCCGTCAAGTTTAACCATCCTAATAATGCTTCACCCTCTGCATACCGGTCATAATCGACTTCGATCGTTGGCCGACCTTGCAAATCAGTCGACATGAGCTTGTCCAACCAGGGAGTCACCCCGTCGCCACTTCGAGCTCCGAGGCGCATGACCTCGCTTGCGGGCCAACGACGACGAATCGCTCCCTCAAGTTCATCCAACTCCGCACTGGAAAGCAGATCCGTCTTGTTGATAACGACCCAGTCCGCCTCTTCGAGCTGCTTTTCATAAATGTAGATCACTTTGGAAGTGAATTGTTTCCCAGCACGCAAGCCGAGAACGCGCTGAGCCCGTATCGGGTCCACCAATACACTCATCGGCGCTAACGTATAATCATTCGCATAGAGCTGTTGTAATGGATAAATGACGGTGGAACGCAAATCGGTGCAACTTCCCACCGGTTCCGCAATGAACACCTCCGGTCGCTGATCTATCGACAGTCGCTCCGCCGCCTCGATCAGCGAGTTAAACTTGCAACAAAAACAACCGCCTTCAATCTCTTCAGTTGCGTGTCCGTGCGAATTCAACAACCGAGTATCCACCAAACCCGAGCTTTGATCGTTGGTAATCAGGCCGACGCGCAGCCCTCGCTCGTTTAGCTGTCGTGCCAGTTGCAAAACCGCAGTCGTCTTCCCGGCCCCCAGGAATCCACCAATCATTACATACCGTGGTTTCAACACTTTCCTTCCTCCGGCTGTTCCAACATCCGCGAAATCGTCGACTTTAACAATGCCGCATAACCCTCCACATCCAACCAATCCGCCGACGAAACGCCGCTAATCTCGTACAACCAACCGTGGTCATAGGGATCCGTATCCACTAATTCCGGCCGTGTTTCGATTTCCTGGTTTGCGCCGCGCCATGACCCGTGGACCGCTCCATAGACAGAAGCCACAGCCTTAAAGCCTTCAATCGTGCCAAGTTCCTGTCCGATTACCACCGGATCACCCGCTTGCAAAAAGAAACTGATCTCGACAAAGTCACCCAACATCCGGGCCGCAAATTTGGTCAATCCGACCCGAAAGCAACCGGGAGTCATTTCCCGAATCCAGTAATGTGACGGAGCATAACGGTAAGCGTTTGGTAGGCGAGTCGCAAACCGTGCATGTTTAAAATAGGTCGTCTGACTCGGGTGAATAGACATTGATGTTAAACAAAAAATCAAAAGCGAATGTCTACGCCCGACCAGGTACGCTGTCTTCCTCTGTTGGCAAGTATAACTATCTGGAAACCAAACGCCAACAACGAGCCCAAAGCGAGAAGTGGGTTGGGAATTTTTATTCCCGTTGATCCACCCAATTTACCGAGGTTTTGGCGCGGTGTCAAGCAAAACGAACGAACATCGCGATGCGAATCGTCGTCCGAGAACCGTGAAACTCGACACACAAACTTCTCCGAAATGTCCATCTTCATTCTGAAAACCAAATCGTCCGTTAATCATGCAACGCGATAGCGAACCTATCGACCATCGCAACGACAGGTGCCGCGATTTTTGTGCTCGGCCTGAAAAATACCGTGGGCTGACCGGTTCCGCAGGACTCAAGGACGATCGCCAGCTACAGCTATCTTCAGTTGAAACACAACGCACGCCAACTTAAAAAAATCGCGATCGACGCCTCGTTCCAAATCGGCGACGCCGCAATCAGGATGCAAAAATAATGCGTACCTGAAACTCGTTCACGACCTAGCGCTCACCGGACAATCTGGTTCACACAGACCCCCAACAACCATTGAATCCCGACGTCGCATTAAGGAATACCAAGGAATTTTTCGCAATCAACTGGCCTGGAGACAACTGTCAAACGATCGATCAGCGAAAGAAAAGCGGGATTTCGCCGATCGTTATCGGGTTGTGGTCGTGATAAAATCTTAAGGATGAGCAAGAGGCGGGAGATTATAATTCCGATTAAACACTAAAGTTGGCTGCAGCCGTTTTGAAATCGGTTTGCATGCCCTCCCCCTTTTACAACGACTAACCTGATGCGCGATGTTGACGCTGAATAGATTGATGGAACAGACGTATGAGCTTTGAGCAAGCCATTTTATTTCTGATCTTGTTGTCGACCATAGCGCTATTTCTCAGCGGTCGAATACGCCATGACATGGTGGCAATGGCCGGTTTGTTGGCTTGTGTCATCGCCGGACTCGTCCCCACCGAAACCGCATTCAGCGGCTTTGGTCACCCGGCGGTGATTACAGTCGCCTGTGTACTGGTGCTTAGTTACGCACTGCAAAGCAGTGGCGCAGTACATATCTTGACTCAAAAATTCTTTCCCAAGCAGGCTGGTCGGATGACGACCATTGCCTTACTGACCGCGATGGCCACCGTGCTCTCCGCATTTATGAATAATGTCGGTGCCATGGCGTTGCTAATGCCCGTGGCCATTCAGGCTGCCAAGAAGCTGAGTCTTCCCCCAGGTCAAGTTTTAATGCCCGTGGCTTTCGGGTCTATTTTGGGAGGGATGACCACGCTGATTGGCACGCCGCCAAATCTCATCGTGTCGGGTTTTCGCGATAGCAGTCGAGGCGGCAGCTTTGCCATGTTTGATTTCAGCCCGGTTGGCATCATGGTCGCGTTTGCCGGGGTCTCCTTTATTGTGCTTGTCGGGTGGCAGTTGATACCGAAGCGGATACAAAGCGGTGTCGAAGGTTTTGATACTGCGAAATATCTAACCGAGGTTCGGGTTAATGCCAAAGCCAAGTCCGACGGCATCCGGCTTGGCGAACTCGAGCAATCGATGGAAAATGCCGATGCCCAGGTCGTCGGTTTGGTGCGCAACAAGTTTCGCGTGTCCGCACCCAATAGTTTACGCAAGTTAAAAGCTGACGATATTCTAGTGATTGAAGCCGAACCGGAAAGTTTGGGAAACCTGCTATCTGATTTGGGACTTACGCTGGAAGAATCCGTGACCGCCAAGTCCAACGAAAACGAGGAGCAAGATGATGTTGCCGCTCCGACAGCGAATTCCGGTGAACCGATTTTATTGGAACTTGCCGTGTTGCCCGGCGCAGAACTCATTGGCCGTTCGGCGGCAAACCTGAGCATTCGAACCCGCTACGGAATTAACCTGCTCGCACTTTCCCGCCAAGGTCAGCGCTCGATTAAACGATTGCGACGCACCGAGTTTCATGCCGGGGATGTGTTGCTCATGCAAGGCGACAGCGAAAGCGTTCACGCCTTTGCAAGCGAATTAGGTTGCGTGCCGTTGGCTGAGCGCGCCATCAGTGTACCCAACAAATCCCGTGCTTGGTTGACCACGGGCATCATGCTGGTTGCGATTGTCGGTGCCGCCTTCGGATTATTACCTGCAGCAATTTCATTTGCCGCCGGTGTGTTGGCAACGATGCTGCTTAAAGCTGTAACACTACGCAAAGTGTATCACGCGATTGATTGGCCGGTCGTGGTCTTACTGGCTGCCTTAATGCCCGTGGCCGATGCGATGTTAAATACCGGCGCCGCGACCTTATTGGCCAATATATTGTTGCAACATGTTGCGCAGGGACACGCGGTCTTAACCCTGTTTTTGGTCTTGCTGCTGTCAATGACATTGTCGGACTTCATGAACAATGGTGCCACCGCAGCCATGATGTGTCCCATCGCCCTGAGTATCGCCAATCAATTAGATGCCAACAGTGATACCTTCCTCATGGCCGTCGCGATTGGGGCTTCCTGCGCGTTTTTAACGCCGATCGGCCATCAAAACAACACATTAATTCTGGGGCCGGGGGGATTTAAATTCAGCGACTACTGGCGACTCGGCCTCCCTCTGGAAATTATTGTAATATTAGTGTCTGTACCTGCTCTGTTGTATTTTTGGCCACTCTGAGCCTGGTCCTATAATGGGTAGCTCAACAAAAAATCATGCCAAACGGGATCTAATCAGTAGAAAAACGGCACAATTCAAATGGGCTTCATCCGTCGCATCTCAGGCGAAATAGGGGATGTTTTTCGGTTTTGCCAGTGAATTCGTGTTAAATCACACTTGGTGACGAACTGGCACGCAAAAAACCTTGACGTTGAGGGATTAAATGTCCACACTAGGTGATCGGGTCGCTCTGGATTTGAATTGATCAGACGGGTTGCGGGTCGAACTTTGGCTGCGCTTTGGCCGGCCGGGTTTTATTCAGAAAGCGAAACCCACGCGATCTGCTTGCGTCTTTTTGAAGTTCGATAATGACTCATTGAATTCCCGAGTTACTTGCATGATCACCGATCGAATTGCAGGGGACCGTTCACCGGTTTCCTTTTCATCGAGTTTGGTTGCCGGTTTTTTTGTTGGGTAACGATTTTCCAATAAAACAATGTACAATGCCTGAGGTCAGTTGGTCTCGCGCTGACGAACACTGGAGATTTTACACGTAATTTCATGGCCACAATTGTCCCTCAAAATGAGACGAGTTCATCCACTCCACCCTTAAATCGTAGTATTACTGGAATTGAGATCGTGGCGACGGGCTCGTATGCCCCGCCGAATGTCATCCACAATCGGGACCTTGTACAGTTGGGTTGCGATGAAGAGTGGATCGTCCAGCGCACCGGCATTTTGGAACGTCGCCATGCGGCGAAAAACCAGGCCACCAGTGATTTGGCCTTAGCGGCAGCGCGAAACTGTTTGGAAAAAGCGCAGGTTTCAGCTAGCGAAGTTGATCTAATTCTGGTCGCAACGATGACTCCGGACCATTACACCCCGTCGTCAGCGGCGCTGGTTCAGAGCCGGCTTTGTTGTTCCGCTGCTGCTGTCGACATGAATGCTGCTTGTTCGGGATTCATGTACAGCTTGGTCACGGCGGCGCAGTTTGTAAAAACCGGTTGTTACCGCAACGTGTTGGTCATTGGCGCAGATAAGATGAGTGCGGTAATCGATCCGCAGGACGAAAAAACCTATCCATTGTTTGGCGATGCAGCGGGCGCTGCTCTGGTTCGAAAGTCGGTTCAACCCAATGACAAGGGGGTGGGACTGTTGGCGTTTCGGCTAGCTTCGGAAGGCGAACTGGGATATCTGATTTCTGTACCAGGCTGTGGCTCGAGGCAACCGGCAAGTGAACAGGTATTAGCGCAGCGGCATCAGTATTTGCATATGACCGGCAAACCGGTTTTTAAGTGGGCGGTTCGCATCATACCTTATGCGATCGACCTGGTTCTCAATGACGCAAAACTCAGCTTGGCCGATATTGATCTGCTGATTTTGCACCAGGCCAATCGCCGCATCGTCGACGCGGCTGTCAGTCTACTTGATATCTCGCATGACAAGGTCTTTGTCAACCTCGACAAGTACGGCAATACGTCTGCCGCGAGCATTCCTTTGGCGTTGGATGAGGCCTATCAGCAAGGGCTTATTCAGCGGAATAGCCGAGTTCTCATGTGCGGTTTCGGTGCAGGTTTGACTTGGGGTGCTTGTATTTATAAAGGACGTTGAGGAGTTCCGTTGGCCGGGAACCCGCATCGGCGCCCTCGTCATGGGACCGCCGAACGGTTTGACCCAAAATGGATTTGGCCCCTTGTTTTCCAACGCTTTGAAATCATTGTATCCCAAAAGACGGCGAACCACGTTGCATAAACCCTGCCGTTTGCTTTCTGTTTTCCTGCTATGGCCCTTGGAGGAACGACGCTCGTTCAAAGCATCAAATAGCCGCGGTGGACGTTTTCAAAATTTTTATTGATTTGAGGTAGAAGTTTATTGAATTTGCGGGTTCTGTCGATTAGGATGACTGGCTAATTCTTCGTCCGCCAAACGGAATGTTTTTGATTTGAACTGGCATTTTTTTCCAACTGTGGCGACTGGTCGGTTTTTGTTTACCGCTTCCCTAATTATTTGGACCTGTCCCCGTTTACTGAGAGGATGATGCGAATGCGTAAAGGAAACTATCTTCTGACCCTGGCTATTATCGGGCTAAGCTTGTCAACCGTTGTAACGGTCACTGGACAGGGAATTGCTTGGGCGCCAGGGAGCGAAGCTGCATATAGGAAGTATGTTAATGAACAAAAGGAAAACGCCAACAACAATCAAAGCCGGTTCCGAAATTTCAGTACACCGCGCTGGACAACAACCGCGACCAACGGCAGCGGATTGGAACAAGGCGATCCGACAACGCTTACCTGGAGCGTTGCCCCGAATGGTACTTTTATTCCCAACGGTGTCGGTGAAGGGTCTGGCACAAGTAATTTGATTACGCGCTTGGATCAAATTTATCATGGCGGCGATTCACCCGGTGGTGCGGACTTGACGCAACGGACGTGGTGGGGACTGATGAATCAAACGTTTAGCCGGTATTCGGCGCTGAGTGGCCTTTCATATGTTTATTCGGCGGATGACGGCGCAAATTTTTTCGGTAATGGCGGCGTTTTGGGCGTTCGAGGAGATGTTCGTATCGGCGGCAAAACCATCGACGGGAATAGCGGCATCTTGGCTTACAATTATGGCCCGAATGGTGGTGATATGGTCATCGATACGGCAGATAACTTTTACAACAACCTGAATGGAAACTCCCTTCGATTCCGCAATGTGTTTGCTCATGAACATGGACATGGAGTCGGTCAGGCGCATGTGATTCCCACCGATAACACCAAATTGATGGAGCCGTTTATCAACCTCACTTTTGATGGTCCACAATTCGACGAAATCCTCAATATGCACCGCTGGTATGGTGATGTTTATGAGAAAAGTAATGGCGGCGTAGGCAATGATGTTTTCAGCAATGCGACCGCGTTGGGGACAGTTGGCAATGGTGGCACGGTTCAAATTGGTACGGATGCGGTTGGGTTGACAAGTTCGCTCCTTGCCAGTGAAAGTGCGGTTGACTTTATCAGTATCGATGGAACGTCCGATGTCGATTATTTGTCGTTCTCGGTAGATCAGGATGCCTTGGTTGATATCTCGCTGACCCCAGTCGGTCCGACCTATTTGGAAGGTCCTCAGGGCGGCTCAACATCATCCTTGAATACCGCGAGGTTGAGTAACTTGGTTCTTAGCCTGTTTGATACTGACGGAACGACACTGATTGGACAAGATAATTCCGGTGGCTTGGGAGAAGTTGACCAGTTGCTTGATCAAAATTTGATTGCTGGCACTTATTTCATTCGAGTTAGTGGCTTGCAGAACCAAGTCCAGATGTATCATCTGGCCGTCTCCGCAAACTTCACCGCGATCCCGGAGCCGGGAACACTAGGGATCTGCATGTTGGCGATTGTGGGTCTGGGGCTGAGTTCATGTCGCCGACGATCTTGAACCCCGCATTCAAATTTAAACCGATGCCATGTCGGATCGCGAAAGCCACTGGTTACAGTGGCTTTTTTTGTTGACCAGAAACGCGAGTTTCCGACGAGTTCCCGATTCGTCTATTTGCGACGGGCCTTGATGCGTACGTAGGGGGAAATAAACCGACTTCGAAGTTTTCTGGAGGGAGGGGTTAAAGCAACACCCCCATGGTAGGGCTCAAGTAAGTCTTCGACCACAAATCCACTTTGACAGAGCCCACCGATCAATTGTTCCCAGCGGTGAAGATACTCTGTCGTACCCGGTTCGCGAAATGGCGACCGTTGTGTGGACTGGATCGGCGGGATGGGTGACGTGCGGTAGTATTCGTGGAGGATACGATATTCGGCCCCGTCGGGATTCAGACTGGCTTGCAGGTTAATCGGCTGTTTGTGTTGACTGACGTAGAGTCCTCCGCTTCTCAGGACTCGAGCGACCTGCTCATAGACAGGACGAACATCCGGTACATAGCATGTGCTAACCGGATGAATAACGATATCAAATTGATTTTGGCCCAGCATACGCAAATCGTCCATCGAGGTTTGAACCGTTTGCAGGGTCAAGCCGCGTTCAGCCGCGACCTGACGATCCAATTGCAACATTGCGGGGCTTAAATCGACCACCGTGACGATCGACCCGGCCGCGGCATAAAGTGGACCTTGACGACCGCCGCCGGCGGCTAGACAAAGAACATGCTTCCCTTGAATGGTGGGGCCCAACCAGCCCGCGCTATCGATGGATTTTAAGGGGTTCGCGAACAGTTCGTCTTTGGCGGGGGTCGCCAGGCGATGTCCGGATTGCACCATTTCGTCCCACGCGTCCTGATTGGTAGTTTGCCAAGTACTTAGGTCGTCGCCTTGCAAAATCAGGCGAGGTGATGAGTTGTCTGTCATGAAGTTTAGCGGTGCCTGAAAGATCAAAGACCAATTAGAATGTCGAAGTCGGCAACGACCAGACTCAACGTCGGCTTTTTTTATGTTGAATTCATTATGAACGGGTTTTTGGACCGCATGTCGGACCCAGACTTTCGGTTCCAGCACCGTGTTCGCTGGATCGAAACGAATGCTGTCGGGACCGTGCATTTTTGCAACTATGTTTGCTTTATGGAAGAAGCTGAATATGCGTTTCTAAAATCACGCGGATTGAATATTGTACTCTCTGATGAACGGGGCCAAATTGGATTTCCACGAGTTTCCTCTCAAATCGAAATCTTGCGACCTGCCGAGGCATTCGAACTATTAACAATCTGGCTTAAAGTGGCGGGCAACGATGGGGTCAAGCTGACGTATCGGTTTGAGATCACGGCCGAAGATCATCAATTGGTCGCTCGAGGCGAATTTGTTGCCGCCTGTTGTCGTTTCGTCCCCGGGGAATTCCCTCGAGCGATCTTGATTCCCGATTTCGTTTTGGAACGAATCCCGGAAAGGCCGCTGGATCCCCCTGGGATGCGGTAAGCTGTAGACACGAAAGCGAGCCCGGTACTCGCTTGAATGATGCTAGCGCCAAAATGCAAGACAATTACATCCGCCACTGGCGATCTCGATGATCGCCTCTGCCAAGTTGCCTTTGCAACGCTCTTCGAGAACCAGGTACGAACTGGTCAATCGCGGATTGACATCAACCACACAATCGGCGTAGGGCGATTCCGCCAAAATCATATCGATACCGATGTATCCTCGAAACGTTGGTAAAGCAGCTTGGGCCCTTTCGGCCAATGCTCTAGCACGGCGATCCAAGTTGTCATCTAGTGGAAAACGGGAACCGACATACTTTCCAAAATCCGGTTCCCCCTGGCGATTTAGCTGAAACCGCTGCTCCGTTGCCGGAAGAATCAAAGTTTGGTTTGGGCCCTGTATGATTGAGACGCTGACGGGTACTCCCGGTACAAAAGGCTCGATCACGTCGACGACATCTGGGGTGTTTGGTTGGTTGAAAAGTTGCTCGATTTGAATCGCATCTCGAGTTCTGGATAGCACCTTGAATCCCGCCCCGCCCGCTCCCCACCTGTGTTTTTTTACAAACTTGTCTGAGTAATCGCATCCACTCGTTAAAGGAATCGGTACTTCTCGTGATTTGAGAAACTGATTGGTTAGCAGTTTATCTGAAGTCAACCGGGTGAATTCCAGACCAGGAGAGAGTAGCATGGGCGAGTCGAGTTTGATCGAGGGAGATCCTTCATCGCCTTGCAACAATTGGCAGATCGTTTCGGCATATCGACCGACCTCCGGAGCGATCAGAAAAATTCCGTCAACGTCGCTTGCCTGCTGTCGAATTGATGTCTCGAACGTTTCTCTCTTTGTGAGAACATTTTTCACAGATGGATCGATTTCGAATGACTTTTCCTGTGTTGTCACACCAACCATGGTCCTCACTCGATATCGATTGGAACGAGCCAATTGATTAACGAACTTATGAAGCATGACGATGCCTTCGCGTTGGAATCCCAACCAATCAATTTGATCATCCGGCTTCGGGGTCAATTCATCATGCATGGATTCAGCGGGCAAGCCACCGGCCGTAAAGAACTCGATCACTAACACGGTCTTTATTGGTTTCGAAGTGGCATCGTTCGCCATTGATTCACCGCCTGACGAACGTCGAGGGAATGCGCTGGTCGATCAGCACCGGGGTGGCAATTCTTGCTTCCAGGTTCCAGTGCCGCTCCCTGTCAACTTCGAGCGTTCGGGGATAGGACTTGACCACCACTGCAAATTCGGAAAAAAGCACTGGCATTGGATTCCGCGTCCCTTTACAGCCTTCTGGCCAACAAACGCTCCAGGTTTTATCGTATGGACGCCGGAAAACGGGTTTCAGCGGTAATCGTGAATTGCGACCCGATGATTTGTGAGTTAAACTATGCAAAATCGATGAGGCTGTAGGAATTTTCACCGCTACTATTTTCCAACATGAAGGCAGTATTGTGAATAATATTATCACTTGCGAACACAATGCGATTCTGATTGTTCAATTTCAAGACGTGCGTTTGATTGACGAGATTACCATTCAGGATTTGGGGTCAGAGTTAGTGCGACTGGTGACGACGACGAAGCTCGATAAAGTGCTGCTCAATTTTGAAAACGTGAAATTCATGGCGTCGTCGATGTTGGGGAAACTCAATATGCTTCGCAAAAAATGTATCGAACAAAAAGTCGATATGCGAGTGTGCTGTTTGACGGAGAACATTCAGGAAGTCTTTACCCTAATGAAACTCGATACGATTTTGGACGTGTATACCTCAGAAGCGGAAGCTTTTGCTGATTTCGAACGAAAAAAGAAGAAGTGGTACGTCTAGCCGGAAATCGCCGTGACCTGCACATCTTAATCCGCCAAAAATCGTCACGAAGCGCGAGTTCGCCAGTCGTTCATTCAATCGTGGAGTCCCCTGCTCCGGCAGGCTTTTTTCGCGATGCCAAATAGTGAATCGACATTACCATGCATGCCGAACCGATGATCGACGCGAGGATAATCAGCAGTTCCAGATTGAACTCCGTCGGAAACGCAGGCTTAAAAACCTTGTGTTTGAACGCTTCTACTGTCGGTGTCGTATCGGTTTGGAAAGGCCATAGTTTCAGCAACGATCCCCCCATCAAGCCGCACATTAACGACATCGTGACAGCATATCGGCGATCCAATAACCACCGTAGCAATTTGCTGAACCCTAACAATCCGATCACACATCCGGTAACGAATACGATGACGACCACCAGATTGTGGCTTGAGTCGACGTTTTGCAACAACCCCTTTAAGGCATCGATCACATACTCATAGGCTCCGAGCAACAAAAGGATTAACGCTCCACTGATTCCCGGCAGAATCATCGCACAGATTGCAACGGCTCCGCAGAGAAACACGTACCACAATGGCATCGTCCCTGATGCGTGACCGGGCGAAATCCAACTGATGGCACTGGCGACAATCAAGCCAATCAAAAATGTCCACCAACAGACCTGCCTATCGACCACGCCATGTTTTGTCGCAGGGTGTGGCTTTCGACTGCGAATCATATCGAGTACGACCCAAACTGCACCTAGCACCAAACCAAAAAACACCGCCAACACGAATTTCCGGGAATTCGGGCTGGAAATAAGATTCGAGATCGTGAAAACGGCAATCACCATCCCCGCTCCGGCGCCAGCAAGCAACGTGATCAGAAATATCAAATCAATATGGCGACTTGCTGTTTTGAAGTCTCGCTGTTGTAGTAGCCTGAGCAAGTGGCGGTCGAAATTGCCGATGGCAGCAACCAGTCGATGGTAGATACCCGTAACCAATGCCACGGTACCGCCGGAAACGCCTGGCACGATGTCGGCCACGCCCATCAACAGCCCGCAAATAGCAATTCGCAAGTATTGGACTTTAGTCGCTTGAAATCTGTCATCGTTTAATTTTGTTGTTTCGGAATTTGGTGTCATAAGCGACAAAATAATCAACTCACCAGTTTCGGGCAAGCCAGATGTTTAGAGTTTGGATAAACAGCGATCGTCGTTTGAAGATCACGTCAACCGCTTCCCGACACATTCTGAAATCGAAGCAAGTCCAGCTTCTTCCAATCGGTGAAGCAGATATCGATTGACGTCTCGTATGAATCCGGGACCACCATAAATGAACCCGGTATAGACCTGCACCAACGATGCACCAGCATTAATCATCTGCCAGGCATTTTCCCCATTGAGAATACCACCACAACCGATAATTGGAATCTGTTGGCCCAGCTTCGCGAAGAGCCGCGCGACGACCTCGCGACTTCGTTGCGTCAACGGCCCACCAGAAAGCCCACCGGCCCCAATCCGTTCAATGGTTTGCGAGCCTGTTTGAAGTCCCGCGCGACTGACGGTCGTATTGGTTGCGATCATTCCATCCAGTCGACTTTCCCGTCCAAGGTCCGCAATTTCGTCGAGCTGCTGATCAGTCAAATCCGGAGCAATTTTCAGCAAGATGGGGCGCGTCGGTAACCCTAAATCCGCTGCAAGTTGCCGATTCGCCTGCTGAAGCTCGCCGATGATTTTGGTCAGGTCGCCTCGATTCTGTAAATCCCGCAGGCCTGGCGTATTCGGCGAGCTGACATTGATGGTGAAGTAGCTGGCAAATGGGAACAGCCGTTCAAAGCTTTGTCGATAATCGATCGCGGCATCAGCCAACTCGGTGACCCTGGATTTGCCGATGTTGATTCCTAACGGATGAGAAATCGACTTTCGGGCCAATCGCTTCGCTGCCCAAGCGCTTCCTCGGTTGTTAAAGCCCAGACGGTTGATCAATGCACGATCGTCGGGAAGCCGAAACAGCCTTGGTTTGGAGTTCCCCGGCTGTTCCCGAGCCGTGAGTGTACCGATTTCCACGCAGCCAAAACCGAGTCGTCGAAGTGCTTCGAACCAGACGCCATTTTTATCGAAACCAGCCGCCAACCCGACCGGATTCTGGAAGTCGATTCCGAACAAGCGGGTTTGCAGTCGCTGATCAAGGACCTGATAGCGCGATTGAACGCATCGAGCGACACCGGGAAAAGACAGCGCAGCGCCAAACCCCTTCATCGACAATTCGTGGGCAAGTTCTGCTGGTAGGCAAAACAACAGGGGCCGGATTACAGAGCGCCATAGCATCAAAGACGACTACCATTTCAATCCAAATTCTTCTCCCCCGGACCTGCGCCGGATTCCTCCCTGAAGCGGCTTGTGGTTTTTGGGAACCACAGAATCTCGCAACGGTTCGGCGACCTCCGATTCCAGCTTCGACTCTGGTTCGGGAGGTTTTTCAACAAGCGCCCTGATCGACAGCCCAATTTTTTGAGCCTCTGGATCAACGGAAAGAATTTTGACATCGATCGAATCGCCAACATTCAAATGGGTTTTGACCGAGACAACGCGGTGATGTGCAATCTCGGAAATATGGACTAGCCCTTCGATGCCGGGTTCCAGTTTAACAAAGGCGCCGAACTGTGCTAACTTGGATACGACTCCATTGACGGTCGAGTTGACTGGATATTTTTCGTCAACTCGTTTCCAGGGGTGTTCTTGCGTATCGCGATAGGAAAGTGCAATCTTTCCCGTTTGCTGGTTTACATTTTCGATTTTGACCGATATTTTTTCCCCTTCCTTGACGATTTCACTAGGATGAGTGACTCGATCCCACGCGAGCTTGCTGATATGGATCAGGCCTTCGGCACCGCCGATATCCACGAAGGCGCCAAAGTCCATCAATTTTATCACGGTGCCGTCAAGAATTTGGCCAGGCTGCAGTGAAGCCAAGGTTGTTTTCTTTTGTTCCTCACGCTCACGCTCGGCAATCGCACGATGGCTCAGCACCAATTTCTTTTTGTTCGGATTCGCCTCCGTCACCACACATTGCAGTTTGTGATTGACATAGTCCCCAAAGTTCTCAACTCGATAAATCTCGATTTGGCTCGCAGGAATGAAACCACGGATATTATTGACGGAGCACTCCAAGCCCCCTGTATTCGATCCGGTGATTTTAGCATCAACGATTGCGCCAGGGGTCAGATCAGACCAATCGGCAACTTCGATGGTCGCTCCTGGTACTGAGACTTCGTAGAAACCGTCCTCTTGATTGAATGATCGGATTACAACATCGAGCATCGCGCCGAGTTCGGGTGGATCTTTGAAGCTACGCAAGGCCGCGATTCCCACGAATCGCCCTTTCAAGTTGAAAAACACATGTTCGTTATGAATTTTGTCAACGGTCGCTTTAACTCGAGATTCCAACTCCAGTTCTTCACTGATTGATCCTTGAGCAACGAGTTCATCCATCGAGACACCTTCCAGCATGCTCTCGATTTCGGCATCGACGTTTTCAACCGATGGGATTTCGTACTGGACCGCAATTGAAGATTCTGCGGCCGCTGATACGGCGTCGCTTCGGAGCGGACCTGTCTCTGCACTCTTGTGATCGTTGACCGCTTGATTGATATTCGCGGGTTTAAGCTCCACATCGACAATCGGTCTCTTTACACCTGACTCGGTTGTTTCCGAATGTCCAACATTGGATTCGCCTTCGTCCAGTTGCGAACCGATGAGTATTTTACGCTTGGGTTTTTGTTCCGCGACCAACTCCGATTTGGATTCAACGTTCGATTGAGGGACACCGGTTGTGGAATGCGGCGGTTTATCGCTTGTTGGCGTTACACCATCGGCGACTGACCCGGCTTGCTTGGAATCCGCTGGACTTGCAAGTTCGTTGTCCGGAGGTTCAGTTGCCTGGGATTGCTGATTGTGTTTTTCGTCGCTATTCATAATTTCATGGTCAATGGCCATTTCGACACCAGTAGATGCTCAGCCCCTAATTTAATCGAGGTGGCCCGTGTACGAAAGTGAAAATCAATTAGATTGTCCACAATTCCACTGATAATTTGCGGATTTCCCATTCAGTAGGAAATGCCCTTGGAAAGTAGATCAAAATCATCACTTCGGAACGGAGAAGCGGGCAATCCAGCACTATTGAATAAATTGGGTTGAGCAGAATCATCCCAGGCAAATCTAACGGCAACTGGATGTTTAATCGAATCGACGGCAACACGGATCATATCACTCCCTTCGATCTGTGCGACCGCATCGACGAAGGCCTGATCTTGACCAGAGATTTGAAATTGTGTCAATGCCCCATTGCCCGATTGCAAACCGGAGCCGACGTGTGAAAACTTGATGACGATGGAATCCCCGTCAATGGTGGCCTGCTCAAATATCGGCCCTGAATAGACCAGGCTTTTAACGTCATAGGTATTGGCAAGCGCCCATAACGCCAGTCGCCGCCCGACCTCTCGTTTATTTTTGGGATGAATGTCTTTCAAATCTCCAATATCAGTGGTTACGGCCATTCCCGTTTGCGGGACGGATTTCAGGGTTGCCAGTTGCGCTTCCCAAACTTCTGCGAGTGCCCTCGGATCGGCACCGTTATAGCGATACGGCGCTAATTGCACAAAATAGAATGGCATTTCAGCACCGAAGTGATTTCGCCAATCAGCGATCAACGTTGAAAACAGTGAGCGATATTGCTCCCCCCGCCCAACATTGGACTCCCCTTGATACCAAATCGTGCCGCGAATGTTGAAGTTGATCAGTGGCGCAATCATTCCATTAAATAATGCGCCTGGACGCCTGCTATTGACCTCGACCTTTCCAGACCAGTGCTCGACCAACGGAGCTAACTCCGGATTTTCCTTCAATGCGCCCTCGGAAACCCAAGCTTCGCAGGGGGTTCCGCCCCAAGTTGAATTGACCAACCCGATCATCACCTTTTTATCGGGTGAACGGTTAAAGACCTCCTGCTGTTTTAACAAATGGTCTGCAAAATGATACGCGACGGCTGAGAATGATCGGGCTGATTCCGGAGTGCACTTGGTCCACCGCGCAGCTTCCGTGAAATCTTCGGGAAACTTTTCAACGGCTGAACGGCCAACTGTAAAAAACCGGATTTGCGGATTGGTGTACTCTTGCAACTTGTTGTGCTTATCCTCTTCATCGGTCGTTTCAAGGGTTTGCTCAACCGACCATTCCATGTTGGACTGGCCGGAGCAAAGCCAGACCTCGCCGACATACACATCTTTAAAAACGACGCGGGCACCCTTGCCGGCCACCGTCAATTCAAACGGTCCGCTCGCCTCCATCGCTGGAACCGCAATCCTCCACCGACCATTGGAATCCGAGGTGGTCTTTCCTTTGAATTCGCCGAACTGAATGGTCAGCTCTTCACCCTGATTGGCCCAGCCCCAAATATTAATTGGCTTGTTCTGCTGGACAACCATGTGATCAGAAAATATCTTGGGCAGCCGGATGTTCGCCAAAGCTTGGCTTGAGCCAGCAACAATCGTCAACATGGCGAACGCCAAACCCACTGCGTTGATTGAGCGATTCGCTGCGCCCGGCCAAATATCCAAGAACTGAATTCGTTTCATGGTGTGCCTGAATCATAGTTGGAGGTGGAACCGAAGACGTTGCCAAAACGGCGGCGTTCCAACATTGTAGTCGCACATTTTCGCAATTGGCAACTTGCCGTATCGACAAAAAGGAAAATGAACCCACGCTAGACCACGATGCGAAGCGAACATGCGGTATAACATACAGAAAATCGAGGCGATTCTTCATAAATGCAGCTTTTCACCACGAAATGGTCAAAACTTCGCTCGAGAACAACTTCGCTCGAGAACTTGGTCATCGGCTTCCTGCGTCACGACCTTAATTCGAACCGTTTGGCAACTCAACGCAAACCCAAACAGAGGGTCGGTGCGGAATTATAATTGAGAGTTCACTATTAGAATGGGAAGTCACTTAGCGGGCGACAAGATGTACGTCGAAATCTAGGAACGTGAGAAACCGAATCAACAGTAGAGCTTCGAGATATGGCCAGCCTAGCCAATCGATCGCTTCAGGTTGGCGCGGCGAAGTTGGGCGATTCGATTTTTGACAGTCAATGGTCGACGCTGGGTGCCGCCTGTCGTACGGCCGATCTGGATTGTACGCATGGTCGGTTCGTCGATGCGGGACGGTATGCCATTTTGCGTTGATTGCAACCCGATACGGCCAGACGTAGAATGTTGCTAAATCATTTCCGGTCCTGAATTCGGGTGATGGTCACTCAGGGGAACGGAGTGCGCGAAGCTTGGAACGCTTGTTGAGCCGGGACTCTGATCGGTTGTCGGCACCAGGCAACTCGCCGAACACGCGGATGAACGGCAGCCAGATCAAAGTCACTCGTTCGCTTCGCTCATTCACCACCCATTCTCGGCCCGGCTATCCTGAACGTTAGCGACTGAAGACAGCATGCGTATCAGGCACCGAGTCCCACGAGTCCCTCAAGGAATCACGATGCCCAAGCATCACATTTTCGCGACAACCTTTGCAAAGGTTTATCCGCTGTATGTTCAAAAAGCGGAACGCAAAAATCGTACGAAAGAAGAAGTTGACCAGATCACTTGTTGGTTGACGGGCTATGACCAAGCGGGATTACAGCAGCAAATCGAACTGGAACACGATTTTGAAACATTTTTTGCTCAAGCACCAGCCATGCATCCGAATTGTTCGCTTATCAAGGGCGTTGTGTGCGGTGTGCGCGTAGAAGAAATTGAAGATCCTCTGATGCAGAAAATACGCTTCTTAGACAAGCTGATTGATGAGCTCGCAAAAGGAAAAGCGATGGAGAAAATCCTGCGGCAATAAGTCGTTTCGCCATAAAAAACTACAGCGATTAGAGATACTGTCATGCGCTCGTACAATCCAGTCTGGACGCTTTTGTGCTGATTCAGAACGACGACGAACATGCGCTACTAAACGCCTAATCCAGAAAGAACAAGGAAAAGACACCATGCCCCCAATTCTGAGGAATATACTGGCAGTCATCGCAGGGATTTTGGTCGGGAGCGCGGTCAATATGGCGATTATCGTCGTCGGCCCGTTGGTGATCCCGCCACCCTCAGGCGTCGACATGTCAGATATGGACAAGTTTGCGGAGAACCTCATGCTGCTCGAACCGGCCAACTTTATTGCACCCTGGCTGGCTCACGCATTGGGCACACTTGTCGGAGCGTTTGTTGCCGCGAAGATGGCGGCCAGCCACAAGATGAAATTCGCACTCGGCATTGGCGTGTTTTTCCTACTGGGCGGCATCGCGATGGTGCTCGTGTTTGGCGGGCCGGTATGGTTCACCGTTGTCGACTTGATCGGCGCCTACTTGCCCATGGGATATCTGGGCGGCCTGCTGGGTGGAGCGAAGAAACCGCAATCGACATGACGTCAGGCCATTTTCCAACGGTCGATTCGATCAGATTCGCAGCATCTCATTGAAATCTGGGGAAATAATCCAATCCACCCCAGCGGCGATGTCGGATATATTCACATGGCCAGTCTTTCGTCGCAGTCACGTGAAACGGTCGTTATACCTCTGCATTTTCGATTTCATGCGCCGCCTGCTGAAGTGCGGCGGGCGTAAAGTCGCGTCCGGACATCGGCCAAGCCTTCGCCCTGACCCAACGTCCGAAGCACTTGTCGGGCGTGACGCGTGTTCCGTGTCCGCCTCCGTCATCATCCAATGCAATTGAAAACGTCCGAAGAGGACACTTGTGTTACGTGAGCGGTTTTGTCATCTCTTATTTCGCCACTTATCCAAAGCGACGGATTTCCGAGAAATCTGCGACATTGTCGCCGACCTCTCCGGGGTCGGACGCTTAACACCGGTTCGTCAGGACACGAATCCGTACTCGTATTTTGACAATCGGAGCGGTCATTTGGTATACTGATCTACTTGAATCTCCGAAACTCGCACAGGGGACTTGCTCCCCTCAACACCTACGCCAACCGGTTGATTTTTACCGTTATCCGCGATAAGATGCTATCCCGATCGACGCCCAATCTGGAGCAACCAATGGAAATTCCTGTCTCATCAATGACAACTGCCGAAAAGCTCGCGGCAATGGAGCAACTTTGGACGTCGCTTCAGGTCCAGCCGGATCATACGCCGCCTGAATGGCACAGAGAAGTGCTCACGGAAAGGCAACGCAGGATCGAAAGTGGAGAGGCAACCTTTTCCAATCTCGATGAAGTTCGCGAACGCATTGAAAGAGATCGAAATTGATAGTCAGGCTATCCGATGATGCAGAGCGAGACCTGTTGGCTGGGATTTCATTTTACGATCAGCACGGACGCGAGGTTGGAGACTATTTTCTAGACTCGATTACTGCTGACTTGCGTTCGCTTTGTGTTTTAGGTGGTGTTCACGCAAAACGCATTGGATATCATTGCATGGGCGCAAAGCGATTTCCGTATGCCATTTACTATTACGTTTTAGGAGACATCGTTTCAGTTGTGGCGATTCTGGATGAACGGCGAGATCCAGATTGGATTGAACGCCGACTGAAACGAGGATAATCGGGTAAGCGCGATCATTTGGTGTACTGATCTCCATAAGCCTCCCAGACTCGTAAAGGAGAGTTGCACCACACGACATCACGCCCATGCCGGGCGTACCCAAGCGTTCAACCGAAACGCGGATCACGCGGTTTTTAAAATCATCGTTTCTTGGCGGCGGCCCGGTTACCGCTGTCGTTATGTGATAGTACAGAATGCCGACCCTCGACCGACGTAACCTGTTACGCGCCAGCATTGCTTTGGCCTTTCCTCCTGGAGTCATACCCCTCTTCGGCGGATGCCAGCGAACTCAAGTGGTATCGTCTCGCGACGAACCGTTGGAAACAGGCAAGACCTATGACGAACCCAAGGAAGCCTTGATGCAAATTCAATACCTAGAAATCGTGACCCCTGATGTAGATAAGATTTGCACGCAATATTCAAACGTACATGGCTTGATTTTCAATGACCCAGACCCCAATCTTGGGGGTGCTCGAACGGCCAAACTTTCGGGTGGAGGCTTGCTCGGCGTTCGACGGCCACTGCGTGAAACGGAATCGCCGGTGGTGAGACCTTACGTGCTTGTCGACGACATCGAAGAGTCTGTCGCCGCGGCCGCAGACAGCGGCGCAGAAGTCGCATTGCCGCCGATGGATCTTCAAGGGCATGGCATTTGCGCCATCGTCATTCAGGGCGGCATCGAATGTGGTCTTTGGCAACTCTGACGCGTTGCGGATTGCCACACAATAAAGTGGTGAACTTGTGGCGGCAAGTCGGCAGAGATAGTGCACTTTGTTGTACGAGGCACTTGACTTCCAACAGTGATCAATAATCCGCAAGAATTTGTAAGCCAAACTTGTTTGGCCACACTTGCAACCTTGCCTTTAGCCCGCATTTCTCACAACGATGACTTTTGCGTTGGCGATCGCTCGATTGTTGGGCAAATGTCAGTGTTGTGGGCAACGGTGCGTTCAGGTCAAAGTGTCGGCCTGAGGATGTGTCGACCTGAGGACAGGCCGACCTACTGTAGCTGCCGCTGTCCCCAGCGGCAGCTGGCCCCTCTCGACGCTTTCCATGTGAGAAATGCGGGTTAGTCAGCTGTGATTCAAAAGCACTTTGGCCCAGCCACAACGCGCCATTGAAGAGCTTCGGCGAATATCGGTTAGCGTTGGGCTCGACGTCATTGCTTGACAGCAAGGACAAGTTACAATTCAGATCGTTTGCCGAACCGAAATTCGCCGCAAACAGAATTGGCTATTGGCCGACGCTTCGAGTTCCGTCTGAACTCTCACTCCGGCCAACCAATCGCAGTGTGCATTTTCGAAATGCCCGATCATGCAAATCCGTTAGCACTGAGCGATTACTCCCACTCGATCGTCGCCGGGGGCTTGCTGCTGATATCGTAGCAAACTCGGTTGATTCCCTTTACTTCGTTGATGATTCGAGTCGAAATCGTCGCCAGCAGTTCATGCGGCAAACGGCTCCAGTCCGCCGTCATGAAATCGTCTGTATTCACAGCTCGAATCGCCAACACTTGTTCATACGTTCGTGCATCCCCCATGACTCCCACACTATGAACTGGCAGTAACACCGCGAAGACTTGAGACGTTTCGCGATACAACTTTGCCCGGTGAATCTCCTCCAGTAAAATCGAGTCAGCGTCACGTAAAATATCCAGCTTCTCGCGCGTGACCTCGCCCAAGCATCGCACCGCCAAGCCCGGGCCAGGGAACGGATGACGCCATACCAGCACCTCCGGCAACCCTAATTCCAATCCCAGTCGTCGTACCTCATCCTTAAACAAATCGCGCAATGGCTCAATCAACTCAAAACCGAGTTCCTCCGGAAGCCCGCCGACGTTATGGTGCAATTTAATCGTAGCCGCGGGACCATCGGGTGCCGCTCCACTTTCGATCACATCTGGGTACAACGTCCCTTGAGCCAGAAAATGAGCATCCTCGATCTTGACCGCTTCGGACTTGAAACATTCGATAAACATGTGTCCGATCAATTGCCGCTTCGTCTGCGGCTCGGTCACTCCAGCCAGCGCGGAAAGGAATCGCTCTTCGGCATGAATGACGTGCAAGTCTGTCTTGAAATGCTTGGCAAACTGCTCGACAACAATTTCTGTTTCGCTATTTCGTAACAACCCGTTGTTGACCAAAATACACGTTAGTTGTTCCCCGATGGCCTTGAACAATAACGCGGCAACCACCGACGAGTCGACACCTCCCGACAGGCCGCAAATGACCCGTTTGTTCCCTACTTGCTTGCGAATCTGGTCGATGGTTTGTTCGGCAAAATTACTCAGTTTCCAAGTGCCATTGCAAGCGCAGATCTTTTTCAGAAAGTTGTCGATAATCCGATCGCCATGGGTCGTGTGTGTTACCTCGGGATGAAACTGTAAGCCGTAGATCGGACGCGAACGATGTCTTACCGCAGCATAACGACAAGTCGGTGTTTCGGCGATCGCAACAAACTCCTCGGATATCCGCTGCACCTGGTCACCATGACTCATCCACACTTGAGCGCTCGTGGGCCAATTGTCGAAAAGTGAATTCGGAGCAATGACACGACATTCGCTTCGCCCATACTCATGTGTTGGCGAGCTTTCCACATGGCCATCCATCGCTTTGCAGATTAGCTGCATCCCATAGCAAATCCCCAATATCGGCAGACCCAATTCGAAGATCTTCGGGTCGCATTTAGGTGCACCATCAACGTAGACACTGTTGGGGCCCCCGGAAAGGATAATACCCTTCGGTGCATGGACCAGTAGCTGTTCGGCCGTGATGTCGTGTCGCACGATTTCGCAAAACACATGCTGCTCGCGCACTCGCCGCGCAATCAATTGCGAGTACTGCGACCCAAAATCGAGCACTAAAATGCGTTCCTGATTGACGTGGACAACGGCCGAATCACTAACCAAGATCTGAACTTTCATCTTTTGACGGTAAACAAAAAAACCCGCTTGCTGAGCGGGCCAACGTAAGTCGAAAATTATACGGCTCTCTCGATGTCCATTCCAGCAGCCATCCGCAGTATTCGCAGCGCCAGTCGCCGCAAGGCGGTTTTTCTATCGGTACGCCGGGGCTTTCTGGCTATCGTCCCGCGGCTTCTTGATCAAGATCGCCGAATATCGCATGCAACCGGGCGCGATTACCGTCGACAACCTGAATTGGCCGGGCAATGCTTGAATTCCCCTTTGTGGAAACGATGGTTTCACGGGCACCCCCAAACATAACCATTGCGGATTTCCCGATTCGCGCTAGAATTAGCCTTAATGTCAGGAGAAATACCCGCAATTTCCGCACAGCGGGCAATTGGAGAATTGCCGGCGACGTTGTGCCAAGTCACGGGCTGGGACGAATGCATTGCCGCTTTGCGAGCCGGAAAGCAGGCTGCATTCGATTCAGTCTGGGGTTCGTCCTGCGCGCTGCTGGCGGCGGCGCTTTCCCGCGAGGGATTCGATTCCGTCCTGATTGTCTTACCCACCGACAAAGAACTCGATTCGAATGTTGACGATTTGTTGACATTCAACCAAGCGTATTTTTCGTCGCTCAAATTGAACCAGCTTCCGATCGCTCGCTTTCCGGCTTGCCCCAATTTGGGGTCGGCTGAATTGTCAACGGATGAGCATTACGGTCAGCGACTGCGACTTCTACGCGAGATCAGCGATGGAAAATTGCCACCGGTCATTTTCACCTCGATCGCCGGATTGTTGCAAGCTGTTCCGCGGCCATATGCGTTCTCTGCAAATGCCAGAATGTTGCGGGTCGGCGCTGGCATCAATTTGGAGGAGTTCCGGTCCTGGCTCCAAGCCAGCGGTTTTCAATCGACGTTTGCCGTCGAGTTACCCGGTGAGTTCTCGTTCCGCGGTGGAATCATCGATATTTATCCACCGGATGCGCTGCAGCCCCTGCGGGTCGAACTCTTTGACGACCTGATCGAATCGATTCGCGTCTTCGACGTGGCGACACAACGCAGCATTCAGAAGTGTCAGGAAGTGGAACTTAGCTGTCTGCCGATTCCGCAGTCCACAACCCCTATCGGCGAGCCATCCCCGAAAACGCCGGGGCAACTCGATTGGGCCTCCTTGCTGGAATATCTTCCGAGCAACTCATTGGTTCTGTTGGTGGAACCGAATGAGATCTATCAGGAAGCCCAGCAGCAGCTTGAACGCGCGACCTCAAGTTTCAATTTGATCTCGTTCGATGACTTGCGAGCCGTTTGGGCTCGGTTTCCGCTCGCGTCGGCAAGTCGCATGGCGATCGGACAGTTTGAGCCTCAATGTCGATTGCCCATTGAATCGCTCGGGCATTTTTCAGGTGATTTGAGTGAAGTCCGATTTGAACTGGAGCGGCTATCTCTGGATCAACAGGTCTATTTGGTTACAAACTCCGAAGCGGAAGCCCATCGTGTTGGCGAAATTCTGAAGCAAACTCAAGCTGCCACAACAGGGCGACTGCATCTGACAACCGGGTATCTCCATGAAGGCTTTCGATTGCGACACGTGCAGTCCATCGCGCTCGGGTGTGACCAGTTGTTTCAACGAAGTGACCTGCGCCGCTCCTGGCGACGACGCCCCAGTCGCAAACTGGAGAGCTTTACCGAACTTAAAAATGGTGATCTCGTCGTTCATGTTACCCACGGCATCGGACGATTTCGCGGTCTGCGATTGCTTGACCATAATCTGAACGCAAGCGGATCCCCAGCCAATCTCCCCATCGAACAAAATCGCTCTGAACATTTGGAGATCGAATTCGCCGGTGGCGCAAAAATTTTCGTTCCAGTCAATAAAATCGGCCTGATTCAAAAATACGTTGGCGCGACTAAAAAAACGCCCAGACTTGCCAAAATCGGGGGGAAATCCTGGGCCAGACAAAAGCACGAGGCGGAGCAAGCCGTCAACGATCTTGCCCTCGAAATGCTGGAGCTGCAGGCGGTTCGAGCTTCCAAACCAGGGATCGAATTCGCTGAGGATTCCGAATGGCAATTCGAATTCGAGCACTCGTTCCCGTATCGCGAAACACCCGACCAGTCGACCGCCATCGAAGCGATTAAACAGGATATGATGTCGCCCAAACCAATGGACCGCCTGCTCTGTGGCGATGTCGGCTTTGGCAAGACAGAAGTGGCGATGCGAGCGGCTTTCAAAGCAGTCGAAAGTGGTTACCAGGTGGCGATCCTGGTTCCGACTACGGTGCTGGCAGAACAACACTTCAAAACCTTCAGGGAACGAATGGCCGAGTTTCCCGTTACGATCGACCGGCTTAGTCGCTTCGCATCCCCAGCAAATCAGCGCGCGACCATCGAGAAGCTCAAGGCTGGCTCTGTCGATATCATCATTGGTACCCACCGTCTGGTTTCCAAAGACGTCACGTTCAAGAATCTCGGCCTCATCGTGATTGACGAAGAACAACGGTTCGGTGTCGGAGTCAAGGAACGCCTGAAACAACTGCGCCGAGAAGTCGATGTATTAACAATGAGCGCCACACCCATTCCGCGAACATTACACATGTCGTTGGTCGGCGTCCGCGATATCTCGAACCTGACCACACCTCCAGAAGACCGTATGCCAGTCGAAACCAAAGTGACTCGCTTCGACGAAAGTTTAATCCGAGAAGCCGCAATGCGCGAACTTGGCCGAGGTGGACAAATTTACTTTGTCCATAATCGTGTCATGGACATTCAAGTGGTTAAACACAAGCTCGTGTCCATCATCCCGGAGGCACGCATCATCGTCGGACACGGGCAGATGAACGAATTCGAACTCGAAAAGGCAATGACCGAATTTGTGGCCGGAAACTATGATGTCCTGTTGGCGACAACCATTATCGAGAACGGGCTGGATATTCCCAACGCGAATACAATCTTTATCAACCTGGGTGATCGCCTGGGTTTGTCGGAACTCCACCAGCTTCGTGGGCGAGTCGGTCGCTATAAACATCGCGCGTATTGCTATGTCATGGTCGATCCTCAAAAGCACCTGACGCCCGTCGCCGCAAAACGCTTGCAAGCCATCGAACACTTCAGCCAAATGGGGGCCGGTTTTCAAATCGCCATGCGCGACTTGGAAATTCGAGGCGCCGGAAACCTGCTCGGTGCCGAACAATCCGGACATATCTCCATGGTCGGATACGAAATGTATTGCCAACTGCTGGAAACAGCCGTTAGGAAGCTGAAACAAATGCCGGCCAAGTTGTCGGTCGATGTCGACATCGAATTGCCAATCGATGCGTACGTCCCCGATGACTATATCGCTGACCGCACGCAAAAAGTTGAATTCTACCGGCGGATCTACGCACTCAGTTCGTTTGACTCACTGATCGATCTGCGACGCGAGACTCGCGACCGCTTCGGGCCACTGCCGACCCCCGTGAAACGACTAATCAAGCTAGCTGAAATCAAGTTGGAAGCAGCCATTTGGCAAGTCGATTCGATCTTGATTACGGAAAACCGGTATCTCGGCATGCACTTCAAAGACAAAAACAGGATGCAACAGCTGGTGAGTCAGTCGAAATTGCCATTGCGACCCACCGACGATAGCACCGTCTATCTCACGCTCAACCGCGAACTGATTTCTCCCGACAACCTGCTGAACCTTTTGCAATCGATCTTGCGTACTCAATAGGTCGTCCTCTACTATCCGCGACGCAGCCAGCGAAACATTTTAGGGGGGCAACATGACTTCGACAGCCACTTTTTCATCGGTTTCACAGTTTCTCGAAAAACCAATACCAACGCACACCCCGGTTTTGAGTGGGCAGCCCGACGGCAAACACCCCTAACTTAAACGGGTCAGCAAATGTGACTCCAGGACGACAGTTTTTGCCCGAGTGCTTTGTCCAGGTTAGAGATTAGGATTAGCCGGTGTGCGTTAGCGCCCGGTTCAGGCCGTAAAAACCGGACGCTAGTGCGTTCCGGCTGATACTCAGCAATTCGAACTCTTAATATTGACAAAGCACTCGTTCACCTTCGGTAGCCCCGAACACAAAATTCTCAACACCGATCACAGTCCAAGGAAGGATGATGAGCCAATTTGTACTTCACGGCGTTAATTCGCTGCACGACCGCCAAACCTGCAAAGGGCTCATGCCGAGGCGCGTCTTGTCCGGCCTGGTTGGCCTCTCCCTCCTGATTGGCCGCAACGCGCTCAATCTCGCCAGCTTTTTCAAACCCACTGTTTCGCTCATTTCGCTTGGACTTCGTTTCGCGGTCTTTGCATCGCCTGGCTTTGTTGGGCTCCTGATCGGGCAGGAGGAGGGGGAGGGGGTGCGAGTGGCGACGCGGGCACCAAATTCCACAACGGTCGAGTCAGAAAATGGAAGTGTTGAATCGTTCGAGCCGGGACGAACGTTGGCTATCGTTGGCGGACACCCGATTTTCGTTTCGGATATGTCATTGGAAGTTGCGCAAATTCTCGATCGATTCCTGGGAAATGCACCGGAATCGGTCAAGCGCGAGCAGCGTGAGCAGCTTATTGAACGATTGTTGCCGAAATACATCGACTCAAAACTTCTATATGTCGATGTCCTGGCAGGACTTCCTGCCGAGGCGGATTTGGAGAAAATCTTCGAGAGCGCGGGGGAGCAGTTTGACGAAAACGTATTACCGGTTATCAAGAGTCAGTCGGGAATCGAGTCAACGGCCGAGTTGGACGCACACTTGCGAAGCCAGGGATCTTCGTTGCGAATGATGCGCAAATCCTGGTCAGAAAACGAGTTAGTTAAGTACATCACCCGGGAAAAAATCAACGTTCGATCCGATGTCACGCGCGACGAATTATTGCAGTATTATAACGACAACAAACATGAATTCGAAACGCAAGCGAGGGCAAAATGGGAGCAAGTGATGGTGCGGTTCGATCGCTTCTCGACGAGGCAGGAGGCCCGCAATGAACTCGCCAAGCTCGGCAACAAAATCGTTAATGGAGCATCGTTTTCAGCTATCGCCAAGAATTTCTCGCATGACATCAATGCGGAAAACGGAGGCCAGTACGACTGGACGAACAAGGGGAGTTTGGTATCCCCTGAATTGGATCACGCGATCTTTGACATTCCGCTCAACGAATTGAGTGATATTATTGAATCCAAGCTCGGGTTTCACATCGTTCGAGTTCTGGAGCGGCGCGAAGCTGGTTTTATTCCGTTCTTAGAGGCACAATCCGAAATACGAGCCAAGCTCGTGGAACAAAAACGCGAAGAGGCATTTCAAGCTCATCTCGCCAAGCTCCATGAAACGATTCCGGTGGATATCCTGATCAATCAGAAATAGACGCGCAACTCCTCGCGATAGCTATTGACCAACCGCGTTGATTCAGTCCCCAGAGATGGATGTTGTCTAACGCTCAAGAGCTACCCGCCCGATTTCATCGCTTTAATCATTGATCACGGTTTTCCTATCGAATTTTCCTGAGGGAATCGCGACGCTCGGACTTCGGATGCGATCGGCTACGTTAATTCTGCGAAATACACGACGGAATTTGCACGTTTCGGGATCGCCAGCGCTTCACGGCTACGCCAGTAACCGCTAAACTGGATGCTGCAGTGAGCTGATCGGACGCCTGGTGGGGAACCGAGTTCGTGGAGGTTACTTCGTCGGAATAAGTCGGTTTCGCTGCGTTGGATTAACTCGATTTTGCCTCAGGCGAGGGGCGCAACGGAAACCGAACCTATTTCGGAGTGAATTACGTGACAACGGTGGTAACTGGAAACGGCAAAATGACCGAAACGGCTAAGCTTCTTTTTCAGGATCAGGAATTGGAACTCTCCGTGATTACTGGGACGGAGCAGGAGAGCGCGCTGGAAATCTCGCAGTTGCGGAGCAAAACGGGGCTGATCACTCTGGACGAAGGTTTTGTAAATACTGGGTCAACGACGAGTGCAATCACGTTTCTCGACGGCGAAAAGGGGATTTTGAGATATCGCGGCTATCCGATCGAGCAGATTGCTGCGCGCTGCGATTTTCTGGAAGTGGCATATTTATTGATCTTTGGCGAGTTGCCAAATGAACAACAATTGAGCGAATGGCGAGAATCGATTCGTCGCCACACCATGTTGCATGAAGACATGCGTTCGTTTTACAGCGGCTTTCCCCGTGATGCCCATCCCATGGCAACGCTCTCCTCGGTTGTCAGTGCTATGTCCACGTTTTACCAGGACTCACTCGATCCGCGCGATCCGGAACAGGTGCGGATCTCAGTTCACCGTTTGATTGCTAAACTCCCGACAATTGCCGCGTATAGTTACAAAAAGTCGATTGGGCAGCCATTCATTTATCCGTCGAACTCGCTTTCGTATTGTGAGAACTTTATGAAGATGATGTTCGCCGTGCCGACCGAAGAATATGCAATGGATCAAGAATTCGTCGACGCGCTCAATATGCTGCTGATTGTTCACGCCGACCATGAGCAAAACTGCAGCACGTCTACGGTGCGCATGGTGGGCTCATCAAACGCGAACCTGTTTGCTTCGATTGCAGCCGGAATCTGCGCATTGTGGGGTCCGCTGCATGGCGGGGCCAATGAGGCTTGTGTGGCTATGCTTGAACAAATTCGCAACGATGGCGGAGACGTCGATAAGTATGTCGCCATGGCAAAAGATAAAGAGAGTGGCTTTCGTTTGATGGGATTTGGCCATCGCGTTTACAAAAACTTTGATCCCCGAGCGAAGTTGATCAAAGCTTCATGCGATCGCCTGCTGGCCAAGCTTGAAGTCGATGACCCGCTTTTTGAGATCGCGAAGCAACTGGAAGACGTCGCGCTTAATGATGAATACTTTATCGAGCGAAAACTCTACCCCAACGTCGACTTCTATTCAGGCGTGATCTACCGCGCCCTGGGAATTCCGATGCAAATGTTTACAGTGCTATTTGCGATGGGACGCCTTCCCGGTTGGATCGCCCACTGGAACGAGATGCACGCTTCAGACGGCTTCCGTATTTCGCGGCCGCGACAGGTTTATATTGGCCCGAACGAACGTTCGTTTGTCGAGCTTAAAAACCGGTAGTCGATTGATTTGCCGTTTTGCGGTTGTTTGAGCGTTGAAGTGAAACATGATCGTTGCCAAAATGCTGAAATTTCTCGCACGCGCATTGACAAGTGCAGGCTTCACAAACGTGCTTGCAAGTCCTGAATAGATCGAGGTAGGCGGGACGTTTGCCCCGCCCTCCCCTTCGTTGAAATTCGCTGACCCACCGGAACCACCCAAGCATCAACTCACCGGTTAGTCGTCGCGCTTGATCCGGTCATTGATGCCGCGCAGAAGTGACTTGATCTCAGACATTTCCTGTTCCAGTCGTTCAAGCCGATCGTGGATATCCGAACGTGCTTCGGACGCGGGCTGACGCTCACGTTGCTCTGGTCGTTGCCGCTCGCGCCTTTGCAATTCCGCTTCCTTCATAGTCTCCCTTTTTAATTCCGCTTCCTTCATGGTCGCTTCGAGCCTGG
>JBGTDM010000252.1:0-6206 GCA_041748315.1 Pirellulaceae bacterium
CCCCCGCCCAGCAGGTGGCGGAACTGATCGAACAAGCCAGCGCCATTCGCAAGAAGCTGTGGATCAAAGACGATCCGCATCCCCGCCTGGCCCGCAGCCGGCAAGGCTTGCAGAACTACGAAGCAACAGCAGCCGACGCGGAGCAGCTCCAGCGCCGCGCCCGCGAACTGGCCCAGCCACGGCAGATCGCCTTACGGGTGGAGCGCGTCGAATAGGGCGCAAGCTCATGTCTTGGGGATGACTCAAAAATAACTTCCAGTAGTTCCAATATCCGTATCACTTCAGCCATCTGAAGTACTCGGACGGCAGAAGAATCTGGCAAAAAGATGGTGGGGCAAAAAAATAAAGAAAATTGGCTGCCAAACGGATCATTTGATCTCAGCCATTCCCGGAAGACAACGTAACAGCAAGATCGGAATTGCCTTTCAATTCGCGATCTAACCGACCAGCATATTTTTGCCCTCAAATCTTTTTGCCAACCTGCCTACCAGAACTGCGAGCATTTCCAATGAGCAAACCCAACCGCGCTTTAATCGTGATCGACGTGCAACGGGAATACTTCGACGGCGCTTTGCCCGTGCGTCATCCCGTGGGGCATTTGGAGTCGATTCTAACGGTCATGGACCAGGCCCAAGCGGCCAACATCCCGACGATTGTCGTGCGGCATCATCAACCCGATCCGCAGTCGCCCGTGTTTCGCAAAGAGAGCGCTATGTGGCAGTTGCACGACGAGGTCGAAGCACGACCCCGCGACCTGCTCGTCGACAAACAGTTGCCCGGCAGCTTTACGAACACGGAACTCGATGCCTTCCTCAAAAGCCGGCACGTCGACACGGTCTGTATCAGCGGCTACATGACGCAAATCTGCTGCGACACCACGGCCCGCCAGGCATTTCATCGCGGCTACCAGGTGGAATTTCTCAGCGACGCCACGGGCACGCTCGACGTGGAAAACAAAGCCGGCTCGGTCACGGCGGAACAACTGCACGAAGCGATTCTGGTGGCGCAACAGATGTTTATCAGCGACGTGATCGATCGAGAAACCTGGCTGTCGAGAATTGGGTAGTAGGGGGCGGCCCTGGAATTGATTTGACAATCCAGCGCCCAATCGTTTTCGACGACAGGAGGAGTTCAGCCTATGGGTGTTGACGTTCCAGCGTTGTTCGAATGCGGCGTGTCCGATTACTTTCGTGACTTTGGCCGACGTTTGGCCCGCGAGTCGCCACATCAGGCTTGGTTGCTTGTGTCGGTTTCCAGACATATTTCGCCCCAATTGTTGGTCGCGGAATTGCAGGTGCCCAATCAGGACTTGCGACCCTTTGGAGAATTGCGTGACTCGCAAGGGGCGGTGAATTTTGACTTTGCCGTCACTCGTTCAGAAATTGACCTTCGAACGTGGAAGTCCCGCACGATCGGATGGAATCGGGGGAACCCAACGTTTCCTACAACGCTGATGACCTTACAGCAAACCGAAGTACTCGCAGAATTCAAACTTGCCGGCTCAACGTCCACGACACGTCGCGCTTTGGTTCACGACATTAGAAAGCTTTCCTGTGCTATTCGATTTCTCGAAGCGCAGGGTTGCAATCAATATCCGTCATGTTTCTATATTATCCTCGACCCAGAACGGCGGCTTCGCGTTGATCGGGCATTGAAATTGGCAAAGTTAGAGTGGCCCGACTTTGCACCTTTCCCTAAGATCCTGCTGGGGCCAGAATGTGACAGGTAACCCCTGATTCTTTTCGGCGATCTTGGTGCCAGCAAGCTCCGGCGGCAAGCTGAACCCGAGGCGCCCGACGCGACATTGAAGGTACTTGTGACGCACGCTCCGTCGGCCGAGTTACGCACTCACCATCCACCGGAACATGGCCGAGGCCGAAACAACCCGCCGCCAGCCTCGGGGTGCTACGACCTCGGTTGCCTGCCGGCGACCGGCCGCGGCGGCCTGGCACGGTCGGCTTTGCTTTTGCCATGCATTTTCGGGTGCCAGTGTCAGCGAGCGGGCGGCGCAGTTGTCTCAGGCAAGGCTTGTATCTCCAACGGGAGAGTCGTAGGACTCCGTTGGCGATCCGTCGCGCACGAATGCCTGGGGCAACAACCTGCCCAGCAAGTCCTTGAGTTCAGTCGCAACCGCCGCTGGCGGTTTGCTGACATCTACCGTACAAACCTCGATCCGTGCCGACTCGCTATCTCCCGGCGGGAGGCGGTACGAGGCAACCTGTGACTCGAAGTCGGTGTGCCGGGGATACAGCAGAATCACGAGCGGACAGCTATACTCCTTCGCGTACGCGTACATCTGATACATGTCGGCCTGAGAAACACCCTCATGGGAAGCCGTCCGATCCAACAGCTTCCACTTCGTATCGACAAGGCACACCAACTTGCGGCGCGAGTAGACTCCGATGTCCGGAACGAGGCCGAACTTTTTATTGGTGCCACGGAGAAGCAAATGCCGGCCTTTCACCTGAGGCACCGCGACGTGTTCGGGGGGACAAACCAAACGGCGCATCAATGCCGCAATGTAAGACTCGAAAACCGCGTTCATGTCGAATAGCAAACTGAAGGTCTCTACCTTTCCGGTTTGGTCCGGTGTCTGCTGGCTTACCAATCGTTTCGCCAGCGCGATCAGTGGTGCAAATCGTTCCGAGCGCCGGTCAGTTCTGACGTTGTCGAGTTGCTCAGGCTGAAAACCTACGTCGGTGACATCATCAAACTCCAAAAGGAGCGATAAAGCGTCACGTCGAATCGTGTGCATGGCCGCAAACCGCCGACAAACTTGCACCGCCGCCTTGAGGAGTTGAGAAGGCGGTACGTCATGTGTAAACTCGTCGCACCGCGAGTAGAACCGCTCTGCGTGTAGTAGATTCCTGCGGATTTGCTCGGTGAAGAGCAGTTTTCCCTTGAGACATGTGCGGTTCCGGTCTCGCTTCCGGTAATTGGTGATTCGGCCTCGACGCCACTGGGCGGTAAGATGTGTCAGATATACCTTCATAAAGGCATCCAGCACGGTTATCGACCGATCGGATTGCGCGGCAACCTCAGCCTCACGGAATGGTAACATTCCAGAGACCGAGAGCATCTCAACCAAACGGCGACGCGTACCGTGCGAGTCTTGGTCGATCTTGGGAAGCACTTCGATGGCACGCGAGCCGAAGCAGACCGTGCCTACATAGTTCTGTGCCTTGATTGAGCGGCGTCCGATCGCAAACATGTTGCCTGCCGAACCCGCTTGCAACAACTCCAAGGCAGAGGCGTCGCGAAACGTGATGACCTTACGTTCGGCGTCCCAACGATCGCCAAGACTGGCGCGTTCGTATTCGCGAAGGGCAAGCACCTGGGTCGCGAGCATGCCTACTTCTCCGCGTATATCTTTTGGAAACTTGCGGCCGACAATTCTTCGCTGACTTCATAGGATCGTTGATCCTGATAGTGATCGTTCGTAATGCCCAATACCGTAGAAGCAGGCTGAACAATGTGTCGAATGATCGCGTTGGCGTGACACTTGGCACGTCCATCAATATCGGTAGCCGTGACCAAATCGCCCAACACGAGCTGTATTTTTTCCCAGTCTCCGTAGAAGTATTCCTGAAGGAGCGGTATAACTTTCGTCCTGAAGGTTTGGTCGAGCTTCTCCAGTGAGTTGACGTCCATGAGATAGGAATGGCCGATCGTGTGGTCGCGGTCGTAAAGATACTCAATCCGCTGGTTCATCTTTTCCAACAGCTTATCGAGATGAACGGGGCCCTCACTGGTCAAAATACTGCCGGGCATCGTAGTCAACAATTCTGGATCGGGAATGCATTCCTCGAACGAGAATCTTCGCCGCAGGGCTAAATCCAAAAGCGCTATACTCCGGTCAGCGGTATTCATGGTCCCGATTAGAAACAGATTGTCTGGTACACCGAATAGCGGATCGGCAGGTCGCGCAGAGTGCGTATAAGGAAGCTTGACGCGCACGCCGCCGACCCATTCCTGCAACTCGCTATTAAAGTGCATCCGCTTATCGGATTCGATCAAGGTGATCAACTCCCCGAAGACATTTGAAATGTTTGCGCGGTTGATCTCATCAATGAACAAAGCGTAGTGATTGGTTGGGTCGGCGAGTGCTCGTTGAACGATGCGCCGAAAGATTCCAGGTTCGACCGTGTAGCTGACTGGGGCACCGGAGCTATCGCCGTCTACGTCCGCCATCACCGGCTTAATACCTTCGACGAAGTCCTCGTAAGCATAGGATTGATGAAATGTCACAAAGTCAAAGCGTTTGTTGACCGTTTGCTTTGGCGTGTAGTGCCGAATTTGGTCGGCGAGTTCCTCAAGTTGTCCGAGAAACTCATGCGCCTCTTCGTGTAACCGCCAGAGACTGCCTTTTTCCTTCCAGAAAAGGGATGGTTCTCGACGGGTGGCAAGGTTCACGCTCTCGCAATCGGGGTGGGTAAAATCCTGCAACGTGCCCCAAATAGTTGGCTTAATGGACGTTGTCCGTTGCTGCTTCTTAGCCTTGGCAAGGACTGGGGGGGATTTGGCGATTTCAGCAACTTTCACAGGTTTATCGAAAAGCAGTAGCGAAACCGCCACTGCTTCATGCCACTTCAACTCCCCGCATTGCTCTTCAATGAATCCTTCTTTGGACTGTTCGGCAACGTCGTCCTGAAATGCATTCAAGAACTCCGTCAGAACGCGATAAGTCTTTCCGGTTCCTGGTGGTCCGGCGAGTATTAAATTCAGCGGAATGCTCGGCCGCGTCAGTTTTGGCCCCGGCTTGGTCGCGCCACCGGTTTTCGCGGGCACCTTTTCGTCCGTGTTGCGGCTCATGTATTTCTCAAAGTTATTCTTGGATTCCGCCGGATCAGTTCCCCAACCACCGGTAACAACCCAGGCGAAGCTGTGTATCTCGATGTTGTCTTTCGCCTTCCAGTCAGCCAGCGCATCACGAAGCTGCTCACACACTTCCCGTACAAGGTTGTACTTTTTAACCGTTAGCTGGACGCCAGCTCCCAGCTTCTGCTCGCCAATCATCACCAAGAACCGGTCGAAGAACTGCGACTTAATTGCGATGTGCTGCTCCGGGTCCCAAAGGAACAGAAAGTAGGTTGCAACAAGTCGGGTGATATTTGCGGGGCAGTCCCATCCGACAAGCCACTCAAGGAGCGTGCTCAACGGCTCCTCCCACGCACCCTCGTCGATACCTCGCAGACAATTCAGGATCATTTCCGCGAACGTGCTCCAATCACCTTCGTCGGTGAGCAGATCTTGGTCCAAGTACTGCTGCTGGCGCCAATTCAGGAAATTGGTCAAGCCGATGACCTGATGCAGTAGGTTCTTGGCATCTTCATCGCTGGCAATAGACTTTGTCTGCTCAACGTACGGCCCGAGGATTTCGTGCGCTTTTAGTGATGCATCGCGTTTGTAGTCGAGCTCCCAGACTCTAAGTTGTTCACCGGGTTCGGCGAATGTCTTGAAATCGGGATTGAAGCGAAGGAACTCACGTTTCGCTTCTTCTAGTTTCGCTTGTTCCATATTCGTGCTTCCTGGATGCAGTCTCGCTGAGGCGCATTTCTTCGGCTGAAATGAAGAGTCGATTTCGTTGGAAAGAGGGGAGTTGGAAATCGGTATTTCCGAGAGATGGCGTCCCGCGTCACATTGGTGTTGCGCCTTCCATGGACCAGTCTAATGGAGGGCACTCGACCAGGCAACTGAGTGAGAGGGAACGCGCACTGCTGACGGCCATCGTTGTGTTGGGTGGCCCTTTCAGGGCAGATTGCTCGGATGCAAACCACACCCATTGATCCGCAACCATCGCGCTGATTCGGAAACGACAATCGGGACAATCGCGGTTTGCAAAGTGGCCCTTTTGCACAGCCTTGGGTGCCGCTTCCCGTAAAGATCCAAAGAGCTAAAGCCGCCCCGGCGAGAAGCCCCGTGAAACGGGGCTAGTGGTACGATGCGGTACGCTGCATCCCTGTGCTAAAGCACAGGGCTATTACCGCTGCGCGGAGAAGGCTCGTAAACGAGCCTCGCTTGATGGAGGCCCCCGTTGCTCGATCCATCTGAGCAATACCGTTCATCCAGCAAAGAGCGACGTGCCGTCGCAAGTTTCGAACATTCCGGATTCGGTCATTCGAATTTGTTTAGGATTTCGATATTAGGATTTGGAATTTAGAATTTCCCCTCTACCGCGCCGCCAATTGTTGCTGGGCCACTTGCAC
>JBGTDM010000253.1:0-8974 GCA_041748315.1 Pirellulaceae bacterium
CGAGCATAGGGATTCAAATACCAGTTCAGTCCGAGAGTTAATGCGGTTCCATCGCCACCGACAATATTTTCATCGTTTAGATCGACCTGAGAAAGTCTGGCGGCAACCTGCCAGGCACCTATTCCGGTTTGAGTCATGCAATTGCAATCACGAACTCGCCAAAAATTCTCATGCGGTATCACCCGTCCCAATCGTCCCATTCGGCGGTCCCATGGAATATGTTCGCCGGTTAGGAAATAGGACGCATACACATAGCCGCCGTGCATATTGACGTTATTCGCGAAACCGATTCGGTCAACCGACATCACTTGATATTCGCCGCCTAATTGGAATGGACCGGCATTGAAAACAGTTTCGACGCCAAACAGGTCGACTCGATTGGCGCGATCGACAATGCCAGTATCCAACCAGAAGTTATTCGCCTGGGCTTCGGGTCGACTACGATAAATTGCTGCGTTATCTGCGCCCCCCTGACCGTCGGGGAAGGCGATTGATCCCGACGTACCAAAGTGAGCATAACCACGGCCGCCAGAGCATTCATCGTACCAGGGCGTGACGGCAAATCTTCCAGCAAACTCGGGCTGATAATGATCGCCAACATAGCCGTTTGAAAATTGAGTCAACCGATAGTGGTAATAACCATATTGCCAATTGAACCTTAGATCATCGCTGTATCCAAAACTGGAAATTCCCATGCGTCGGCTAAATGAATTGAAGGCTTCGATGGCCATGGGCCGTTCCATGAACACGTTGAAGCGACTATCGTTCCATGAATCCAACCCGTAGGGCCGCTTGTGATTACCAATCACAATATGATTGAAAAAAGGTAGGTGGCGAAATCCAATAAACGCATCTCGGTACGAGATCCGCAGATGATCAAACATATCGGCATGATCAGCAAGTTCCATCTCCAAACGATAGAACATGTTGTCGCGAACGTCACCTTGCACTCCGATTCGCAATCGTCGGAAAATAAATCGATCCTGTGGGTCCCCTCCCTCGAGAGGAAATAGCGTGGGATCAACATCGGGGAACCCCCAGTAGTCGGTCTGGATTCGGCCAAAAAGCCTCATTGTCTGACCCGTATGCCCACCCATTACCATGTCATCCAGTGAATCATCAACCGAAGCAAACCATCGGCGTTGGGCTCCCAATTCGTTTCTCAAGCCGTCGATCTGCTGGGCTTGGCTGGCAACGGCCTGATCGGCCACCTTCAACGCATCGATTTCGGCTCGAAATTGTTGAAGCTGCTCAGAAATTGCTGCTTCCGTCAACAATCGGTCGTCCTGGGTTGATGGAGAATAACTGGCTTGATGGAAACGTGAATCGGTCAGGGATGAATCGGAGATCAAAGTCCCGGAATGATTGCCGAATGGGCTGAGCGGTAATATGCTTGATTGATCGCTCAACGTCGTTTGCGCAAGTACAGCTTTAATCATCATTAAATGTACAAGCAGGCCGAAAACACCGTAAGTGATTTTCATTGTACGGATTCTTATTCTAAACACGGAAAATCTGAGTTATTCTTATTTTCGACTTGCCCCAATATTTCCTTGAGTTCCGATTTCACCTCACGAAACGATCATGCACAATCCAATGATCGAGGGCCTCAAACTCACAATGATCGTTAAGGTCGAGCCGAATTGATATCATTTTCCGCTGCCGCGATGGCATAGGGACATGCGCGCTTCCCACCAACACATGAATCGACCACGATAGAATTTCGCCCATGGTGAGCCCTGAGATGGATCTCATCGTCCTTGGGGCATCGACCCGAAACGTAGGCACCGTTATCGGTTCGTAGAAGTAATTCTACGGAATTTCGACGATGGGACGACTGATACCAACACCGACTATCAAATCGGTACCACCCTGCCTCTGGTCTAGTTGGGACTGATGGTCGATTTGGATGAAATCAGCATTTGCCACGTTTGCTTTAAAGAATTCGCACTGTTTCGAAGCTGATTCTCCTCAATTGGCCAGAATGGAGACGAGACGTGTTTGACAGCTCCAGTCCGACCGACGACTGTCGGGACGGATAACGTAATATCGCGGATCCCTGAAATCGTTCCTGTTTGTAATGATGAAACAGGCAGAATTCGTTGTTGGTCAAGCACGATCGACTCCACCACATCAGCAATCGCGACGCCAACCGCGAATCCAGCTCCCCCTTTGAACTTGATGACCTCGGCGCCGGATTTTTTGGTTTGCTCGAAAACTCGCATGGCAAGCTGTGAGCTCCAGTCAGGAAATTTCTCGATCGACATACCTGCCACCGTAGCCGAGGACCAGATTGGAACCATGGAGTCACCATGCTCACCCAAAATTAATGCAGCAACCTGGGAGGCTGGAACACCCAGTTGACTCGCAATCAAACTCCGGAACCGAATCGTGTCGAGCTGCGTTCCCAAGCCGATGATTTGTTGTGGTGGCAACTTCAGTTCTTGAATTGCCAGATGCGTGAGCAAGTCAACTGGATTGGATACCACGAATATAATCGCTTCAGTCTTGGTTCCACGCAGCACGATCTCGGACAAAATCGTGCGAAACAGTTGCGTGTTGCGATGGATCAAATCCAAGCGACTTTCATTGGGCTGCCGGCGCAATCCAGCCGTAATACAGATCACATCACTGTCAATAAAGTCGCGGCTACATCCGGTTCGGACGATTTGATCTGATAGCAAGGGACTGCTGTGTAAAAGGTCAAGGGCTTGGCCGGTCGCCAAATCCTGATTGACATCGATCAACACAATTTCACGGATTGTTCCCCGCATTTGTAAGGCGAACGCCGTGCAGGAACCGACAAGTCCTCCTCCGCCAACGATTGAAATCTTCTGCCCCATTATTTCCCCTTCAGTAAACTAAGCGATTGCAAAACGCGATCGGTGATTTCCTGGATCAACTGCTCCGTGTCGGAAACACTTGCAGTTTGAATGGTGCTTGCCGAATGCTTGCTATATTCGCCGTTCGATTCCGAAGCCGGACCGGATTTTATCGAATCTGGGTGGGGTTGAAAGGCACGTTGTTCGACTCCCGAGTTCGTCCAACTCTCGCGAAAGATGTCGTTCGCACAAATATCACAATCTTTGTATTCGTCGAGGTTCCTGGGATCACTAAAGCCCCATTGCTGCTTCAGTTCCAATAGTTCACGACTCTTCTCATGGCTCAGATAATTCACGCCACCCAGACTTTTCGCCAAGATCAAGATCCGGCAATAGGCATCAAGAATTTCGGTCCACCAATAGGCTCGCTCTACGTCTTCCCCATAACTTACCGTACCATGATTGGCAAGGATGATGACGTTGGTCTTTTTCACAAACGGTATGATCGTATCGGCGAACTGTTGACCGCCAGGAGTTTCATATCGCGTGATTGGGACATCCCCCAAAAAGACTTCAACTTCCGGTAGAATACACTGCGGAATGGGTTCTCGAGCGACTGCGAACGCGGTGGCATGCGGCGGATGACAATGTACGACACTATTCACATCGGGTCGATTCCGAAAAATCTCAAGATGCAATAGCGCTTCACTCGAACGCTTTTTTCGACCGGCGATTTGTTTGCCACTCATGTCCACAGTGCAAATATCGTCTGGCTTCAAGAATCCTTTACTGTGCATCGTTGGTGTACACAACACTTCGTTTTCGCCAATGCGAAGCGAAATATTGCCATCATTTGCGGCCGCGAATCCTTTGTTATAGAGCCTTCGGCCAATTTCACAAATCTGCTGCTTCGCTTGATAGACATTCATCATTGGCCTAACCTATTCAAGAATTTTATGATCATTCATTATTTTTATTTGCTGCCAGTCAAGCTCGATCGTATCCAGCAATGCGGCGACGTAAGCATCAATCGGTTTTTTGTCAGGGCGGAACGGGCGTGCCGCCTCCGTCCCTTCACTTATCGCGACCATCGCGCCAACACCACAACCTAACTCATCCCAGGCCACGATGATTTCACCGTCTGAAACCAGATTTTGATGTTCAACACTTGGCTCTAATGGCATGACAACTTTCAACGATGCTCGCTCAAAGCTCGCATGGTTTAGATTCAGAGTCACGCTACCTACGACTTGGGCAATTCTCACAAACTCCTCCGTTTTTCCAGTTCGTTTTCGATTGAACGAAGTAGCGAACCCTGCCGCCATGGTTGACGGCTCGTGTCAACAATCAACACGTTGGGATGAATTTGGATTTCTGCCGCTTTGACACACTCTGCTGACTCTACGATCGCAGCTCGTATCCCAGGATCGCGGTTTAACAAGCAATTTAATGCCTGAGGGCGATACGTCAAAACAATTGCGAAAGCATGATTTGGATCATGAATCTTCTCCAACACTTCTTTGACGACGCTCTCTTGGACACTTCCCCTGCGGTCGTAAATCAAATTGAACCGTGACGATGCGTGATCGCCCCTAACGGGCTTCATTCCACAGAAACGAACAATTTGAATGTTTCGTCGACGCAACTCGTCGCGAGCCAACGGAGTAATAATAGCTCGCGATTCGATCCACAATTCATTCGCTTCGTCAGCAATATCTTTGACTCCAAAGACATTTCCTCGGAAACGATGCGTGGCCGAGTCGCTATCCGCAGTGTTGGACGGCTCAAAATCCATTCCAGCCATCGGCGAACTGGCCCCGCTCAAACGAGCCAAAACTCGCTGCACCACCAGCTCAATTTGTTCCTGATTCAATTGCATGCGTTTCTGGTCACCGGTAAACATCAATCTTTGAGTCCGACGATCGTCCAACGGGCTGGAGTTGTCTCATCGTTTAAAAAGTCCTTGCAGAAACGCCCATCACTGGTAATCATCACCCAGTCGCCAACTCCGGCACCGATCACATCCACGACAATAAACGGAAACCCGTCCGGTTTCCCGTCGACCGTCATTGGTTGGGCAATCGCCAGTTTTGCTCCAAACAGACTTGGGTGCTTAACGGTCGAGGTTGCAACTCCGATAATCGTAGCTTGTTGCATTCTAATCCCTTGGCTTGCCGATAATACGCAACCCCTCGACCATCGCACAGCGACGTTGGCGGGTAAACGTCATTGGAGTCGTCACTCCTTCGCCCGTCGGTCCGGCGATTGAATATGAGAAGTATCCCTCGCCGCCGATTCCGTTCCCAGCGGTCGACGGCCCATTCTTGACAAATATCGTCGTGTCCAAAACCTGTCCCATTCGCGTCATGTTTCGCACACTATTGGAGTGGATCAAGCTGGTATGCCGAAAACCATGCTCGTAGATTCGAGCCCATTCAATCGCCTGATCGACATCCTTGCAGCGCACCACTGGGACGAATGGCATCATTTGTTCGGCGGACACCATCGGATGTGTTTCCTCAGTTTCCCCAAACAGCAAACGTGTCGAGTGATGCACCTGCGCACCGGCGGCTTCGGCTAAAACGGCTGCATCCTGACCGACAAACTCCTTGACAGCGACGTAATGGCCTTGTGCGTCGATTTTGATTGCTTGTTCAGTTAGTCGATCGATCTGCGGACGGCTTAACCGCACCGCACCCTGACCCTCCAATGCCTGCATCAATTCGTCTGCAACCTGTTTAACGACGAAGATTTGTTTTTCGCCGATACATAACAAATTATTGTCATAGGAAGCACCATCGATAATACATTTGGCAGCGCGTTGAATATCGGCAGTTTCATCAACGACAACCGGTGGGTTCCCTGGGCCAGCGACAATCGCCCGTTTCCCGGAATTTAATGCTGCCCGCGCGACCGCTGGACCGCCTGTTACGCAGATAAGCGCGACATCACGATGGCTGAAAATTTCATTTGCGGTCTCAATCGAGGGCTCTTCAATGACACAGACCAAATTGTCGATTCCAAATTCGCGAACCAACGCCTGATTAAAACGTCGGACGCCTTCAGCCGCAATTCGCTTGCCGCTGGGATGAGGATTTGCGACCAGCGTATTGCCGGCCGATATCATACTGATGGCGTTGGCAGCCAATGTCGGGAGTGAATGAGTTACAGGTGTCACGACGCCAATCACACCAAACGGCGCCGGTTCGATCACCGTCAGCCCATAGTCGCCACTAAAGACCTGACTTTGCAGAAATTCGACCCCTGGTAAATGATCTGCCAAAATAGCCAATTTTTCAATTTTGTGCTCGAGCCGCCCGACCCGTGTTTCATTGAACTCGAGTGTTCCCAATTCAACGGCCTGGGTTTTGCATATATCACGAATGATATCTGTAATCCGTTTTCGATGTTGAATACCGAGTTGAGAAAGTTGTTCGAAAGCGATTCGAGCAGCAGCAATGGCATGATCGACATTGGTGAATACGCCAAAACGATGACCACTCGCACCGCCGCCGGGTCGGCTCTGCTTCGATCCATGTCTGTGGGACGTCGAATTCTGTTCCGAAACCACTTGTTCAAGTACCTCGGTGACGACTCGGCGAACGAATTGTTCATCGATGATTAGACTCATAGGATTCACGCCTCCAGAGGTTCACGATTGCGATCGTAGATACAATGCTTTTCAAGTTGGACTTGATCGACAATGCCGACGATCACCGTATCAACCGGCAAGTCCTTGGTTACCGGGGTCATCCGAGCACTCGATCCCTGCGTGATTAAAACGATGTCTCCAACCCCAGCTCCAATGAGGTCCACCGCAACGAACGAGCGTCCAGTTGCAAGTAATGCTTCGCGCGATGAAGGATCGACTCGGTAGGGCTCGACCAACATCAATTTACGCCCCACGAACGATTCAACCTTTTGCGTTGAAACAAGTGAGCCGACGACTTTAGCTATGAACATTGTTGAGTCTCCAAAACGGCAACCGTTTGACGCGCGACGATGATCTCTTCATTGGTAGGGACAACCCAGATTTGAACCCGTCGTCCTTTCGAATCAATGCGAGCTTCCTCAGTGGCCAAATCATTGAGCCTGTTATCTATTTCAATTCCGAATTCCTGTAACGATTCACAGACCCGATTACGGATCAAGCTTGATCGCTCCCCAATTCCACCGGTAAACACTAAGGCGTCGAGTCCGTTTAAACGCAACATCAAACCCCCCAGGTAGCGCCGGATCTCCGCAACATAAACGTCAATGGCCAATTGAGCTCGCTTATGACCCTGTTCGGACGCATCCAGGATTTCACGTAAATCGGCGCTGACACCACTGATCCCCAATAAACCACTTTTCGTAGCCAGAACTTGAAAAACTTCCTCCATGGACATGCCGGTTTCACGCATGATCAGCGGCACTAAATAGGGATCGATGTCACCACAACGGTTACTCTGAGGCAAACCACTTTGGGGACTCAATCCCATCGATGCTCCCAAACTGATCCCATTCTGGATTGCGCACAAACTACTCGAACCCCCTAAATGACAGCTAATCATTCGAGAGCAGTTGCCGGCCAGGACCCGCATCCGCTCCGAGATATATTGATGGCTGGCACCGTGGAATCCACTTCGACAAACACCGTATTTCTCCGTCCATTCGTGCGGTATGGCATAGGTCTGATAGGCTGCAGGAATCTCCGCATGAAACCCGGTTTCGAAGGCTGCGACGAGTGGCACGCTGGGAAATCGTTGTTTAAACAACCTCATGGCTTGGGCATACGGAACATTATGGGCCGGTGCAATAAAACTAAGACGTTCCATCTCGGCAAGCACCTCTTGATCGACAATGACGGCGGTCTTGAATTTACCCCCCACGACCGCCTTGAACCCGATGGCAAAGTCACCAGGATCATTCATGCAGTGGATGCCTGATTCCTCGACGATTTCCAAGCTCATCTCCATCGCATTGGCGTGATCAGGCACCCGACATGTCAGCCGCTGCTTGTTCGATCCGATCTCAATCAACACGCCGCTCTCTGTAGCACCTATCGAATCGATCGATCCACGCGCAATCAGTGTTTCAAGTTCCATATCGAATAGACGGAACTTAAAACTCGTCGAACCCAAATTCGCGACCAGGACTCTCACAATCTTTTTCCGGAGGACAATAGAACGAACGTATAGCACACGCGAGTTCAGCTCAGAAATGCTTCGCGCAATCCATCGGCTGGACGGGGAATCACGTGACTACTCACAAACTCACCGATTTTGCTGGCTGCATCCGAGCCGGCCTCGACGGCTGCGCGAACGCTCCCAACGTCTCCCTCGACGACCGTCGTGACCAGTCCGCCGCCGATACTTACGCGCTTTAAAATCTTGACATTGGCTGCTTTTGCCATCGCGTCCGTTGCTTCAACCAACGCGACAAGGCCTTTTGTCTCAACCAGCCCAATTGCTGTACTCATAAGATGATTCCCTAAACGTTAAATAGTTACCTAAGTTACTCGATCAACACAAACTGGCACACGGATTCGTGGGTTCGACGTCTCAAGCCCGGAAGCAGTATGATTACCGAACACGCGTGCAACATCACGGCTATTTGCCAAGCACAAGTTTCAAATCCTCGTGCGGTCGCGGAATGACCTGGACACTGACGACCTCACCAATTCTGCCGGCCGCGCTTGCACCAGCGTCCGTAGCGGCTTTGACCGCCGCGACGTCGCCACTCACAAACACCGTGACTAAACCGCTTCCGACCTTGTCCCAAGAGACGAACTTGACGTTGGCCGCCTTGATCATCGCATCGGTCGCTTCGACCAAGGCCACAAAACCTTTGGTCTCGATCATGCCCAATGCTTCATTTACTTCAGCCATAATTGACCTTGCCCCTTTCAAAAATTGAAGAACTGTTGCTTTTTGTCAAACCGGGACAATCCACGAAAGTGTCCCCGGTTTGACCCGCCCCGTTTTTTAAACTTTAGTGTTCGCATGCACACTTCGTAATCGCACGAAGCTCAATCTCATCGGCTAAATCCAGCATACATGCATTCCCTTCATCGGTATCAAGATGGACTTCCAGTTTCGCATTGTCGTCGATCCGAACCAGGACATCCTGCAGAATCATCGAGCAAAATGTTGATCGAATATGTAATTCCA
>JBGTDM010000254.1:0-5708 GCA_041748315.1 Pirellulaceae bacterium
ACGCGGTTTAGCCGAAGTGTTGCCATAAAAAAACGCCGCTGACCGTGAGGCTAGCAAGCGCAGACAAAGGAGAAACGACAATGCCGATCTCAAACATTTTGACCGATCAATGAATAAGCATACCGGTTTTGTTCCCCTTGGTCAAGAACGTCGAGCGCACCGAAATCAGTCCGGAAATCGTCGATTCCTCTTGGAAATCACCAAAACCAAGTGCCCAGACGCGAAAACCTCCTAACAGCGTCCAGATAATAGGGGTCCTGCATCGTTGCCGATTGTCAAGGCAGAGTTAATGGCAATTTCGAAAACAGGGTAACTAATTCAAGTCGATACTGACCCAAAAAACCCCAAATAGTCACTTTATTGCACGAATGTGAAGTTACCATCATTCTCTTTCGCAATTTGTTGAAGCACGTGGGCACCGACATAGTCCTTAAACGCAATCGTGTGAACAACGACCTGTTTCTTCCCCTGAGAGACTCGTCGAATCGAGTTATGGGCACGCAAATATTCCAACGTCCCGTCCTGAAAGATGCCATCGGACAAAAAAAAGATTGCGTCGGGATCCATCCGTAACGCTTGAGCAATCGCGTCCTTCGGCATCGTACCGCCATCGGGAAATTGCTGAAATATCCAGAGTTTAGCCATCTCAATGTTCTGGAGCGTTGCCGGACGAAGCACGAGCTGCTTTCCGCGAAGGCCATGCATCGTATCCGCCTGGTGGTTGAACAGCACGATGAAAAATTCCTGCTGCTCGGCCAAGCTGCTTATTGATCGGAACAACTCAGCCTGCGCCTGATTCCAAGCTTCCCCCATCATGCTCCCCGATCGGTCGACGACAAATACAAAACTCTTGCCCGAAGCGCTAATACCGCAAAACGTCGCTGAGGTTCCGAGCTCAGTCGGCGAAGCAACATCAGCTCCAGCAATGTTATCCATCAGTGAGAGTGAATTCGCAAAACCACTTACAAAGTCGACACTTTCAAATGCAACTCGATCACCTTCATTTTCCAACTCCAGCTCAGTCAACCAGGGGGATTCTTCAGACAGCGAGTTCTCGAAAGATTCCGTTTGTTGGAACACCGGAGCATTGATTGTCGTCAACATATCAAGCGTTTCGTAATCTTCGTCAGCAAGGGTTGCCGCCGTGATCCGCACCGCCTGGTGCTGCACGACGTTCATGGTCATCAGCGCCAACACAACGACTGCAACCGTGTGGATGACAAAACTTACTCCCCACGTTTTGAGCTCCCTCAAACACTCACGGAATGCCGGCGGAGGGCGGTCATCGGCCGTTACCACGGGAAGTCGGCTTCGCGGATGAACCTGCAACAAGGGCCCTTTGGTAAAACCGGGCATCGCTTGGGGTGTGGCCATTTTCGATTTTTGCCGACGTTGACGTTCGTCTGGCTCAATGACTTGCAGCCGCGCTGGTTCTGATGCCGGAGCCGTTCCCAACCTCAAATCGACTCGCATGACCTTACAAGTCTCAGCCGCAATAGAATCGCCCGAATCAATAACCACCGTTGTCGCTCGGTCGGAATCCGCTTCACATTGCGTATCCGTAGCGAAATGACTTGTGTGACTCAGCGGTGTTAACGGTTTGGTGCTTGAGCCCGTCGCCTGAATTTCACGTGACAGCAATCGCGGTTTGCCCTCGCCCCCGTCCCCTTTTTTTGACTTCGTTGCTGCGATCGATTTTTGATCTGCCATTCTCCAACTCCAACCGTCAAGCGGTGCTGCTAGCGAATCGAGTGCCACTCCCCAGGCAAAGTAACTGGTTCAGGCGTCCTGTCAGTGTCGATTGAAAAGTGCTGGACGAGGATGAAAGCACTTCGTGACTTTACTCCATGCCGAACAATTGACACGATTTGCGGCGAGCAGGAGCGTGACCAACGTGTTAACTCGTTCCACGCTTACGCCACCAATTGGTATCAGAGGCAACGGTTTAAAGTAACGTTCCATAATTATTGGCGAAATTGCTCTTCGTCGCAACCAAAAAAATGCTCTTCCCAGAAAAAACGGTGCGGGATATTTCGGTATTGGCTGAAGAGTTAAAGCAATTTATACTCCGCGACCATTTTCCCCAACTTTTCAAAGTTTAAGCGGGTCGCTGCGATGTTCAGGCAATTATTCAACTTTCAACGTAAACTGTTTCTGGTCGGTGCTGTTTGGTTTGTATCCGGGTTCTCAAGTGAGGCGGCCATCCGAATACAGGACGAACTCCAATCAAGTCGCGATCGTCAGCAGGTAAAGCCAACTAACCTGGAATCCCACGACGACGATTTACCCTGGCGAGAAGTAACGTCTGCATCAAGCAATCTATCGCCACTACATAACGTCAACGGTGCTCCACAGGTTGCTCGCCCGATTCCCGCAGGACCCATTCCTGCTCGTTTGGCATCGCAAGGAGGATCGAACACCATGTTGCACGGACAACCGATTCCCTCCCACTTGATTCCCACGACTCCGGCGCAACCACCCGCACAGCTTATTCCAAATGCGGTGCCTCCGGTCCCCGTCTATCCAGCCGGATACCAAGGCGAACCTCAGCTTTTTCACCCGAGTGTTAATCAGGAAAACATGATGATCCCAGCAACGACCGACCACAATCGATTGACGCTGGAAGGTGGTTCGAATTTGAGTCAAGGATCAGGGTTCGACGTTACAAATCCGATCCAGCTCGTATCGGGGATGGAGTCGACGACGACCCAAACGCCGACGCAAGATGGCGTCAGCGCGATTACCCGAGTCACCAAGGGAGTCGATTCCCTACCGAACTCGGCCGGTCAAGTCTGGCGAGAGTACGACATCTCCCCTTACACCTACAGCATTACGAATTCAACACGTCCACAGCAGGCGCTTATCGATTGGATCCTGTTAGAGACAGGACAGGAATTATGGTTCAATGAACCATTAGGAATTCTTAGTGCCTCCAAAGAAAAGCTGCGGGTTTACCATACTCCGCAGGTTCAATTACAAGTTCAAAACATCGTCGATCGCTTCGTTTATGGCCGGGGACGTAACGAGGTCATTGGCATGAAATTGGTGACGATCAACAATCCAACTTGGCGGACCATCGCCTACAATCGGATGCAGCCGATTGCGGTGAAGGCAGCGGGGGTCGAGGGCTGGTTGATCTCCAAGGAGAATGCCGCCATTTTGATTAACGAGTTGAGTCGGCGAAATGACTTTCAATTGCACAATGGGGGAGACGTGATCGTCCATGATGGACAGAAATACAACCTCGCGTCACGTCGGCCAATTCAGTTTTTTCAATCTTTGAAGTGGGTCAACGCCGGAAACGTCGTCTATGCGGAACCGGTGACAACGCAATTTAACGAAGGCTACTCGATTGAATTCAGCAGTCTTTCCTCAATCGATGGCCGAAGTTGTGAGGCCGTGATTCAATGCGAAATCGATCAAATCGAAAAACTGCAGAAGGTCAATGTCAACGTCCCAACATCGACCGGTCAGATGCAATCGGTGGACCTGCAAATTCCACAAATGGTCAGCTGGAACGTCCATGAAAGATTTCGCTGGCCAAGCGACCAGGTCTTATTGCTGAGCTGCGGTGTGGTCGCGACTCCAGGCCCGAAAACTAACAACTTGCTCGACATTAACGGATTGCTCAACGGGTCGAGGCGACGTGCAGATGCATTGCTGTTCATTGAATACAAGGGGCCTGTTCAATCAGGCAATCCCAATGGATTTTCCCCGACCGCTAATATTCCAGTAAACTCGCGACGTTGAACCTCCCTGACACCCGCTGCACCCCGAGCTTCAAAAACTTGGCCGATTGATAGCAGGTTGTTTGAGTGGATCGGCGCGCCAGATAGAGAAAAATCTTGCCGAAGGGAGCGACTCGGGGGAAACCATCACGCGTCAGGGAGCGTCGCCGATCATTGTTGGTCTCAAATATTATAGGACGCATGGCCTGAGCTTGTCGAACTCATCGGCGAGGCACAGCGAATCCGACGTACCGAACGATGGAATGCATCTCATCCACGAGTTGCCGCCCATTGCCGAAATCCGGTTTTCCGTCTCAAATGCTAAAATTGTTAAAGCGGTTTTGAATCTGCTGCCATGCTCCACAATGAACACTACGAAGATTCAGTAACGGCCATTCGTTAAGCGGAACCCAACGGGTTCTACCGAAATTGAAGTTGGATTCAATTGATCTTATCTCGATAACATGAGTCAATCACGAGTCGTAATTACTGGTATGGGACAAATCAGTCCGCTCGGAATCGGAAGCGATGATCTCTGGGATGCGCTGAGTCATGGCCGTAGTGGCGTACGCACACTTGAACGAATCCCCGCCAACGTGCTGCCGACATCGGTCGGGGGGGAGGCGCGAAAGTTTACCGGAGATATCTCTGAATTCGGGCCGCTCGACAAGGCGACGACGCGAAGCATCAAAAAAGGACTGAAGTTGATGTGTCGCGAAATTGAAATGGGGGTTGCCGCTGCTCAATGGGCGCTCTCGAACGCCGGATTGACGTTGGGGAGCTATGACCCTGGCCGTATCGGTTGCGTTTTCGGTTGCGATTACATTATGACCATCCCAGAAGAGTTCGTAGACGCCATCCATCATTGCAAGAGCAACAACATGTTGGATTTTGAACGCTGGGGTAAAGAGGGACTTCCAAAGGTTGAACCCTTGTGGCTGCTCAAATACCTGCCGAATATGCCGGCTAGCCATGTCGCCATTTACAATGACCTACGGGGTCCCAGCAATAGCCTGACGCTTCGAGAGGCCTCGGCCAATATCGCGATCGCCGAAGCCTACACGACGTTGCGCAGGGGGAATGCCGACATGATCGTGTGCGGCTCAACCGGTTCCAGAATTCACGCCCTGCGCTCGGTTCATACGGCGCTTCAGGAACAATTGGCTCAACCCAATGGCGCCCCGGAAGCTGCCCATCGTCCTTTTGATAAGGATCGCAATGGAATGGTCATCGGCGAAGGTGCCGGTGCGCTCCTGCTGGAGACCGAGGAATCCGCCAAGTGTCGCGGGGTTGAAATTTTCGCCGAAGTCATCGGGTTCAGCAGTTCGACCGTTGCCAATCGTCACGGTGTGGCGGACTACCAGACCGCATTTTACAATGTCATTGAAGGTGCGCTTCGTTCCGCCGGACTCGCACCGATGGAGTTGGGACATGTGCACGCTCACGGGCTGTCGACGATTCAATGCGACCGGGCTGAAGCCCATGCTATTCAGCGCTGCTTCGGAACAAATCAGCCTCCCACCACTGCCGCCAAGAGTTACATGGGTAATCTTGGAGCTGGAAGCGGAATCGTTGAATTGATTGCCAGTATCCTGGCGCTTCGAAGCCGCCAGCTATTCCCAATTCTGCATTGTGATCGACTCGACCCAGAGTGCCCGATCCGCGTCGCTCAAGCTGGCGACGATCCGGGAACGTCATTCCTTAACCTTAACATTACGCCACAGGGGCAGGCGAGTGCAATCGTCATTAGCGCCTATCACCCGTAATGCAGGGGATTTCAGATTTGTGGATCTCTCGGCATGCCCCGACAACTGGACTGCCCCCTACCCTCACAAACAAAAAACAAGGTCTTGTATGATCAATTTCAGAGGCATCCCCACGAGTAACTATTCAGGGCAGAATGGTGACTTTGTGGCGTCGCGAGGAGCTGTGAACTTCAAGGTCTGCGGCAACGACCGCTTGGGTCAGATTCAGCCCTCC
>JBGTDM010000255.1:0-9743 GCA_041748315.1 Pirellulaceae bacterium
GGTCAGCGAAAATAATTTGTCGGAATTTACCCAGAAAATTGAGGTGCATTGCGAGGAGGTCGAAGCGGAGATCGAGTCAATTTCCGGCAAGAAAGTGAAGCGTAGGAGTTCCTCGAAGGTTGTACTCGACGAAGTTCTTGATCGAGCGGAAGTGATTGTTTCTAACAATTCACAGATCGAACGAGAACGGGACAATCTCACCCAAAAATGCACAGATTCGCAGAATCGGTTGAACGAGATGGAACAGGAAGTTCAACAAGCGGCAGACGACCTAAAGAACTGGCGCTTGGATTGGGTAGACGCCGTTTCTGTGTTGGAGCTGACCGACGATACATCGGTCGATGAAGCAAACTCGGTGATCGTGGAATTGGATGAGTGCGTGGCTAACATGCGCAAGGCTGAAGACGTGAAACAGCGTATCGATGCTATGGATCGCGATGCTCAAAAGTTCAACGACGCCGTTCGACGATTAGTTGAGCAAATCGCGGCCGATTTGTCAGACCTCAGTGCCGAACAGGCAGCATCAAGTCTATTTGATCGATTAACGAAAGCGACGGAAGGTCGACTTCAATTGAATGGACTGCACGAGCAACAGGAGAATCAACGGACCGAATGGGAACGACTCCGAACAGAGTTGAAGATAATGGAATTCACAATTCAGGAAATGTGCCTCGTAGCCGGTTGTGAATCGGCGACGGAATTGCCGGCAATCGAACGTCGTGCAAATCGTCGTCGTGAACTGGAGACCGAATTGCGACATATCAACAAACAGTTGACCGAGCATGCCGCAGGTGAAGAGCTTGAGGCCTGGGTAGATGAGATGCGCATGCAAAATGCCGACGAACTCCATGGTAAGATCGTCGAGTTGAAGCAGGAGATTGGCGACCAGGAGACTGAGATGCGGCAATTGTCCGAGAATGTCGGAAGTCTTCGTAGCGAGTTACAACGGATCGACGGATGCGACGATGCGGCGGTCGCTGCAGAACGGGCGGACGCCCTATTGGCGAGAATCCGAACCGATTCTGAGCAATATGTACGGCTAAAACTGGCGTCAACCATGTTGCAGCGCGCCATCGAACAATATAGGGACAAACAACAGGGAACGGTCTTGGCCAGGGCGAGTGAACTGTTTTTCGAATTGACGCTTGGATCGTTCGAACGCTTGGCAATCGATTTTGATGACAGCGGTAGCGCCAAACTGTTTGGTGTGAGACGAGGCGATGAACGAACCGGACCCAAAGTTGCCACCGATGGCATGAGCGAGGGTACCTGCGATCAATTGTATTTGGCGTTGCGTTTAGCACTGATCGATTCCTATTTTGAACGTCATGACTCCGTTCCGTTTATCGTCGATGATATCTTGATCAAGTTTGATGACGATCGAGCCGCCGCCGCCTTGCAGATTTTGGCAAAACTCTCGGAAAAGACTCAGGTTATATTCTTCACACATCATCAGCATTTGGTCGAGTTGGCTAAGTCCTGTATCGATGACGATGTCCTGTTTGTTCATCGATTGGGAGAGGCTGCTCCAGTCGCTTCAAGGAGCCTTGCTTAAGCCCATACGCCCATGTTTTCTTGGAACTGCACGATCAATGCCGAACAAATGCGACCTTTTGGATTGGAAGCCTGAATGACATCATCGATCGTTGTTAGCCAAAACGACGGATCGCGCGGTTTTTTAATGCCATCAAACAAACCTCGTTCCGATTGAAGGCCAATTGGCGGGTTTTGACGTATCCGAATCCCCAGCTTTGAACGCGCTTGCGATACTCATCCAATTGATCAAACCAATCGTCACTGGCAATTTTCATCGTCAACAGCATTCCGCGAAAGTTCAACCCATCATCGAGCCATTCTTCAACGGTATTTAAGACTTCCCGAGGCGAAATGTTGGCGTCACAGAATAACCATTTTCCTTCAGCCAGCCATTTCCGTTTCACTTCATGAGCGCGCCGCCGAATATGTTCGACACCGGGATGTTCGGCGATCGTTGGATCCAACTCTGCCGGATCGATGGCGATTACACGCGCTCCGAGGTCCAAAAGATATTGGCAACTGCCTCCGGGCGAGCTGCCAATTTCGACACAAAGGTCATTTTTCCGGACGGGCAATTGGGACCATTCAAGTGCTTCGGCGATCTTATAGTAGGCTCGACTGATGACCTTGGTTTGCTTTAGTAAGGGAACACCTCCGGGCCACCTCTGTGGAATGGAATCCGCAATGTGGAATCCGAGCCACCAATGGTCGGGCTCGACAACGATCACGTCTAACACCTTGTCGTGCTCGTTGCAGAGTTGATTCATTTTAAAACGGCGTTTTTGGGCTTTGTCCTGGTCATTTAAATGCAACGGCTGGGGACGAGAAGCGAGGTGCTTTTTCAGTTGCAGTGCGACCTGTGATGCAAGTTCTGAGATGCCCGGCTCAAAACCGTGGGTGCCGGGGGTCGACCGATCACGTTGAAAGACGTGGATTTGCTCAACGGCAAGCATATTCGCTGTATCCGCCGCCCATTCGATAAGCTGCGGATCGCCGCCGCGTTGTCCGCGAAACGCGGTACCCCAAGTTCTGGCGAACGTCGAGTTCAATTGTTGGTTCGCGGAAATGGGATGCGGAAACTTGAACGTGAGAAACCCTGGACGCGAGAACGCGAGTCGTGCGTCCGGAAATTGTTCAAGGATCTCCCGCTTGCAGTAATCGTTAGAATGAATTTGGCAGACCGCAAAAACAAATTCGTTTTCCGAAGTTTCGATAGTCAACCGAGTCATCCAATCCAGCAAACGAACAGACTACGCTTTGAATTAAATCGTCAATCTGATGCAAACAGGAATGAGTATACACCAGCAACATCCATTGCTGTAGTCGCCCAAATAGAGTTGAGCACAAGATTGGTTGACGTCGCCTAAAAATGAAAGTCCCGTCGCTTAAACAGGTTGCGCAACGGCTTGGTCAAGCTGCCTAAAAATTTGATCCGCTTGTCGCGCCGTTTGACGCTACGCCATTCTCGCTCGACATCAAGCTGCCGCATCAACCTTTTACTGGACAAGCGGGCTGGCACGTGTTTATTCGAGTATCGAAATAAACGACGATTGCCACAACACACGCATTGAAATGGACCGAAAAAGTACACCAACCCGAGCGTAATCAACACCGTTAATCCGAATGTGTACCGTTCCCGACTTGGCAACAGCACATGCACTTCGTCTCGATTACATGTTCCGCAACGAATTGTTGTACAGTAGGATCGCGAAGCGACCTCGTATTCTAACAATTCATCGTCAGAATAGTCAGCAAGGCCAACTTGAGACGCTTCAACCGGTGACGATGCTGGAGGGCTGCTCAGGTCGATCTGATTATCAGGTAGTTTCTCAAATTGCATATTCGTAGGTGTCAATCTATTCTATTGGTGACGACAAGTAATATCGAAACCACCTAATCCTTTCCTCCCCCATATTAATATTACTTAATGATCAGAATAATTCCAGCGAGTTCCCACGAGATTGTGTAAAAGTCTTCGAAATCTTTAGAATAACGTTCGAATTATTTCACTCAAGTCGTGGGCAACCCATTACAAATCTCTCAATGGACTCTTGGGTCAGAACGAGGGAGAAACGCCGCTAAAATCACCAGAACCTAAAATTCGCAATCGATTCAGGTTTCTCGTACCCCAAACCAGAGTTAGACCTCAATATGGTCAGGTTGAGACTTTGTCGCTCCATTTTCAGTTTTCGATCCGTTGCCAAGCTGTCGATCATCAACAACTTGTTCAGGCGACAGCTCCCCCTCAATTAAAAGGCGGCGTTCACGATCCGGCAAAGCAAACATGCGAACCCATGCAGCTTTGATATCAACCATCAATGTAAACATGGTGGGGACCAGGATTAGTGTTATCATCGTCGATACAATCAAACCTCCCAGAACGACACTTCCCAAACCGCGATAGAGTTCGCTGCCGGCACCTGGAAAAAACACGAGCGGAGACAGACCGAAAACCGTCGTCGTCGTTGTCATGAATATCGGACGGATTCTCGCACGAATGGAACTGATTACAGCTTTTTCAGGTGTCTGCTGTTCCTCACGAACGAACACCAACGATTGATGAACAATCAAGATTGCGTTATTAACGACAATCCCAATCAGAATTATAAATCCCAACATGGTTAACACATCGAGTGACTGCGGCGGGATTCCTTGAGCACTCAAATAAATCCCGAGCAATTGTAAGCCGATGATTCCCCCGACGGCGCCCATCGGAACGCTCAAAATAATCACGAAGGGATAAATCCACGACTCAAACAACGCCGCCATCAACAGGTAGGTGATCATCACCGCCAACAAAAAGTTCCAACGCAAAGCCTCCCAAGTCTGTTGGAGCTTGTCTGCCGTACCACTCAGATTAATCTTGTATTCACTGCTAAGCTCTCCAGACTCGCGCATCGGTGCGATGATCTGTTCGTTGATCATCTCGATGGCTGTCTCCAATGGGATATTGGGAGATGGAGTCACACTGATTGTCACTGAGCGTTCCCGTTCGCGATGTTGAATCTGTTCAGGCCCAGACCCTTGTCGAGTAATGGCAATCTCATCCAATCGAATTGGAAAGGGGACACCCGCAACGGCAATGTACTGTTCATCGATGTCCTGGCTGTTCCATTGATATTCGCGACTTCCCAGCAAAACCAGGTCGATTTTCTCACCGCCGACAAAGTAATCGCCAATGTATGCCCCGTCGACCAGCGTGTTCACGATGAAGCCAAGTTCCGTGTTGGACAGACCCAGGTCACCCGATTGTTGGGGCTTTGCAATGACATGAATTTCCGGGCTGGAAAGATCAAGACTTGGAACCGGTCGCGCTTGAGTATCCTCTGGAAACTGCATTCCGACCTGCCGCATGATCTTGCCGCCAACTGTCATTAAACCCTCCAATTGCGGCCCCGAAATCTCGATATCGATCGTGCGATTGCCCGAGAGTCCTCGACCGAACAGACTGGTCTGGAACGAATTGATGGTCGCGCCGGGAAATTGACCGTTAAGCGTGTTTTGAACTAAGTCGATCAATTTTCTGGCATTTTGTGGATTTTGAGCTCGCAATCCCAGGAACACGCTACTTTCACGGGCGACATAGAAGAAGTCGCCGATCGCTGGGTAGTCGGCTGGCAATTTGGCTAGTTGTTCCCGATCGATATCCCAATAGGGTTTTAATTTCGCTTCGACTTCGGCGCCGATCATGCCTAGCTGGTTGGGGTTGTAACCAGGCGGGAGCATAATATTACAAATCACCAGATTTCGGTTTCCGCCAGGTAAGTATTCCACCTTGGGCATCAACAACCATGATAGCCCCAAAGCAGCGACAACCAAGCTACAGGCGACCACGACTCGGCGCGCAATCCCGGTTTGAATCCACTGGTTGACAGCAACCACCAGATTACTAAAGTTTCGACCAAATGCCTCAATCGTTCGTTGTACTCGTCCTTTGCTTTGTGGATCGCGTGCCATGCGATCGTGTTCATTGATCATGCGCGCCGATGCGGTGGGTATGACTAATACGCTGACCAGCAAAGATAAGCCGACCGCTGCGCTAATCGCAAGCGCGATATCTGCGAACAACTGGCCAGCCTCGCCTTCCAGAAAGATCACCGGCAGAAAGACTGCCAAGGTCGTCAATGTCGACGCTAAGACAGCACCCCACACTTCCGAAACGCCATGCCTGGCGGCCTCGAAAGGCTTCCGTCCCATTTGTTGATGCCGAAAAATATTCTCCAAAACGACGACCGCGTTGTCGACTAACATTCCGACCGCGAATGCAAGTCCAGCCAGACTGATGACATTCAACGATCGACCTAACAGATTCAAAATTAGAAACGTACCAATGATGCTGGTTGGAATCGCTAAAGCAACAACGAGCGTACCTCGCGCAAACCAAAATCCTGCAACCAGGATTAATATCAACGTAACGACAAAAAACCATGGACTAACCACGATCGCGCAAATCGCGGACGCGGCCAGCATCGGAACCCAAATAAGTGACCTCGCGCCGATGTGAAGAAACAGCATCAAGATAATAACGGTGAGGGCACTACCAATAATAATATTCTGATTGACCAATCCGATTGCCGAACTGATGTATTCCGTTTCGTCATAAGCCTGAGACAGCACGAGGTTGCGCTGAGCTAGCACAGATTCGTTGAGGTGCGCAGCCGTTTCTTGCAACCCGCGCATCACATCAAACACGTTTGAGCCGCTTTCGCGTTCTACACTAATCGCCAAGTTCGATACGCCGAAGCGGCGAACGAATCCACTCGGCTTTGCGAATCCCAATTCAACATCTGCAACATCGCGCAGGTGCACGGGCTGGCCGTTTTGAGAAACCAATATTTGATCGGCCACATGGGCTTCGTCCCGGAACCGCCCAAGAACTCGGACGACCCACTTTCGCTTCCCCTCCCAAAAATCTCCTGCCGAAACGTCTTGGTTGTCTCTAAGTAATGCCTCGCGCACTGAGGCAAGAGTCAATCCGCGAGCGGCAAGACGATTCGGATCAACAATCACATTCAATTGCTGCTGCTCACCACCACGCACGGCCGCATCTGAAACACCCTTCACTCGTTCAAAGGCTGACTCAATTACCTCTTCAGTAAATTTGCGGAGTTTTGGAACGTCGAGCTCCGGCGGCACTAACGAGCGAACCAGCGGATAGGTCTCACCATGTTTATTGGCGAAATCATGCAAACGGGAAGTTTTTAAGCCGGCAGATTCCGCCCGAAATACATGGTCCAACTCATCATTCAATTCTGGATGTTTGTTGCGAACCTCGGCGATTTGCGCTTCATTTGGAGGACGAGCGCTGAGGATAAACCAGGCAATACTGTTGCCGGTGTTCGTAGAAAGTGTGATGACCGGTCGGTCAGCGTCCAACGGATATTGACGCACTTGTTGCAGTTGGCTGTTGACACGCAACAAAGCCTCGTTCATGTTGGTTCCAACCTGAAACTCCAGGCTGATTCTCCCCGACGAGTTCATGCAATCAGAAGACATTTTAATGACTCCTGATACGCTTTTTAGTTGCTCCTCCTGGGGATCGACGATCTCCTTTTCGATTTCCATCGGGCTGGCACCTGACCAGCGCGTTGAAATTTGGATGACCGGGCGTTCAACATCCGGCGAAAGTTGCATGGGCATCCGTGAACTTGCCAGAATACCAAACATGACCAGGAGCAAGACCCCAACGGCCACTTTAACGGGATTGTGAAGGATCGTGTTGAATGGATGCATCATTGAGAGTTGTTTGGCAATGTAACTGGTTAAGGACTGAACACCTTAAGTTTTTGGCCTGGGCGAACGCGTTCGTTCCCTTGAACAATGACCTGTTGACCGGCGCTAACGCCGCTTAAGATCTCAATCGATCCCCCGAATGACTTCCCGATGGTGACGTTAACCGGTTTTGCGACCAATTCTTCAGGGTTTGCTTCGGATGCTACCGCCAACATGACCGTCACCGTGCCAGATTCCAACAGCAATGCGTCCTTATTGATTAAGACGACCTCTCGTTCGACACTTACGTCGATCGTTGTCCTGGCTAACATGCCTGGCTTTAACAAATAGCCAGCCTCGCCTCGACGATTTGGAATTCGAATGACAACTGGAAACGAGCGAGTCCGCAGATCGGCTTGGGGAACGATTGCCCAGACCGTCCCCTCGAGCGATTCGCTGTATCCCTCGATCGTCACATGTGCCGTGGGTCGCGATACGCCCCCTTGTGATGCATCAAGAGCGGCTTGCAAATCTGCCAGATGCGCCTGCGCCACTTGAATTGTGAGTTCAATCGGATCCATCTGGACGATTTGTACGATCGGAGTCCCTCGAGATACCCAATCGCCGATGTCCGCCATCTTGGCAGTAATTCCGCCGGCAAATGGAGCTCGAATGGTATGTCGACCAAGCTCTTCAGTTAATCTTTCGACTGCTTTTTCATGCGCCCGAACGGCCGTTTCAGCGATATCGAGTTTAATCTGTCTTGTTAATTCGAGTTTGCGTAGCGATGTTTCGGTGGCCTGTACCGATTGCTGGCGAGTGAGGAAAATTGAACGAGCCTCAGCAATCTCTCGTTCAGAAATACCCCCTCCGCGACTGACCAATAACTGTAGTCGATCGAAATTCTCTTTCGCGAATACGAGTTCAGCTTGCGCTTGAGCCAGCAACGCTTGAGCCAATGCAATGTCTTGTGGCAAAGAGATCTTCATCTCCTCCAAGGCTTGCTGCCGCGCGGTCAATTCAACCTTAGCCGCCATGATCTGGATTGCAATCGCCGCCGAGTCAATCGTTGCAATCTTTTGTCCTAAACTGAGCCGTTCCGCAGTCGCGTCTCCGCTCGATTCGACAACTTCAAAATCCATCTCGACATGTTCGCCTAGTTCTACTGGCATTTCGACAATTCGTCCATCGACCGCACTGCCAACAGTTGAAGTTCGAATGGGTGTCAATGTTCCGATAAAGGTCTGACGATTGGCCTTGCTCGACAGCGTTGCGCGCTCAATTAATACCGGCGCTGGTGCATCGTTTTTCGGTGGCTGTGCAGAAACGAATTGAGTCGTGCATAAACACAACAACAGCGTGATGCCTTTAGTTCCTGTCGTCATCGTATTTTCCAAAATCTTCATGCTCCGCCTGCAACTCCTCTTTGCTAGGAAACTGACTTGAGCCAATTAACCGAAATAGAATCGCCAAGTTCGTTATACGACCGAAGGTAGAAACCGAGTTTTCATGCCGAATCGCCTCGTTTACCGACCAGTTATATCATTACAGGTCTCAATGAGAATCGCCCACGCCGTGAACGCGCGATTCGAATGCATGTCTTCCCCATCAATATTCTACCCATAACCGACACGATAAAGTGTCTACGATTTGACGGTTCAGGCAACTAGTTACCTCTAACTGCTAAAGACTTGCCGAAGGTATCGATTTAAGCCATTATTTCTCCAAATTATCCACCGTTAACCTGTTTGTTCCGGGCTAGGCTGCCCAAAAATTAGGTTTGTACCGGGGTACTTTCCAGAAATGTTGACTCGAACCAAGTTTCTATGGCATACTATTTGGTATGAGCCTTGAAAATCCATTATTTCTGGGTGAGCGCGACGTGATTGCTTTTCCTCCACCCGTTTGCCTTCGCGAACTCATCGACTTCCTTGAGGGATTGGACGAGCGCGCGCCAGTCGACGAGCTTAATCAGCTACTCGTAAAACTTGACGTCTGCGCCAACGATTTAGTAGATTTCGCTGGTTTTGGCGATTGTACCTATCGCCGAAACGTGATCTCCCAAGGGGATTGGTATGAGTTGCTGTGCATCTGCTGGCGTAGCGGTCAACGGAGCCCAATCCACAACCATGCGAACTCCACTTGCGGATTACGAATACTAAAGGGTTGTGCTACCGAAACCAAATTCGAAGTCACACCCTGTGGTCAGATCAAGGCGATCAGTTCGACCGATTTTCAGATCGGTTGCGTCTGCACGTCGAAAGACGAAGATATTCATCAGGTTTCCAATCTTCAAGCCGCCGGACTCGACTTGATGACATTGCATATTTACTCGCCTCCCCTGCGGACGATGGATACCTATTCGTTACTGGGTCCCGAGACGACCCCGTACTCTCCGCCTCTTCCGGACCAGGATTAGCGGCGCATGTTTAACGTGGTGTCTCGTTGGGTAATCGTTCAAATTCAGGCGTTCAAATCTGATAATCGTGACCCAA
>JBGTDM010000256.1:0-26167 GCA_041748315.1 Pirellulaceae bacterium
CGATCAGGTCTCTCGTTCCAGAGTCGCTATCAATCGATCCAATGGATTCCCGGATCCATCAGTTGTTGAACGAACTGTCAACCACAAATGGGTTGGGGGATTGGTTTTCAATCCTCCAACAACGTCTCCCTCGGGAAACAACGTTCCGCGTAGTGCGTTGACAGATACGCAAGCAAGCTGGACAATATGGCTTAACCACCTGATCGTTGAAATCAATGAGGAAACCATGTTAACCGATAAAATGCAAGCGGCATTGAACCATCAAATCAATGAAGAAATCTCGTCCGCTTATCATTATCTGGCGATGGCGGCGGAAAGTGATCGCCAGGGGCTGCCCGGATTCGTCAATTGGTTCAAAATGCAATATCGAGAAGAGCTGCTACACGCCGATCGAATCTTTAATTTTGTATTGGAACGAGGGGGCAACGTGGAGCTGGACGCGATCCCCAAGCCGAATGTCGGACCGATGACGCCGTTAAAGCTGTTTGAAGAATCGCTCAGTCATGAGCAATATATCAGCCAATGCATCTTCAAGTTAAAAGAACTCGCCAAATCTGAATCCGACCATGCCACCGATGTATTTTTGGAATGGTTTATCAAAGAACAAGTCGAGGAAGAGGCGAGTGCGCGGAACGTGATCGACCAATTGAAACTGGTTGACGGAAACCCAAATGGACTGTTCATGATCGATCGTGAATTGGCAACGCGGACCGTTGAACCGGTTTAAGTTCGCTTCAGAATGATGCCAGGGATGAATGGCACTGTCGCTATAACAAATCGGCCCGATTTTTCGGTAAACTGGGGAAGGTACATTTGATTCAATCAATCCTCCGTTTCCCAATTTGCGCCCGTTCCTTATTTTTGAGCCACGGCAGTGCCATTCGTGGGCCGCACCTTTTATTTCCCCATTCGCCTTCGAAGGAACTCCGCCTGAAGGCGGGACTACAAACAGACGCGCCGTTCGCACTAATGTGCGGGCTGCGCCGTGCGTACCAACGTTTAGGCGAACCTCTTCCTGTCATTCTTGACAAAATAAATGAAAGTTCGGCGGCATGAGCGTTCGTAGTCCCGCCTTTAGGCGGTCTTAAAAGATTAAGCGGTTCTTGAAAATTAGCAATCAATAGGTGGGCGGCACGACAGTGCCATTCGTGGGCGGTGCCTTTTATTTTTGTCGAAGGAACTCCGCCTGAAGGCGGAACTACAAACAGACGCCCCGTTGGCACTAATGTGCGGGCTGCTGAGTTCTCCAAAGGACTCTCTTCCTTTAATCCTTCCACCAAAATCCCATCAACGTAGTGCCCATTTGAACGATGTCCAAACGAGTGTTTGAACACACTTGGTTGCGCCGCGGGCTGTTTTTCGACAGGGGACCTAGCGGGGAAGTCTGTGAAGGGATGCGCGACCGTTTGTCACGCTTTTTGGATCGCTCGTAATTGGGCGCGGGCCTGTTCCAACGAGCGATTTTTTGCTTCCAACTGCTGGGTGTTTTCCGGCTTGATTTTTTCAGCCTGATGCAATTGTTCTTCGATGACCGAGCGTTGCAGTTCACTAACGGGTATCGCACGACCTGTCAATACATTGACTTGATCGTTTGCGATTTGGACAAATCCGCCATCGATGTACAATCGCTTTTCGCCGCCGGAACCTGGAAACCGCAGGATGCCGAAACCGAGCCGTCCAATCGTTGGCGCATGTCCGGCAAGCACCCCGGCCTCTCCGTCAATCATCGGAATGATGACCGAATCGACGGATTCGTTCAGCACAGTTTTTTCGGGAGTTACGATTGCTAATTGAAGTGTCATATCCGCGATTCTTTGAATTAATTTTGGTCTATATCGGTGACTGAATTATACGGCCGCAGCCAGTCTTTTGGCTTGCGCTTCGGCCTGCTCGATCGCACCAACATACATGAACGCGTCTTCCGGCAGGTGATCCCATTTGCCATCACACAACTCCTCGAAGCTGCGGATGGTGTCTTCCAGCGAAGTGTTTTCACCAGGTTTTCCGGTAAAGACTTCTGCAACGAAAAACGGTTGTGACAGGAACCGTTCAATTCGGCGTGCTCGATGCACGATCGTTTTGTCTTCTTCGCTCAATTCATCGACACCGAGAATTGCGATAATGTCCTGTAATTCTCGATATCGTTGCAACGTCGTTTGAACTCGACGCGCGATCGCGTAATGACGATCACCGACATACTGGGGGTCCAAAATTCGGCTGGATGAAGCGAGCGGATCGACCGCCGGGTAGATCCCTTTTTCGGAGATCGAACGTTCCAAATACAGGAACGCATCAAGCTGTCCGAACGCGGTCGCCGGAGCTGGGTCGGTAGGGTCGTCGGCCGGTACATACACCGCCTGCACCGAGGTGATCGCGCCCTTGTTGGTCGAGGCAATTCGCTCCTGCAAGGCGCCCATTTCAGTGGCGAGCGTGGGTTGATAACCGACGGCGGATGGCATACGGCCCAACAGCGCCGATACTTCTGATCCAGCTTGCGAGAAACGAAAAATATTGTCCACGAATAGCAGTGTATCCGCTCCGGTCTGATCGCGAAAATATTCAGCCATCGTGAGGGCGGACAATGCGACTCGTAAACGGGCTCCCGGGGGTTCGTTCATTTGTCCGAAGACCATGCAGGTCTGCTCGATCACTTTGCGTCCCGTCTGACCGATTTCGGTTTCTTGCATTTCCAGCCATAAGTCGGTGCCTTCTCGGGTACGTTCACCGACGCCGGCAAAAACCGAATAGCCACCGTGCGAGCTGGCGATTCGAGCGATCAACTCAGTAAGAATAACGGTTTTCCCGAGGCCGGCACCGCCGAACAATCCAGCTTTTCCCCCTCGAACGAAGGGGGTCAGCAAGTCGATCACTTTGATTCCCGTTTCAAACAGTTCGGTATTGGTTGACAGTTCTTCGAGGGACGGGGCAGGGCGGTGGATGGGGCGAAACTCCTTGGCATCAATCGGACCTCGCCCATCAATGGGTTCACCCAACATATTGAAGACTCGACCCAAGGTCGCCTCGCCGACAGGCACGGTTACCGGCGCACCGGTATCGACACACTCCTGACCGCGCACCATTCCGTCCGTGCTTCCGAGTGCGACGCAGCGAACGCGACCCCCACCAAGATGTTTCGAGATTTCGCCAGTGAGTTTCCAATCTTTGCCCTCTGCAGATTTGATCGTGACCGTCACGGCATTGTAAATTGCCGGCATGTTGTCTTCGGGAAACTCGGCGTCGAAGGTCGAACCGATCACTTGAGTAATGTGGCCAATATTTTTCTCGTTTGCCATATGCTGATTCCAATTACGCTATTACTTACTTGAATTCAATTTGTTGTGATTATGCCTGTTGAAAGTACTTTGGTTGCATTGCCTGCGACGAAATACTCTCGATACTCTCGGTTACTGTGAAGGTGGATTTTCTGGGTTGGTCTTACCTTGAAATGTAACTGCGGGTTCTGAAACTCAATTTGTGACAATCCAAGCTTGCCAGACTATTATCCTTCCATCGCTTCGACGCCACCAATGACTTCCATGATTTGATTGGTGATCTGAGATTGTCGAGCGCGGTTATAGGTGCGCGACAAAAGACCAATCATATCATTAGCATTTTCTGTCGCGTTCTTCATCGCGACCATCCGTGCGATCTGTTCACTCACGGCCGCATCCAAAAAACACTTGAACAGCTTGACTTTGAATGAAGTCGGTACAATTTCCTCCAGAATACTCGCCGCCGATGGAATAAACTCGTACAACGGTTGCAGTTTCGTTGGTGGTGATGGGCTTGAACTGCGGTTTGAATCCGTCGGCTCGTCCCCCAGGGAACCCAGTGGCAGTAACGTTTCGCAAACGGCGATCTGGCGGGCACTCGTTACGAACTGCGTATAAATGACGTCCAGCCGATCGATCTCTCCGGCTAGGTATTGCAACAGATATTGTTGGGCGATCTGTTCGACATCGCCATACAGCGGGCGGTCGTCAAACTGCAAATGATTGTTTGCCGTGGGAATGTCCCGGAATTTGAATCCGGAAATCCCTCGCTTGCCTGACACATCGACAATCACCTCGTTGGAGGTCAATTCAGCAAGTTGCTTCCTTCGATTCACGGCCAGGCGTATCACGTTGCCATTATAGCCGCCGCACAATCCCCGATTTGCGGTGAGCACGAGCAGGCGAGCCGTATTCACAGTTTCGCGGGGAGTTAGCAGCGGATGGCTCACTTCCAGTCCAGCGTTTGCAAGGTCGCTTACGACGCTGGCGATCCGGCGCGTATAATCGCTGGCCGCCGTGGCTCGATCCATCGCTCGTTTAAAACGCGCCGTGGCGATCAATTCCATCGTTCGCGTAATCTTTTTAATGTTACGGATCGACTTGCGACGCTTGTCAAGGATTCTGGGATTAGCCATGGGGAACTATGAGAACGAGTTGAGAGGTAATGTTGCAAACAATCTGGATCAGGTCGTCGCTCTAAACGATTGGTTAAATTCCTGCACCGCGGCACGAAGGGCCTGCGTCGTTTCGTGGTCACCTTTCAGGACGGAACTATCGTTTTTGTGCTTATCAATCAAATTCCAGACGTCCTGTTTACGATCATGCAGGAAGATGAGGAACTCTGATTCCCAGCGCTGCACGTCGTTGACCGGGATTTTATCCAAAAAACCGTTCGTACCCAAATAGATCACGACGACCTGATCAATGACGTGAAGCGGTTTGTATTGTTGTTGTTTCAACAGTTCGACCATCCGATATCCACGATCAAGCTTAGCTTGTGTCGCTGCATCCAGGTCGGTTCCAAGTTGAGCGAAGGCTTCCAGTTCACGAAACGAAGCCAAGTCCAACCGCAGACCACCAGCCACGTTACGCATCGCGCGAATTTGGGCCGCTCCACCGACTCGCGAAACCGAAATACCGGCATTCATCGCTGGTCGAACGCCTGAGAAGAACAGGTCAGGTTGCAAATAAATTTGACCGTCCGTAATCGAAATCACGTTAGTGGGAATGTATGCCGAAACTTCCCCTTCCAGGGTTTCGATAATTGGGAGCGACGTGATGGAACCGCCGCCGAGTTCCTTGCTCAGTTTAACCGATCGCTCCAGCAAACGGCTGTGACAGTAAAATACGTCTCCGGGATAAGCCTCGCGTCCTGGCGGACGTCGCATCAGCAGCGACAATTCCCGATACGCGACGGCCTGCTTTGAAAGGTCATCGTAAACGACCAGACAATGTTCACCGTTCCACATAAACTCTTCAGCCATCGCCGTGCCAGAATAGGGTGCGATATATTGCATGGGTGATGGGGCGCTGGCACCCGATACGATCACGGTCGTATACTCGAGAGCGCCGGATTCCTGAAGCACTTTGATGACTCCCGCAACGCTACTATCCTTTTGTCCGATCGCGACATAAAAACACTTTACGCCCGAGTCCTTTTGATTCAAAATCGCATCGATGGCGATGGCCGTCTTACCTGTCTTGCGGTCACCAATGATTAACTCGCGTTGTCCGCGGCCAATTGGCGTCATGGCGTCAACCGCTTTGATACCGGTTTGCAGCGGTTCGGAAACTGGCTGACGCTCGGCGACACCCGGCGCGATCACTTCGACCGGTCGGCGTTTGGAGGCATTCACTGGCCCCTTTCCGTCGAGAGGATTGCCGAGCGGATCGAGAACGCGGCCGATCACCTCATTCCCGACCGGCACGGATAAGAGTTGCTTAAGTGCTTTAACCTCATCCCCTTCACTGATTTTGAGATAATCACCGAGAATAATGACCCCGACGCTGTTCTCTTCCAGGTTAAAAGCCAATCCGATGATTCCACCGGGGAACTCGACCATTTCGCCAGCCGCGACCCCAGTCAATCCATGAACTCGAGCGATACCGTCACCGACTTCCAGGACCGTACCAACCTCTCGAACATCGATCTGGCTTTCATACTGCAAGATTTCCTGCTGAATCACAGAGGCAATTTCGTCAGCACTGAATTTCATGGATGTCCTCGTTAATTCTGTTTTGTGAGTTTATTTTGTTTTGTGAATTTTTTGATGATTTTCTGGATTCAACTTCGACGGCTGTCGAGCACCGAGTTGGCCCAAGCGGCTATCGGTCATCGATGGAGTTGCGAGCGTACAATGCTCGCAATCGTATTCATGTCAACCTTCAACAAACCGGTCGATTGATTTCTTAATCTCTAAATTGGCCTTTTCCACGGCGATGCGTCTCACTTGTTTCAATTGATTGATCAAACTTCCGTCGTATACCGTATCGCCAACTTGTACAACGAAACCACCGACAATGGATTCATCAATCCGATTGTTCAAATCAACCTGTTTTTGCAACGATTTTTCCAGTTGATCCTTGATGCGATTATTGACGTCGCCGTCGACTGGAACTGCAGTAATCAACGTCGCCTCAATCCGATTGGTCATTTCGTTGTAAATTTTGGTTGCGGCTCGATCCACGGCATCGATACAATTAAAGCGCTGCTTACGGCACAGCACCTTCAGGAAGGCGATAAACTCAGGGCTGGCTTGAGCTCGCAACGATTTATCAATCAACGCCGCTTTATCGTCAAAGGGAATGCGTGGCGATTCCAACGTTTGTCGCAATCCACTCAGCTTTGGCAACACGTCATGGACCAACGAATGCAACTCGGACAACAGGCCCTCGGTCTTTCCGGAGACTTGGCCAACTCCGATCAGCGCTTTAGCGTAAACAGTACCGACGTGCTGTTTTTCCGAGTCGAAGACTGTAGGTTGTTCGGTAGCTGGGTCCATCGAGATCGACTATATTTGAAACAACGGTTTAGTTTTTAGAAAACTCACTGGACTTGGCAAAACGTTGCAATGACTGCTCGATCAAACTGGCATGCGAGTTGCGATCCAGTTCCCTGCCGAGCATATTTTGGGCGAGAGAAACGGCCGAATCGACGCTCCTTTCGGCTAACTCTCGGACGGCCTGATCTCTGGCAGCGTTGATCTCGGCGACAGCCTTTTCTCGCTGTTTGACGGCCGCTTGTTGCGCCTCCGCCAGGATGCGGTCTTTGGCTCGAATCGCTTCATCTTTGGCTTCGGCGATCAACCGGCTTGCCTCTTGGCCAGCTGCGGCAATCTGCTGTTCATATTGTGCAGCCAACGCCTGGGCTTTTTCATGAGCCAATCTGGCGGAATCGATATCATTGGCGATGGACTTTTCGCGCTTGTCCAATCCTTCAATAATCGGGTTCCATGCGAACTTCCACAGCACCAGGATCAATAACACGAAAATCAGCAAGCTGAAAATCATGGTATCGATGCGAACCTGTAGTGGTGGATCAGCACCAGCCGCCAACAACCAAGTCATTTGATCAAAAAGATATGTCGTCATCGACAAGTCCTTGTAAACATTCAGTTAAAAAAGTCCGTCTTTATCCGGCGTGCCGACTGATTGCCATTCGCTTGGATGCACAGCAAATTCTAATCGCAAGCGCCCGCCATTTTCACTCCCTAGCCGATGAACAGCCCGAGTAGGATCGCCGCGAAAGCTGCCCCTTCAATCAACGCAGCCATAATGATCATTGCGGTTTGAATTTTGGCGGCCATTTCTGGCTGGCGTGCAATGCTCTCGCATGCCGAAGCGCCGATCCGACCGATGCCTAAACCAGCACCGAGTACGGCGATCCCTGCACCGACCGCTTTCAAGCCGGGAATCAACGGAGCATCGGTTTGAGCAATCACCATTCCATCAACCGGTCCCTGAGCCGAAACGGGCACACAAAACAGCAACGAGCCGAACAATACCAAGACAATTGGCAAAAACTTAACCATGTAAAATCTCCAAACAAAAGCGGGTTAATTTGCTAGTCAGTTGAAACGAATAAAATTAGCAGGCGAGTCTATTTGGACCCCTCGAAATCACTGTCGCATCGAGTTTATGCCCCTAAATTGAAAACACGAATCCAAGCCCGAAAAATCAAGTTCCCGAACTCAAAAATCCAGCGCAGCCTAATGTGGATGCAGGGCCGATCCAATAAACATGGCCGCTAAAAAGGTAAACACATAGGCCTGAATCAACGAAACAAGTATTTCCAGCAGACCGATTGCAATCGATCCCCCGATTGCGGCAGGGAAGACTGCCACAGACCACCATTGTCCCCAGGTCACGCCGATGAATCCAACAAACACGGCCAACACCAAATGCCCGGCAAACATATTCGAAAATAAACGTACGGCAAGGACCATGTGCTTGACAAACAAGCCAAAAACTTCAATTGCCCAAATCCCGATGGTGATCGGCAAGCCCATCGCTGCAGGAAGATCAATATGCGGGGCCTGAGCTGTCCAAAATCCCATGATTCCCAGTTTCTTCATCCCCGAAAACAACACTATTGCAAACACCAACAACGCCAACGAAATCGTGATGCTGATATTCCCGGTCGCGGTTCCCAACAACGGCATCATACCCATTAAGTTCATCGTGAGAATGAAAAAGAAGCTGGTCAATAAAAACGGCAGAAACCGTTTTGAATCGTGACTGCCAATCGATGGCTTGGCGATCTCATCCCGAACAAACACCACGCTGGCTTCGAGCATATTCCATAACCGGCCCTTGGGCGCCTCGCCCGACTTGATCCGGCGACCCAACCATATGAAAACCGTTGCAACTAAAACGGCCGCGATCAATTCGACAATGATGAACTTGGTCGGTTGAAATGTAATTGGCCCCAAAAATTCTTCTGCCCCTTTTGGCGCCGCCACCAAGGGTTCCTCCTCAGACCAAGGACTAACCTGAGGTATCCAAAGCTTGACGATATTATCTTCAAGCAAACCACCGGGAAGCTGAAAGTACAACTGGTCCTGCACGTGACTAATCAAGTGATCTTGTCCCAGGTAATGATCCATCAACGAGCCAGAGCCATGATCCGCGTCGACGTGTTCATGAACACCAACATCATCGGCACCGGAAGGAGAACGATCGTCAGTAACGTTGGCCGGTTGCGACACTGCTTCCTGTTGCTCAATAGCATCCGCTTCCTCGGCGTTTTCAGCCGAGGGATCCTGTGGCGGATCATTCTTCGGATCGACTCCGGAATCCCGCTCGTCCCCCTCGGTTTGGGAATCCTGCACAGGCCCTAACGGCGACTGGGGTTCGGACACCTCAACCGTTGATTTAACCGAGCCAAACGACGCCGATGAAGTAGTCGACATAATTGCCTGATAATTGCCTGAACGAGTAATTGAAAACCTGGACGGGTTCTAGTGCCCCGACTTCGCGCCGAACGTTGGCGACTGTAGGCGTGAAATTGCCTGATAATGCTTCAAGTTAATGCCCACGTCAGTGACAAGCATCACTAGATAAAACGTGACCACAACATAAACAATTTCGCTTCCCATCCAAGGAGAGGACGAAAATTTAATGACCAACAAAAACGCCAGGGGACCGCCCATCCTTACAAGCGAGGAGCTCAGCAATCGGCTCATGATAAACAATTCACCCTGGGGAAATTCACCCAGGAGGTGAGCCAAAACCCCGGTGACATAACAAACGAGTCCAGCTACCAACACGGGGACGACATACTCACCCCCCAAACTCCAAAAAACAACAGCGACCACCAAACCCACGCACATTATGAAGACACCGGAAAACAAGGCTAATCGTGGCCAAATCGAATCGGCGTCGTTCGATGCTCGGTTCAAGTCTTCTGTCATCATCATAAAATTTGTGTTCTTAAATGTATCCTAAGCATGGACCCATTATTCACGATCCGTGCGATCAACATCTGTTGAATCTTTTCGGTTGACGAACTTGATCAACTGCCACAACGAAGCAGCCATGCCGAACGCTAAGCCCAAAATTGTAAACAACGGAAGGGTATTCAAATACCGATCCAACCAATAACCAGGCAAGACCGGAACAACCATGATCAACGCAATCGTTGTGACGTGCGTCCCCTGTTCAATGGCCTTCACGAGAATTGATCTGTCATCGTTGGATTGAGTCACAAAGACCTCTCGAGCCAAACCCAAACCGCTGGGGCAAGAAATGATCGAACACCATGAGTCTCAACCGTTTGTAAACCTTGATCGAGCAATAATCTAACCAGCTTCAAAAGCAGGGTCAACCGACTTCGGGAAAAATTTCACAAAGTCTGACGTGGTAATCGGTTGCCAGCGTAACCACCCCCTGGCTTCTTGCGCGATCAAATCGCGATGTTGAAATCGATCGAATCGAAATTTTTGGCATGACTCGGCGCGATCTTTGAGCGGCCATTTCAATGAACGATAAAAAGTTGCGAATCACCCTAACTCTTTTTAGCATAACGACTTAGGTCATCGAAAAGATGCCCATCACGATCAAAAAACATTGCAAAATTCCAGTTTTTGGTTATGATGAAAAAGGTGCTTCGATCGTCGTCTAATGTCGGTATTGCCTGAGGAGTGGGCGTCGCAAAAGCTACATCTGCATCCTTCGCCGCAAAACCGAAGGGTGACGAAATGCCGCACTTGGACCGTGTACGAGTGGTCCCATTTTATTGAGTTCGATCGTCCGAGCGTCTCGGTTGTGTCGATCGGTGATTTTCGGCATCCCTAATCAATCGAATTAATCGCGAAAGGCGCGTGCGTCGATCCGTTTAGGTTTGGGTGCCCATGTTTACATTGTCGTTCAGTGTTTGAGTGGCCAGTGTTTGAGCTGCAAGATCACGGAATTGAAAACCAAGTATTTTTTTCTAGTCCTCTGTCCAGGCTAAAAAGCGGGGTTGGAGTTCAGCCTTTAGGCTGCGAAAAACAAGCTGAAGCTTGAACTCCAACCTCAAGATTAAGCATGGAAAAAGCACTAGTGCTTTGTCAATTTTAAGAGTTCGGATTGCTGAGCCGGAACGCGATAGCGTCCGGTTTTTACGGCCTGAACTTTGAAAGAATTTGACAATTGAGTTTAATTCCCGGAGTTCGGACTTGATTTCATGGATGTCGAGCACTTGCGATGCCTATCCAGCATCGCTTGATTTGTTTGTGATGTCGTGTGATGAAGTTCTAACAAAGATCGACTGCCAGCCATTATTGAATCATGGCAATTTGAAACCTCGACTTAGGTGACTCCCTTAGCATTTTCCGCGACGCCTCGGCAAATCGTGCCATCCAGGTGTTTCGGGTAGCTGTCAGCATGAGGCTGGCTGACGCCGTAAAAACGGACTTAGTTAGCAGCAAAGCCAGTTTTCTCGAGCAATCGGACCGGAACGGACCAGATTGGAACTCGACGAATTAGACAGTTTGTAGATGCCGACCGAAAACGGTATCCAAAAGTGGAGTACTAAAGAATGACGGCTGAATCGTTGAGGTCATATACCTCAAAAGACCTCGCACAAATGGCAAAAGAGCAGGGAATTCCCAAATGGCATTCGTTGCGAAAAGAAGCGCTGATCAAAGAACTACTCAAGTCAGCTCGCAAGTCACAGAGTTCAAAAGCTTCAAAACCGAAGACTGATACCGAAGGCCGGGCGATACCTCGTCAAAGCACTGCCCGAAGCATTAATCATCCGCAATCACCTTCCGGCCAGACACATCGTCGAGTTGATAAACCACGTTCATCAACCGCCAAAAATGGTCGTGTCACCGTAAGACATATCAGCAAAAAAGAAAAGCCGTTGAATGAGCCATTGACACGCGTGAATTCAAGAGTCAATAAGATCATTCGCGAACAGAATGAAGAGCGACAACGCATCAAGGACCTTGCACGAGCTTACGAATCAGGAGATGTGGATGCCGATGGCGTGGTGCTTATTGTGCGAGATGCCTATTGGTTGCAAGCGTGTTGGTCGATTCAACCGCAAACCATTCAGCGCTGTCAAGTTGCTCTCGGTGACGAGTGGCACTTTGCGCGGCCAGTGATTCGGTTGTTGGCGATCCAGGACCAAGGTTCGACTCACGGTGTCGAAAACGTCATTCGGGACGTGCCGATACACGGTGGCGTTCGCAACTGGTACATCGACGTTGAAAATCCACCTGGTGAATTTCGGGTCGCACTCGGTTACATCACTCCGGGCGGAAGGTTTTATCATATTGCGAAGAGCAATATTGTTTCGACACCTCATCCAGGCAAATGTGATCTGATGAAAGGACATTGGGATGATATTGCGGATAACTACCAAAAATATTTTGCGCTGAGTGGGGGTTATTCCGAGGGCAAAGCCGCCGATGAGTTGCGCGATGTGTTTGAAAACCAATTGCAGCGACCGATGAATACCCCGAGCATGGGCCATGCTTCAAGCATCACCTACCAATCAAGTTTCAAGTTCGATGTGAACGCCCAGGTCATCGTGTTTGGCTCAGTCGATCCACAAGCCAAAATTACACTGGCCGGCGACCCGGTCCAAGTCCAACCCGATGGATCGTTCAATGTGCAACTCTCACTACCAGATCGGCGACAAGTCCTACCTGTTGTTGCCTTGAGTCGCGACGGCTCGCAACAGCGCACGATCGTGCTGGCGATTGAGAAAAACACAAAAATACTTGAGGCCATCAACTGCGACCTGGATGATGCGTAAGATCCCGTCAATGCTCGGCCAAGGTTGAAGCACGCGGTATAGGAATGGCTCGAATTCTTTCCAATCGAGCATGAATGGCCCTCTGCATTGTTCACCGCTGTCGTAGCGGGCCGTTAAACTGACGGGGGAGCAAATGGAGACGACTTGTGAGGTTAACACGGGTAACGCGTAGGTCGAGTTCTTGTCTTCACTGAGTTCTCACTTTTCCTTATTCACTTTTAACCACACGTCCGTTCCAATACTCATATCTCAGATTAGGTTGACCGGAACTAAACACCTCCTGGCCATTTCGTAAATCAACTTCAGGCAAATCGATTCGCGATCTTAAACGTGACTGCAAATGTTCATAGTTTAAGAATTCGAATTCGACGTTTGATACAATCCGATCCATGATTTCTACTTGACATGAAACGGTGTGAATCAGATTACGTCCAAAGAATTTCGTATATGTGATCGGTCCGTAAATCACTTTTGATACCTGATCCGTAACTGAATCGGGGTGAAACTTCGTGCCCCCCGAGCGATCACCAACTTTTCCTTCAAGTGTAATATACGTCAGTTCCATTTGTGGAGAAAACAGAAACTCGATATCCCCCCTTCCGGCCTCGCGGCATACAACACCTGAATACTCGATACCTTGAATCTCACGCCTGACAGGTGATACCTTGGAATTCGCAACGATAACAGTAAACAGTTTATGATCGGTGCTGCCAGTTACCAGTAAACCAAGACGGCCGGCTGCTTTTTGGCCCGCATCGAGAAAGGTAACATGCAGAGAAGGCTCAATTGATAATTCGTTCAGGCTTTTATTCGCGAAGAAGATCCATTGTCCAGCATTTGAAGCATACGTCCAAGACTCGGATTGATTTGAATGGGACTTAGACCAGGACCTTGCCAACTGACCGTCAGATGAAATCTCAAACTTTTTTTGCGAATACAGGTCAGCGTCACCTGACTTCCGCCTATGTTCTTCGAACTGTAGTCCCCAAGCCATTTCCTGAAACTCGGCAAGTCGCTTTACAACATCCTGCATTGGGATATCTTGTTTACCGAAGACAGGATATCCGATCACCGACAACAAAAACAAAACCAACCAGTGAGGGGAGCTAGGCATGTTTTTTTACCTTCACAAACAGATAAACGGAATGTCAGCTGGAAATGCCAACACAAATACTTTGGCAACAACACTGTAACCTCAGCGATTGGATCATTCCCCTATCCGCCATTCCAACAAGGGCAGAGTGTTTCGGAATCCAAACCATATCGGTTTATTGACACATGAATACTGAACGATGTTGGCCTGGATTTTACCAAAAGAGGTTACGTACGTCAGCTTGTCTCTAAGCAAATACCACCCCTCTAACTTTTGGCGGTAACGTAACATGAGTTTTAATCTTGATATTTCATGGGCTCTCACTTCCACAAAGAATTGTACACGACCACTAAGCAACCAGATGAACCGAGAATTTGCGCTCGATCGTGGACACATGGAACTGATTGGCGGCTGATTGGAGTTGACCGAAACTAGGTTTCAGTCAAAATAAAAGAGATTGTCTTGCCAGCCTACAGCCCAGGCTGGCTTTTTTTGTAATGTTGAGACGCCATGAGTCTGCTGCTGCAAGTCGACCTGATCACAAAATACTTTAGCGACGAGCCGGTGCTCGCTGGAGCTTCGTTGCAAATTCGCATTGGGGAGCATGTCTGTCTGGTCGGACCAAATGGTTGCGGCAAGACCACCTTGATCCGCATCATTTGTGGCGACGAAGAGGCCAACGCTGGCGACGTTGTGCTCGCACCGAAAACAACCATCGGCTGGCTGCAGCAATCCGCGGAATTTGCCTCTGACCAGACGGTCTGGCAGGTTGCCTTGTCCGCCATGCAGCCCCTAATCGACCTGCACAACGAATCCGATCGCTTGGCAAAGGAGATCGCAATCTGCGACGAGACCGTCGAGCGAACTCGACTGACACAACGCTTCGATCAGATCCAACAACAGCTTCGCCAACGGGATGGCTATCAATTCGATCATAAAATTGAACGGGTCTTGCAGGGCCTCGGCTTTCTGCAACAAGATCGCGAGCAACCCGCCAACTTGCTCAGTGGTGGACAGATAAACCGGTTGTTACTGGCTAAACTGTTGTTGCAGGAACCTGATTTGATGATACTCGACGAGCCGTCGAACCATCTGGATATCGAGGCGACCGAGTGGTTGGAATCGTTTCTCGCGAACTCCAAACAAGCATTTCTGTTGGTCAGCCATGATCGATTTTTCCTTGATCGAGTCGCCGAACGTACACTTGAACTCATCGATGGGACGATCGAAGACTATCCTGGCAACTACACAAAATATGTGCAACTCAAACAGCAGCGTTTGGAAGTGGAGCGAAAGACATTTGAACGCCAACAACAGGAAATCGAAAAGCTCGAAGACTTTGTGCGCCGTCACCATTCCGGTCAAAAGCATGCCCAGGCCGAAGACAGACGCAAAAAGTTGGAGCGCATCGAATTGGTTACCGTTCCTCGCGAGATCAGCGCTCCACGCATGGGATTTCCAGAAGTCGAACGCGCCGGTGATATTGTCGCGCGGATCGAAAACATCGGTAAGTCTTACGATAAAAAACTCTTCGCTGGCGTCACGTTTCAGATCGAACGAGGTGATCGGTGGGGGATTCTGGGTGGAAACGGTTGCGGAAAAACCACATTGCTCCGCTGTCTGATCGGCGAAGAGTCGCTGGATGAAGGAAAAATATCGCTCGGACACCGTGTCAAACTCGCGTACTTTGACCAGCAATTGACTGGTATCGCTTCAGATCAACCCGCGGTCGAGGCGATTCGCCCGACCGGTGACAACCTGATCGATCAGCAACGCCGCGATTGGCTAGCGCGTTTTGGAATCACTGGTGAAATGGCAACTCAACGAGTTGGCAGCCTGAGTGGTGGTCAACGGACCCGGGTTGCTTTGGCTCGGCTAGCGGCCGAAAACGCCAACTTCCTGGTGCTCGATGAACCGACAAACCATTTGGACCTCTGGTCTCGCGAAGCATTGCAACAAGCGATTGCGGACTTTCCGGGCACTCTCCTGATCGTCAGCCATGATCGCTATTTCATCAACTGCATTTGCGACCATCTGTTGGTCATTGACTCCGTTCATCCTACCATCGTGGAAGGCAACTATGATACCTACTTGCATCTGAGGTCTCTCAAATCCGCAGTCAACAACGAGCCCACAACGGGTGCGACCGAAAAGCGACAACGCTCCAAAGAAAATACCAAACGTAAGCGGAAGTATCCCTATCGCAAAGTCGACGCGATCGAGGCAGATATCGCAATCCAGGAACAGCAAATCGAATTGCTTCATTCAGACTTGGCCAATCCCGAAGTGCTGCGCAACGGTTTGAAAGTCGCCGAAGTCAACCAGCAGCTGGAACAACTACAACAATCGTTGGGACAACTTTATGAACATTGGGACGAAGCGACGGAATTGAATTAGTGCTGTGTGACGACTGGGCATCAGATTAGTTGCGCCGACGTCGTTTCTGCTCCCCTTCGCAGGTTACGCCAGGAATGATATCGAAAATGTCATCCAGGCATCGATCGAACGAAATCACCAGCCAACAAAAAAAAATGCCGAGCTTCAGTTTGCTCGGTATTTATCCAATCCAATGATCACGCTCGGTCATTCAACCTCGGTCACTCAACCAGCATTATGCGCGAGCAATGTGGCCGAGCAACGTATTTTTTGACTATTCGCCGACGTACGATAATAGCGCCATGAATCTCGCTCGCTTAACCGCCAAGCTGACGGCGTGCTGACTGACCGCCGTACATCCCGTCTTGCGACGACTGGAAATGCGGCCGTGTCGATTGATTAATTTCTTGAGAAGTTCGACATCTTTATAGTCGACGTACATCGGACGAGGACGCTCACCGTCGACGAACAACGGGTCCCTGCGGACTGTCTTGATTTTGACTTTGGGTTTTCTTCGACGAAAATTCTTGTTGGCACGATTGAATGGTGGCATTATTTGCTTTACTTTTCCACAAGCTCGCGAATTCCGAGCAATTGACTTGAAAAAAACTTGTCTGGTCGCAACGACAAAAACTAATCCTGCAACATGCTTGGTTAAGCAGAAACCGTTTCACGGCAACATCGCCAACGCAGGATACGATAATCCAATCCTCCCGATTTTCGGGAACCTGATATTATCCACACCTCGCTAGTTCCATCAAGACCTAATTTTCACACGAATTGCGAAAAATATACGGATCGAGTCTCTGAGAAACCGTGGGAAAAATCGCAAAATATCGAGATCATCCAGACCACGAATGGCACTGTCGTGCCGCCCACCGATTGATTGCTAATTTTCCAAGAACCGCTTAATCTTCTAAGACCGCCTAAAGGCGGGACTACGAACGCTCATGCCGCCGAACTTTCATTTATTTTGTCAAGAATAACAGGAAGAGGTTCGCCCAAACGTTGGTACGCACGTCGCAGCCCGCACTTTAGTGCCAACGGGGCGTCTGTTTGTAGTCCCGCCTTCAGGCGGCGTTCCTTCGAAGGCGAATGGAAAAATAAAAGGTGCCGCCCACGAATGGCACTGCCGTGGCTCAAAAATAAGGAACTGGCGCAAATTGGGAAACGGAGGATTGATTACCGAATCAAATGTACCTTCTCCGGTTTTTCTTTCGATTCTGAGGAGCATTCGCAATCAGCACAAAACCGATCCGATCCACCCTCCGCTCGATCAACCTTTCGGTTGCACCGGGGTATCGGCCAGTTCACCGGATTGGTGAATTATCCGTTACATGCAAGCTGGTCCGCTAACCTGAGCGCTTCCAACATCCCGCCATGGTCGGCTTTGCCCGAACCGGCCAATTCAAATGCGGTGCCGTGAGCTGGACTGGTGCGCACGATTGGAAGTCCAAGGGTGACATTAACGGCACGATGCATGTTCAATAACTTAAACGCGATATGCCCCTGGTCGTGGTACATGGCGACGACGGCGTCAAACTCACCCATCACCGCTCGGGCCATCAGCGTGTCGCAGGGGAGGGGACCCACCAACGGCAGGCCAGCGGCGATTCCGGCCTCGACCGCCGGTTGAATGATATCAAGCTCTTCTCGACCAAATAATCCTCGTTCGCCGCCGTGGGGATTTAGCGCCGCGACGGCAACTCGGCTGGGACGGTCAATTTGCGAGGCGCGCAACCTTCGATCAAAAAATTGACACGTTAACTCGCTCGTCTGAAAAATCATTTGCGAATCCAATGAGTCAATCGCCTGGCGAAGCGGTTGGTGTAGCGTCACGTGGGAAACTCCTAAGCCAACCGTCGATGCTTGGACATAGGCTTGGCTTAAGTACAACATCATCACCACGAATTTAACACCGCACATGTCGGCAATCAGCTCCGTATGCCCAGGAAAGTTGTGTCCAGCCAGATGAAGTGCTCGCTTGTTGATCGGAGCCGTGACCACCGCCGCGATCCGTTGCTCAATTGCCAATCGAGTCGCCGCAACAATCGCTTGATAAGCGACTTCTCCAGCCTCGGCGGAGCACTGACCGATGGGAATTTCGTCGGCCCACCGATCAGCAACTTCCAGGCAATGAATGGCCCGCGGTGAAAACTCGGCGGGAAGCTCCGCAATCGTACACACCTCAACATCGATCCCCGCGATCTTGCAGGCTGCAACCAACCGTTGGGCTCGACCCACCACAAAGATGCGGGATCTCGTCTCGGCAGGGAGCTGGTTCCACGCGGCAACAATGATCTCTGGCCCAATCCCAGCCGGATCACCCATGGTTATGGCAACGGGTTTGTGATTCATGTTCTCGATGTTAAGTTAATCGGGTCAATGTTCAAAGTCGTGCAAGCGAAGTGGAGTGAGCAGTGTCTGACGGGGCGCGCCGCTTTACGCCGGGTCGCAAGTCCTTGATGTACATTTTCAACTGCTTATCTCGAATGTTTAGATCACGAGGCTAAGAAGATTGCTTGCGAGGTCATTCGATCTGGGTGAGAAGTAATGGTTTTATTGTAACAGCTCGACAGGTACCTCTTGAATCCGACTGCATAACTGATGGGGTCCAGATCGGTCGAGCAGAGTAGGGTAGGGGACTCCTTTAGAAACGGTTAAATATGCGCGCGGTTGTTCAAAGAGTTTCCCAGGCAAGCGTGACCATCGACAATCAAACCGTCGGCCAGATCTCGATTGGTATTTTGGCCCTGCTTGGAGTTGAGCAAGGGGATACGGTTGGTGATGCGAATTATATCGCTGACAAAATCGCCGGGCTACGCATCTTTCCCGATGCCGATGAAAAGATGAATTTAGCACTGAGCGAGGTCAACGGAGAGGTGTTGGCGATCAGCCAGTTCACGTTGCTGGGCGATTGTCGCAAGGGTCGCAGGCCGAGCTTCGTCGATGCCGCGCCTCCGGAGATCGGACTATCCTTGTATGAACATTGCTGTGAGCGATTGCGGTTTCATGGGATTTCAGTAGGGCAGGGGGTCTTTCGCGCTGACATGCAGGTTTGGTCGATTAACGATGGGCCGGTCACATTGTTGTTGGACAGCCGTCGACGATTTTGATCGACCGTCAATCCACTGGACCCCAGTTAGTCCTACAGCGCAAGGTATGTGCGTCAGCCTGGAAAGGCTGACCTACAGCTTTGCATCGAGCCGGCGCTGTAGGATTAGGCTAACGCCAGATGGGCGGGGTGGTGCCCTGCAGATAGTCCTGAAACCATTCTCGAGTTGTTAATGGAACATCCAGGCGTTCCCGGCCAAAGTAATTCATCGCTGCCTCATCGGCCGCAATCATCAGCGCAAGCGCGACGAGCTTCGCATACGTGCTGAAATTTGCCCAAGGGCGCTTGCTAAAAAACTTCATGGCCGTTCCAAACGATTTCTTGACACGGATGGTGCGCCCTTGCCAGTCAACCGAGTAGATCTCATCAAGTAACAGGTGCGAAACAAACCCCAGCACAACTGCCCATGACTTAAAGAGTCGAATTCCCACGTCATTGGAAAGGCATACCATAAACATGAACATGCCGGCAATCAACGCTGCCGGAATGCTATGCCACATCCCACGATGCACCGTGTATCGCTTAAAGATATACCCAATTCCGAACCGAATCCCGATGTAAACAAGCGCGGCGGCGAGCACCATCGCTTCACCATGGAGTCCCAAGGCAATGAACCTTGGAACCATTAACATCGGTACGATGACAGAGACCAGACAAAGCATCTCCCGAACTGGAACGCCCGAGTCACTGTCCAGATCGGGTAACATACCGGCCAACGAGCACAATCCACCGGCGATCAAACAATGATCGAGCGGTATATTCAATAGAAAAAACGCTCCAGTTCCATAGCCGATCCCGAGCACCGTGCTTGTCGTAATGTGCGTTTTAAAATTGGCCACGTAACTGATCAATAAATATGGAGGTCATGCGTGACGAGGATATGTCAATCAGTGTCCGGATCCAAGTCCAACCGGCAATCAAAATTGGAAGGCCAAAAAAGCTAGCAGGAAGACACCACAACTCCTATTTCAACAAAGTGGTCCGTCGCTAGCTTTTAAGCATCCAATCCGATTTCTGCACGAGGTGTGCGATGGATGAAGGGTTAGCGTATCGATTTGTTTTCAATTCAAATTGAACGCGCTAAAATGGATGACCCGCTGCTGTTTATCGGCAACGCGAAATTGTGCCTTTGCTCTACAACGAACTTGCGCCAGCCATTATACTCGCCCATCATTTTTCAAATGGAGTAACTCGAAGGCATGTCGATCTACGATTCATTAATGCTTGTTGTTCTGGGGGGAGCGATTTTAATGGGCATGTGGAAGGGACTGGCTTGGCAAGTCGCTTCCCTGGTATCGCTATTTTTGAGCTACTTCGTGGCTTCCAATTTTTGGCCGATGCTGGCGCCATTGATAGCTGTCGATCCACCGTTAAACGAGTTCATCGCGATGTTCGCGTTGTTCTTGGGAACGGCGTTGGGTGTGTGGATTGTATTTGGATTCGTTAGGAAAACGATTGAGAAGATGGCGATCAAGAGTTGGGATCGCCAAGCTGGCGCGGCTGTCGGAGCCGTAAAGGGGCTATTGATTTGTATCGTCATAACCATGTTCTCCGTCACGTTGCTGGGAGACGAAACGAAGCGGGCCATCGTCAACTCGAGTTCAGGAAGAGTCCTCACTAGTATTATCAATCGTCTGGCATTCGCTGTTCCGGAAAACATGCGAGAGACGATTGGCTCATACGTTAAGAAGTATAACGACGAATTCGACAAGCATTACGACCCTGACGCGCCAATCTCTCCGATTGAGGATAAAATCAAAGGCTATGTCGACTCAGCGTTTGATCAATTCAGTCCACCAGATAACAACCATGCTCCAGTGAACCCCACTCATCCCCAAGGCTCCTTGTTTTATCAACCACCCGTCTACGAAGGGACAATCAATCGTCAACATGCATCCTCGTCAAATGATACGTACTACGACGCGCAAACTGGGCAATGGAGCTCCGGCCAAAGCAATTCGCCTTTCGGAAATCTACAGAATCGGCTTGAATCACTGCGAGATCAGGCGGTGGAAGCGGTTGCTGATCGCGTGCGTGATGCCTTTAATGAACCGAAAACAGGAAAACAATAGCTTCCTCGCAGACAAGCCCAATGTGGTAACGGATGCCGCAAGTCGAATTCACAATCTCTTCCTCATTTCAGTGTCACTCGAGCTACCAAGCTAAACAAGACCCGTGGCAGGGGAGTCGACAATTATCAATTTTGCGGAAAAACAGCTAAACAACTCGGCCGCGACTCGAATTCTCATCTAGGCCAGTCCACAACGTGTTGTATTTGGACCGGAACAACCGTTTGCGCCTGAGATCGATTTTGCGGACAATTTTGGGTGTGCAGACTCTTTTTTTTGTTGAGGAACAGATTTAAAATGTTGGTTGGTTTTGGGGCAAGACGGCAAGGTCCTCCCTGAATTTACATTTGTTTCGTCGTTTTTCTAGGAAAATGAAATCATGCAAGCAATCCATCCGGTCCTGTTGACCCTTTTGTACGTCGTGGGAGCTGTCGTCGTTATCGGCGGCGGATTGTTGCTGCTTCGCTACATGAAGAACAAGTCTTGATTGGAGTCGAAGCCGATTTTAGCGACTCGTATCAGATGATTTTTCGGCCGATTGGCGAGTGTTGAGAGAATCGAGGGAATTTTCGGCGGGCGACATTGTTGCCGTAACTGTATCCTGTGCAGACATCTTGGCTTGCCACGTGGCGTGCCGTCATCACGCATCCTTCAATCGGCCAGAAGTGAACAGCCGATCGATCGCATTTCAGCCGGATGATTTACTTGGAGTTTTTAAAAAGGTTGGGGCGAAGTGACAATCCCTGAACAAGCTTGCTGCCGAAGGGCAATGCGGAACATCAATTAGTGGAATGTCTTTCGTCTAGCTGAAACTAAAGCATTCCTGGCACCCAAACCGAACATAAGAAACATTATCGGACGTTGGGCGGTGCGTTTCAGGGCCAATTTCAGAGCCTGAAAAACGATCCTGCGAACCCGCGAACCAGTCCCTTTTCGGTCAGACACCCACCACTTGTAATACGGGTGTCACGTTTCGTAAATCTGCTATCACGAAACAACCGGTTAACCCATCAATTCTTCTCTCTGATGGTGGGGTGGATACCCTTGAAATTTCCATCTATGGCCATTGGTCACCTGAACACCTGGAACCGCTTTGCCGTCAACTGGAAACTGCAAAGTTGGCAAGACAAGCTAGCAACTCTGCCGGTGCTGGAAAGATAAATTTTCCTGAAGGCGATGAGGCGATTGTTTTACCAAATGGTTTTAAACGCGGTTGTCATCATAAGTACGTTTTTGATTGGCAAGGTTGGCAAGTCGGCATCGTTGAGCGTGCTAATCTCGATCAGAATTACCCAAGCATTTCTGTCAAGGTAGGTTCTGTTCCGCTGATGCGTTTCGGGCACGTCAAGTTGTGGCAAGACCTCTGTTCTTTGCTCTCCTCGCTGGGTTTCGTTCTGTCTCATACGGTCGTTGCCCGCCTCGATGTGTGCGTTGATCTCGTTGGTTATTCAGTCGTGGATGAAGCCTGGAAAGCCCATGAAGAACAACGGATCATTTGCAAGTCACGGCGTTTCAATCCCATCGGCAATGCGAGTTTCAAACCGGGCGTTCCTGATGACTATGAAACGTACTACCGGGGCAACCGTAAAACGTTGATCGTGCGTTTCTACGACAAGCTGAAGGAATGCAAAAACGATCCTCTGAAGTACACCATCCTGGAAACCAATCGTTGGGGCTGTCGTCCTGACAAAGCAATGCGTGTTGAATTCGAGGTCCGCAACGCTACGTTGTCCAAGCTCGGTTTTCTTCCGGACAAGTCGGTCAATTCTGTCTTTGCTCGCATCGGTGATATTGCCACCTGGTTGCATTCCAAATGGTTCCGCATCGTTGAACACTTTGACCGTTCTAACCGGAATCACGCGCATGCTGTTGTTTCTCCGTTCTGGCGTGAAGTTCAAGAGTCGTTTGATTCGTGGGCCGTGAATGATGATTCAATCCCGTTAGCTGCTCCTGTGGAAGCCGGCCCGCGTGACTTTCTGCTGATGCTTAAACAATCGGACGGTTACTTGATGAATATTGCCGCGACGTGTGGGGCCTCTCGCCAGGAAGTTCTTCAAGCGTTGTTGGAACTGCGAAGCGATGAAGAATGGGAACAAGCTGTGGCGGCTAGACGTGCGAAGCAAGCCGCAATGGGTCTAACGGTTGATGATCCTTCGGCGAAGTTGTTTCAAGTTTTGCGAGGTGCTGCATGACTCACGCCCGCCGTCGGAAGCCCAATCACCTGTGGTTGCACAACGAACGAATTTACATTCCGTGCCCCCTACCGATCAAAAACCGCTTCGGTGCTTTGTCCCGCAAGTTGTGGATGTCAGAAGCCGAGGTGGGGTTTGCCATCGTGACCGGTTGTCTCGATCGCGATGAGATGCTTCAAGCGTTGCTTGATTTGTACCAGGCTCGTAAGGTCGAGCTCTATGATTCTCTTTTACCCCATAAAATACGGAAGAAACTTTACTATGAAGAATGATCAATCTCAACAGTTGCCTAGTGATGTTGAAGCACGGGTGGATTTTCGGAAACGTTGTGGTGCTGCTTCTGTCACGTCTGCGGTTGCCCTGCACTCTCTCCTCTTCGGAATCGAGGAACAACAGTCTTGGGATGAAATAACCGAGTACCTGGATGCGATCGTCGGTGAGGTGAATCTTGGTTTGAAGTGTAACCTGGCTCCGGAGAACAAGCACCAATTAAAGACGGCATTGGGGATCCTGTTTCAAGTTGCCGTTGATGAAGAGTTGCCCATCGATGAAGTGATTTTCATCATGCGATGTGGGATTTATACCGCTGATGAAATGGCTGTGAAGCAATCCCAGAAGCGTCCCCGCAAGGCTCGACGCCGTCGCCCCTATCCTGCTGTTTCTCTTGAGCGTGCTGTTTTCATTGTTTCGAATTCGCTCGGTTACTTTGACCGCCGTGGTTACAATGTCCCTCTCGAAAGTGATGAGGAACGCCGGGAATATCAGGTGGGAATTGACCAGCGTGGTTTGTGCCTGGTCGATGCGAATACCGGTCCTTGGCGTGCTTCTGGAACGGAGTTTATTACCCACCGGATCGAGTTGCCGGAAGGAATGAAGCCGCGTGCTGCCCTGAGTCATTTCAAAGGCTTCACCGAGGTCGTGTACGTGATCGAAGAAGTTGCCAAACGACAATGGGAAGCTGCGGCACTCTCACTGAAAGAGTTTTTGGCGGTCCCAGAATCGCGGGGTCCCCGTTCTGGTACGGGGTGCGTTTCGTGGGACCGAGAAAAATTGACGCCTCTTCGCATCGTGGGATGGGGCTGTTAGTTGTCGGCCAAGGCATTCGGTAAGCGGTTGGAAGTGGCCAAGGTCATTCGATAAACGTTCTCAGGCTGTAGCGGTGGCGAGGAACCGCCCGGACCGCAGGCACGAGGACCGGACGGACCGCAGCAATCCGCGGAAGTGATGACTGACTTCTGTGGCTCATCCAAGCCGTTTGCCGAGTGTTGGCCGGAACAGAGAAGAGGAACCCGTAACGGCCTGGCTGCCTTGTCTCGAACCCGTAGCTTGTTTAGTGAGCTGGCAGAAAAATGGGCGCTTGGTAGGCGATTGAGCAATGAAGCGGGGGCAAATACTCAGCTCGGAGTATTTGCAGAGCCTGTAGAAAACTGCCTTATCTCGAACCAGTCCCTCTTGTGCCCTGCTCTTGCGTCTTTTAGTAGATACGCTGTGAGGAATTTAGAAGCTACCTTGAAAGGAAATTACAACCTTCAATTGGTAGGTTTATCCTTCCGGTGCTGTCACTCCGGCATGGGAAAAATTTATTAGAGAATTGCTATACTCAGGCTCCGAAAAAGACGATAGAACCAAAATTTACGCCGGACATTAAAGGGGGCGTCCCCTCTGGAGTGTTGCGCAAAAAAAAAGCCACCGAGTAGCGGAAACTACTCAATGGCGGTGTGTGGTCCGATTACCCCGTCGGCCTCAAGTTTTCTGACGACGTTCAACCGTAAGTGAGGTAAAGTGGACTGGTTCTGTTTTAATGAAACATCGGATGATGGGCAAGGCCATCTTGAGCAAAACGGCCCTGCTTCGGTCGATAGGTGCTCTTCGACTCAAAACCCGCTCGAAACATTATCGGACGTTGCATCCACCCACAAATCAACCAAAAATCAACCAACCCCTTTAATCAATAACATGGCGGTCTCTAGTGCTTTGTCCAGGTTAGAGATTAGGGGGTTAGCCGCTTTGCGTTAGCACCCGGTTCAGGCCGTAAAAACCGGACGCTAGTGCGTTCCGGCTGATACGATGATCGGTGTTTACGATTAGCAAGCTCACCAGTGAAGCTCCTGCGATTCGGGAGAGTCTTCAACGTCTCTTTTCATTTGCTTGGCCGGCAAACTGCGGTTTGGAAAACACCACCTGGCGCAATTCGACAACAGGAACCGGGAGCAATAAACGGGCGCGAAGTTCCACAGCGGAACAGAACAACCACCTACGAATCGGCAACGTTAAGATCGGTGTTAACCTCATCGGCTGCATCGGGTGTCACGATGGCTCCCTCTAGATACTGACCCATTTGGCGGAACTTTTCGTAACGATTGGTAAGCAGTTTTTCGATCGGAGTTGACGTCAGTTCGCGCAGGCTTTTGATCAGGTAGGCCTTCAATTTCGCAGCCGTTTGATGATGGTCTCGATGAGCCCCACCCAGCGGTTCATCGATGACATCGTCGACGACTTTGAAATTTCGGAGATAGTCTGAGGTGAACTTGAGCGCGGTTGCGGCTTTCTCTGCGTGTTCGCCGCTTTTCCATAGGATCCCAGCGCAGCCTTCAGGGCTGATCACGCTATAGTAGGCATGCTGCAACATGGCGACTCGATCGCCAACGCCGATTCCTAAGGCGCCTCCACTTCCGCCCTCGCCGATCACGACGCACACGATAGGCGTTTCCAAAAGGGACATCTTGAACATATTTTCGGCAATGACATAGGCTTGGCCACGTTCCTCAGCGCCGATTCCGGGATAGGCGCCTGGCGTATCGAT
>JBGTDM010000257.1:0-19991 GCA_041748315.1 Pirellulaceae bacterium
TGATCGGATCCGAACATGATACTTTCCTTCCTGGTTGGCATTAAATCCCCCAGCTTCCCGCTAGGACTGCCATTCAGTTTCCAATTTCACCCCAAAAATGACCAGACCAATTTCAAACTCGCATTAAGCTTCATGCACCCCGTCCGATCTAAGAATTACCATAGATACTGCAGCCCCAGAATCAGCATCGAGCCATTCCGCCGAACTCCATTTTGGGCGTTTTCCACGGAGTTTTCCAAAATGTGGGAACCGTACACCGAAAAATGGTTATCGAATCCGTGTTGATAGCTGGTGATCATGCGCCGAGTTACGGTATCGTGAATTCGATCTCCAACGGGATTGGGATAGAATTCTCCATAGCCCACCGTGCCTAGCCCGCGCGGTCGCTCCCAATTCAAATTGGCATAGTATCCCCAGCCGCTCAACGGGACTCCCAACGCTCGATTGAGCTGGCGGTTATAAAGGCTGCGGCCCCAAAATATCTCGTCGAGTTCGATTCCCGGACGTTTCAATCCGTATTCGTCGTAAATCACTTCGCTGGAGACCATCCAGTTCGGTCCGAGGCGGCGCATCATGTCAATGCCAACATGTTGCTTAAACTCTTTCTGTCCCTCGGATCCAATCCCGTCCTGCCACTTGATCGACCCCCCGACCACAAATTCGTGCCGCTCGTAGCCAATCCTCGAGATCAACGCCTTGGAAGAATTGGTATCCCGATTTAGGCCACCGTTGGTCAATGCGCTGCTGACGATCCAGGGGCCAACAAAATAATCGATCTGCAATCCGGTTTCCCTAAACAAGATCGCCTCACTCCGAATGAACGGCACATCTTGGCGAGAATTCAGATAGAAGGGGGACCAATACCGCCCGAATGGTGTTTCAAAACGTCCTAATTTGAATCTCAACGGGCCACGTTCAAGTTCAATAAACAATTCCGAAATTTCAATCGGATCAATGAGGAAATTGTGCCGGAAGGACTCCCGCAGTTCATAATCGGCCAACATATTGTTGTCGAAAGGTTGAGTGAGATACGTCTCGCTGACAAGTCCAACGTGCCACGTGTGAATTTGGTGGCAGATGTTGAAATCAAGCTGCGCCTCGGCGGCAAAGGTCGTTTCATTGCCCGTAAACTGCATCCGCTGATCACTGATGTAAAAGCCGCGGCCCAGAACGCTGTACTCGATCGCCGGAGTATCATCAGACTTTCTCCAGACTCGCTTTGCGCGACGTAGTTCGCTGATCTGCATTTCCGGGGCCCCTTCAGCCGATTGGCCAAGACTCGACCAAAAGTCGTCTTCGCCAAGTTCATCGCCACTTTGACTGATGCGAAGCAATTCATTACCCAAAATCTCCTCACGAGATCTCATCGACTTGCTTAGCGGGCCTTGAGTTCGCCAGTCGGAATGAAACTCCAAATCACCGGCATTCGATTGCCCAGCAACTTCATGGGAAACGAACAGCATACAAATCAGCAACATTTGGCCCACATGGGCAAGATGAACGAGAGCGAATGGACGAATTGCGGGAAGACAACACGGCACAACAGTCATCGCTCCACATTTCGAAAATGGTCGTTCAAAAAAACTGATAAATTGCTCCTACACCGCCCGCAAAATCTCTATCGTCGGCAGTTCAGTCGATACTCTATCTATCCCCCGCCAACGCAAAAAAATGCCGCAAGCTCACCACGCAACCCATTTTTCCACGAACAGCGTAGATTCCCAAAATGCTTGGCGTTTATTACCCTTCTCGCCTATTGTCCCTGTATTGTCGTAGTTCACTATTTTTGCCCGGTTAATGTCGGGTTATCGCGCGGTCGGTTTAATCCTACAGCACCACCAGACAATAGGCGTAGATGCCCACGAATACACCAAGCACAACTTGGTTCCTCAGGTCACGCATGAAGTTTCGCAAAACTCGCGATGTGTACTGACTGGACGTAAGCGACAAGGCGACGATGGTAATTGAGAACACGACGCCAGCCACGGTAATCATTGAGCTTGCCACGGCCGTCAGCAGGCCTCGCGAACCATCTGCTCCAGCGCCAAAGACCAGCGGCCAGTGTTTTTCAAAGGTTAGGTCAACATTGGCATCGATCGTGATCATGGATGATGCCAGCAGTACAGCTCCCAGCACGATCATCGCCGGAACAAACCAGAAACTCGAACGCAGTTCTTGCCAGTAATGATCGATATTCAAGTGCGTCCGTTGGGCTTCTTCAATAGGTTCTCTTCGTCCTTCAGTGGCTGAACGTGTTTTGCTTGTTCCTCGATGGAACCGGCTTCGCTATACAAACCAGCCTCGGCCTTGGTCGAGACAGATTCCTGGTCCACCTGGGGTGGAGGAAGTACGCTTTTTTGTTCGGGAATTCTGTCCCTCGCTTCATCGAGATTTTCGCCAGGCTTCGACGGCAACATCGTTATCGGAATGCCGTTTGGAAAGACAACCTCGCGGGCCTCGTCGGGCATCGAGATACCATGCTGTTGAAAGGCAAGTTTCACGAGTCGCAGGACTGATGAGCGCACTTTTTGCCAGCTGTGTTCGCGACCATTTAACCAAAAGTAGACACGAAGGTTCACCGTTGATTTGCCGAGATCCTCAACCAATACCGATGGCTCCGGATCGAACAGGACGGCAGGGTGATTTTCCAGCACGTTTCTGGCAATCTCTTGAGCAATGTTGATCGAATCGTCGTATCCGATGCCGACGCTAAAATCCTCTCGCCGATTGGCGTTGGTGGTGAAGTTGCGGATCGTGGATTTGTAAACCGTCGCATTGGGGATCTGAACGACGTTGCCATCGAGTGTCATTAGAATCGTCGTTCGCACGTTGAGCTGTTGCACGTATCCGGTGACTTCCGAGATACAGACCAGGTCGCCTGTTTCAAACGGTCGTTGCATGCTGAGAAAAACGCTGGCCAGGAAATTTTCGGTGATGTCACGGAAGGCAATGCCCACCGCTAATCCGATCAATCCCGTACCACCCACGACGGTCAGGGCTAGTTGAGTCAAACCAGAGATCCTCAGAACGATGTACAGGCCTGAAAGGAGGACCAGCACGCCAATTCCATGCGCGATGACGCCACGTAGCAATCGCGCTTCAATCCGCGTGCTTAGCATGGCCGCAGCGAAACGTTTCGTGAAAAACCCTGCGATCACAGACAGCAAAATGATGATCAATCCAAGGGCGACGAACGGAAGCGATCGAATAATATCTTGCCAGAGAACCAGCATCCCGCTCCAAGCAGGACGGAAATCCCAGACGGAAGGTTTGGGCACGTCGATGCGGTTGGCCACAGCGACCACATCCTGCGTATTCCGAGCCAAGTCACCAGCCCATTTCTTGAGCTCAGGCGAATCCGTGCTGCCAGTGAGAAACACGACGCCTTCATCGACTCGAACTTCGGGTTCAATGAACCATCCGGTGGCATCGAGTACACGCTGAATGCGCTGGCCGATTTCTTCATCGCGAGCAACCGGCTTTACATCGACGTTCGCTGGAGCTTGCAAAAGTTCACTTTGGCCCGTTTCCCTAGTGGACGGTGGTTGTTGCAATTCTTCAGCGATCTCCTGTGCATTCAGTGTTGTGACAACGGTGCTACAGAACAGACCAACAAGCCAGAACACGCTGAGTAATGAAGAGGTGGTTTTTGTCAAACTATGCCCCTGAACTGGTTGTCAACGATCCCTACGAGCGACAAACTAAAATCGGTAGATCGCAGCGGCACCGGTTTTCGTCCCCAGTCGCTCAGCAGGAACCACCAACACTTCACCACCCATCCTGATCGCCAGCTCGGCTAGATCATCCAGGAGATCATCGACTTCCGGATGGTCGATCTCTCCAAACTCGATCTTTCCCGTGGTTGAGTCCACGCGGCCAGCGATCTGCCGACCGGATTCTACCATTAACGTGCCGACACGGCCAGCAATTAAGGCTTTTGCGATGTCCGACAAATCGCCAGACCCAAGTTGCTTCGCTTGTGCTTCTTGAAAATCATCAGCCATATTTTCCAATCTCTGCAAGTATTGAGGTTCGACGGCTCGCCACGCTTCCTGGCGACGCCGATTGGCAGAGATGGAAGGCGGATCGTATTCGAGGCCATCGTCCAGTAGAAATGGATTGTGACTCACTTTCCGAAATAGAGCCTGATGTTCCGGCAACGCTGCCAATAACAACGGCAAGCCCGATGGCTTGGAATGATGCTCGAGAATCGCCCGATCAATGGCACGAAAGAATTTTTCGTTGTCGAGTTCGACTTCATCTTTCTTCCCTCCGTGACCATGATGCATCGCCGGTACTCCGTGTGGGGAGCCCGGTCGACCCGCTCCGCCATACGATGCCGAGGTGAGGTGCGGCTCGGTCAGCTCCTTCCCTAATGCCTCTTCGATGTTCTGTGAAACACCATCGGCCAGCTCGATCTCATCGAGTGCGTCTTGATTACCCTCGTACAGCCTCGCCTCATGGCGATTGAGTCCCAACACCTGATAGCGGTCCGTGGCCTGCATCACCCGAATCAATGGTTTGATATGAAAGCTATCGGCGACAATGGCAAGCTCTTGAACGGGCTTTTGCAGATCAAACACCTGAAATGTGGCCGATGAGCCAAGGATCGCAAGACCCTCGGTGCGATGATTCCAAAATTCGCGATCGTTCGCCAACGCCTTGAACGGTTCGAACAGATTCCGGTGGTCCTTCACGTCGTACTTGTCAGCCAACGACACTTCGGCGTCGCGAACCAGATTCCGGAACGTGATCGGGTCCCTCAAATTGTCGGGGTGGTGCCGATGTGTGGGCAGATAAAGTGAAATACACGGAGCATCACTCGTACTTAGAAGCTCCTTGAATTGAATTTGTGTGAGATTTTTCATGGGATGTTATGACTCGTGTTTAAGGAGGTAATCGGATTGCTCGCACTCGCGAATTGCGTGTGCGAATTTCGACGATGAAAGGCAGGATACGATTTAACCAGCGTCAAATTGTTTGCTCGCCGCCCCAGATGTCTGGCGCTTGGTTTCGTCCAATCGACCAAGTGTGCGATGTAAAGTTTTGTCGAGTTTCTTGGCAGTCGCAGCGAGCGCTTGGAACGATGTTAATCCAACATCGCTCACAGCGACCGGTTGAAGATCCGGTATGCGAAGCCTCAATGAGACATCGAATTCACTGGTACCGGATTTCGATTTGCGGTCCTCATCCTTCAAATGGACTTCGACTCGCCTCCATTCTATCGCTGAAGCGACCCAAAGCCATGTTGACCACACCTGCAACCTCGGCAATGAGCTCGTGCTCACGCTCGATGTTGCTGTCAGAACTCATTTCAACTTACTTAATTGATCCACCTGCAAATTAAGGAATCAAAATCGATCCTCATGTCCCCGAACGGAGGCCATTAGACAGATGGTCTTACCGACTGGCAGAGCGGATGCAATTGATCCCTGGTTGCCAGAAGGCGAACCGCCCCCGCGGTCGTGGCGTCCATTTGCCCAGCAAGCGATTTCCACGATGGGCATCGATGTCGTCACTTGAAGAATTGAAAGTGTGACTTCGGTTTGTTCCGCGCTTTCAGGGCTGGGGTTGATGGTGCTTTCCTAACCCGGGGCGGCGCTCCGTCCGCTTTCTGCGGACTGTGCTCTGCCCCGGGCTGATTTGTTTCCGCCCTTTCAGGGCTCGGGTAATCAAGCCACGGACACCCTTTGGCAAATCAGGGCACATTCGTTCGTCCTGAAGGGTCCACAACAAAACAATGTTCCTCGTCATTATCAGCCGATGATCGTTCGTCTCGCACGCACCACAACAAATCAGAGTCCCTCGTCATTATCAGCCAATGATCTTTCGTCCTGAAGGGACGGCAACAAACCAGCCCAGGGCAGAGCGAAGCGGCGCCAGACGCTGAGCGCCGCCCTGGGTTATGGGTCCACGCCAATACAGAAGCCCTGAAAGGGCGACACAATCTTGTTCCGCCCTTTCAGGGCTGGGGTTGATGGTGCTTTCCTAACCCGGGGCGGCGCACCGTCCGCTTTCTGCGGACTGTGCTCTGCCCCGGGCTGATTTGTTTTCGCCCTTTCAGGGCTCGGGTAGTCAAGCCACGGACACCCCTTGGCAAATCAGGCCACAATCGTTCGCCCAGATGCTTTCGTAACCCAGGGCGGCGCTCCGTCCGCTTTCTGCGGACTGTGCTCTGCCTCGGGCTGATTTGTTTGCGCCCTTTCAGGGCTCGGGTAATCAAATCATGTAAAGAAAGGCGGTCCTTTTTTACATGCTGTCAAGGATGGCTTCCAAGTTTGATTTGTTCTGAAAACCGGTTTTTGTGTTGACCAGTTTGCCGTCTTTCACGAAGAGCAGATGCGGTATTCCTTTAACGCCAAAATTCCGGGCGACACTTTTATTTTCGGCAACGTCGACATCGACCATAACGAGTTTGACCTTACCTTCGTCTTCCAGCTCTTTCAAAATCGGCTTTAGCTGCTGACAGGGTCCGCACCACGTTGCCGTAAAGTCAACAATCACTGGTTTATCGCTCTCCAGAATCATTGAGGCGAATTCGGTACCGGCAAACTGGTCTGCAGTAATTGCGGAACCAATCGCAACCGAGGCAACTGAGCTTTGAGGATTTGATGCCTGCGTGTTAGTTGATCCGGTGTTTTCCCCAGTAGTCGATTCACTTACGGGTGGCCTGGGAGGTTCGCAACCGGTGCTCGCTACGAGAATGCCCAATACTAAAAATAAGTTCAATTGAAACAGTTTAAACATGAGTTTGCTCCTTGAGTCATGGTTTTGTCGCCAAACGGGAACGAGTGATTGGCACTGGCTATAAGTTTAGCGTGTTGCGTTGCAAAAGGAAAACGCCTAATCCAATTGAAAAAGCCAGATTTTATCGGATACTGTAGTTCCGCCTACGGTTCGCGAGGATGGACGCACTCTCCAAGTAAAAACTTACAGCACAAGAGGATAACCGCATGAATTTACCGAAAAACCACGATCCTTTCGGTGTTCGAGAGACTATTTCAGTCGGATCTAGCCAAGTCGGAGTTTATCGACTTAGCCGTTTACAAGATGCTGGAATCGCTCCCGTCGACAAATTTCCGTTCTCAATTCGCATTTTGCTGGAATCGGTATTGCGCAATTGCGATGAACGAATCGTCACCTGCGAAGACGTTAAACAAATGGGGACTTGGAATGCACTCCATGTTTTACCGGTGGAGATTCCATTCAAGCCGGCTCGCGTTGTGTTGCAGGATTTTACGGGAGTTCCGGCGGTGGTAGACTTGGCGGCAATGCGTGACGCCATGAGTCGGTTAGGGGGAGATCCGAAGAAGATCAATCCATTGATTCCGGTTGATTTGGTCATTGACCACAGCATTCAAGTCGACAATTTTGGAACTGCCGACTCACTTCGTCGCAATGTTGAGATCGAATTTGAACGGAACCAGGAGCGTTATGAATTCTTGCGCTGGGGGCAACAGGCCTTTGACAATTTTCGTGTGGTGCCACCGAATGTTGGGATTGTCCATCAAGTTAACTTGGAGTTCCTTGCTAAATGTGTTTTTCTGCGCGAAGATGCGTTGGGCCCGATTGCGGTTCCCGATACCTTGGTTGGCACCGACAGCCACACGACGATGATCAATGGACTGGGTGTCCTTGGCTGGGGTGTCGGGGGAATCGAGGCCGAGGCGGCGATGCTCGGTCAGCCAATGTATATGTTGATGCCAGAAGTGGTGGGCTTCGAATTGACCGGACGTCTGGCTCCTGGCACCACCGCAACGGATTTAGTGTTGACGGTGACTCAAATGTTGCGTGCGAAGGGAGTTGTCGGAAAGTTCGTTGAATTCTTCGGGCCGGGGATCTCGAACATGTCGCTGGCGGATCGGGCGACGATTGCCAACATGGCTCCAGAGTACGGCGCAACGATCGGTTTTTTCCCCGTTGACAATGAGACGCTGCGATATCTCCGAATGACCGGCCGAACGGAAGCCGAGGTCGAATTGGTCGAGCGATTTACCAAGGAGCAGATGATGTTCCGCACGGATGATACCCCCCGACCAACTTTCAGCAGCACCCTTGCATTAGACATTGGCACCGTCGAACCATCACTTGCCGGCCCCAAACGTCCACAGGATCGAGTCGCCTTGTCGAATATGAAAACGGATTTTCGTCGCGCGTTACGAGCTCCGTTTGCCGAGCGGGGTTTTGCGTTGAATGAGACCGACCTGACTCGAACGGAATCGGTTTCAGACAATGGTCGAGTCACGCAAATTGGACACGGTTCCGTGGTGATTGCGGCGATCACCAGTTGCACAAACACTAGTAATCCATCGGTGATGGTCGCGGCCGGGTTGCTTGCCAGGAACGCGGTCGAAAAGGGACTGAAAGTTCCGCATTTTGTCAAAACAAGTCTAGCTCCTGGCTCAAGAGTCGTGACCGATTATCTGACCAAAGCAGATTTGATGACACCGCTGGAGGCGCTTGGATTTAACACGGTTGGCTATGGTTGTACAACCTGTATTGGCAACAGTGGACCCCTTCCGGAATCCGTTGCCAAAGCGATTACGACTGGGGATTTGATTGTGGCGGCCGTGCTGAGCGGCAACCGAAATTTTGAGGGACGAATCAACTCGCTGACCAAAGCGAATTACCTGGCGAGTCCGCCATTGGTTGTTGCTTATGCGCTAGCGGGAACTACGGATATTGATATGGTGAACGAACCGCTCGGCTCGGATTCTTCCGGTGCACCGGTATTTTTGCGAGACATATGGCCGTCCCAGGAGCAAATTCATCAGGTGGTCGCCGATTCGATCGATCCCGAGATGTTCCGTGCGCAGTACGCCGGAGCATTTACCTCCAATGAGACTTGGAACAATATCGCGATCAAGCCGGGGGCCATGTATCAATGGGATGAATCGAGCACGTATATTCAACAGCCTCCATTCATGGCTGGAATTACTCGTGAACCGTCGCCAATTCAGCCCATTCGAGGTGCAAGGTGTCTCGCAATTTTTGGAGATAGTGTCACGACGGACCACATTTCGCCAGCCGGTTCGATTGCGAAGGAGAGCCCGGCTGGGAGATATCTTGAAGATCGAGGAGTGGCTCCAGCCGACTTTAACAGTTACGGTTCGCGACGGGGTAACGATCGAGTGATGCACCGTGGCACCTTTGCGAATATTCGCATCCGTAATTATTTGGCGCCTGGGTCGGAGGGGGGTTGGACTCGGATTCTTCCCGACGGGGAGATTATATCCATTTTTGAAGCAGCCGAACATTACAAGTCTATCGAGACTCCGCTGATCGTGCTTGCGGGACAGGAATATGGTACGGGAAGCAGTCGCGACTGGGCCGCGAAGGGAACTCTACTGATGGGTGTCCGGGGGGTCATCGCTGCAAGTTACGAACGGATTCATCGCAGCAATTTGGTCGGGATGGGCCTCTTGCCGTTACAGTTCAAACCGGGGCAGACTTGGGAGTCGCTTGGGCTGTCCGGTGAGGAATTGTTTAATATTGAAGGGCTTGACGACGACTTGCAACCTCGCTCGTCTTTGACGGTAATCGCACAGCGAAATGATGGGAGTTCGATCAATTTCGAGGTTGACGTGCGGATCGATACGCCAGTCGAAATTGAGTACTACAAGAACGGTGGAATCCTGCAGACGGTCGTGCGCGATTTGTTATAGGAACATGCGGGCGTAATGATCGGTGTCGGGTCATCACCAATTCGCTACTTGCCGGGTTGGAATTCGTACTTGCGGCAGAGGCTTCCTGGTTGCCGATGTCGTGTCGGTCGTCATGGTTTAACACAACAAGTCAAGTCACGGAAAGTTTTTCATGTGTGCTTTGGTTCAGAACGAGTCATCAATTTCAGTGTCTCGAAATCCCTTTGAAAAAATATCTTGTCGTGTTTTCGATCATGCGAGGGAATTATCGTTGGCCATTGCGGAGCACATTGCCGCGACCATTCGATACAAAGCGGAAAGGAATGAGACCTGCGTGTTGGGCTTGGCCACGGGTAGTTCGCCGGTCGGGGTCTACGATCAGCTTGTTCGCATGCATCGAGACGAGGGATTAGCGTTTAGCAATGTGGTGACGTTTAACCTCGATGAATATTATCCAATGCAGCCGAAGGAGTTGCAAAGTTACGTGCGGTTCATGGACGAACATTTGTTTGACTCAATCGACATCCCGCGCGAGAACATCCACATTCCGGATGGGACGATCGACTTGAAGCAGGTCTCAGCCTACTGTTCCGAATACGAACAGAAGATCGTCGACGCAGGTGGCATCGATATCCAGATATTGGGAATCGGGCGTACCGGACACATTGGGTTTAACGAGCCAGGTTCCAGCAAGTCCAGTGTGACGCGATTGATTACCTTGGATAAAGTAACGCGAAAAGATGCAGCATCGGACTTTTTTGGTGAGGAAAACGTCCCGCGCCGCGCGATCACGATGGGTGTCGGGACGATATTGAGTGCTCGAGAAATCGTGATCATGGCCTTGGGCGAGCACAAGGCTCAGATTGTGAAGCAAGCGGTTGAAGGCGAAATCACGTCCGCCGTTTCCGCCAGTTTCTTGCAAGATCACCCCAACGCTAAATTCCTGCTCGACAAAGCGGCTGCCGACTTGCTGACTCGAAGTCAATGTCCATGGTTGTTGGGTCCAGTGGAGTGGGATGACCACTGGATACGCAAAGCGGTGATTTGGTTGGCACAATTGACAAAAAAATCGATCCTTAAACTGATGGATGAAGATTACAATGAGCATGGTTTACAGGATCTGTTGGCTGAACATGGTGCAGCCTATGACATCAATATCCGGGCTTTTCGCCACTTGCAGACGACGATAACGGGTTGGCCGGGGGGAAAACCCAGCGAATTGAAACGTCCCGGTGATGTTTCCAGGCCGCATGACGATATTTTTCCAAAACGTGTTGTGATTTTTTCTCCGCATCCCGATGACGATGTGATTTCAATGGGAGGCACACTGATTCGACTGGTGGATCAAGGGCACGAGGTCCATGTCGCTTATCAGACGTCGGGAAATATCGCCGTATTTGACGACGACGCGATTCGGTTTTGCGAATTCGCCGCAGACTTCAACAAAGAACTGCGCGTCGACAAGCAGCGGACCCTGGAACTGGAACAACATGTCGAGAAATTTTTGAAAAACAAACAGCCGGGAGAAGTCGATAGCCCCGAAGTTCAGTTGATCAAGGGATTGATCCGACGCGGCGAGGCTCGAGCGGCAACGCGGTTGTGTGGCATTCCAGATTCGCAGTTGCACTTTCTGGATATGCCATTTTATGAAACTGGTAAGGTAAAAAAGAAACCGCTCTCGGAACAAGATGTCCAAATGATCGTCGACCTGTTGCAAGCCATTCGACCTCATCAAGTTTACGCCGCTGGCGATTTGCGCGATCCACACGGAACGCATCGAGTCTGTTTGAGCGCTATTTTGCAAGCTTGCCGGCGACTCGAACAGGAATTGTGGTACCGCGACTGTGTTGTTTGGTTGTATCGCGGGGCATGGCAGGAGTGGGACCCGCACGAAATCGAAATGGCAGTCCCACTTAGCCCCAAAGAAGTGCTTTTAAAGCGGTCGGCGATTTTCAAACATCAGTCTCAGAAGGATCGAGCCTTGTACCCAGGCCATGATTCGCGAGAATTCTGGCAGCGAGCCGAAGATCGCAACTCAACCACCGCGCGACTTTACGACGCCTTGGGATTGGCTGAGTATGAAGCGATCGAAGGGTTCGTCCGCTGGAATGGCGATAGGTCGTTCGACTGACGCTGACAGACATTTGAATCCCCTGAACGCTTGTGAAATTTAAACCTTTCTCCCCTCCCCATCACGATCGATGAAACTCAGCAGATCGTGAAAGTGGCTCCCCAGTAACTTGATGTATATCGTCAGGACGACCATCACCAAGCCGGCGACGATCAACGTGAAAATCAGGTGATTGACATACAGGGCAAATCCCAGAATCATCATTGCCAACAGCAGCGGGAACGAGGCCAGATAAAATCGAATCCAACGGTTGGGAACCGTAAACACCGTGGAAAATACCTTGGGAGCAACCATGAATAGCGGGTTGCCATTATAAATCGTCGACAGCAGCAACAGCGGCGTTAAAGCAAATCCCGAAATCAACGTCGACAGGTAAAAGCCTATGATCGCTCCCGTCGACGCGAAAAACACTGTCCCGATCAATTGACCCGGAAACATGCTTAGCCAGGCGACGGGCGCGACGCCAAAGAACTTTTCCCACGCTGCATCGGGGATCCAGCTGTTCCATCGGTTCACCCGAGGTGTCGCATCAATCTCATAGTTGATTGCTGCCGCGGCGTGGATGGTGGTGGAAACCAGCCATGTGGCAAACACGACCCCCAAAGCGGTGATACTAAACGCCGCACCCATCAAATTGAAAAACGACTTATCTTCACCGGCCGGAAAATAGTGGCGCCAATCAGCCAGGATATAGGCAATGCCCAGAATAAACGCCAGTGTTGCCATCCTCCCAACGACACGTAAGTCAGTGAAGTCAGTGAACAAACTTCGTACCCATTTGGGGAAATCGTGGGACAAATTGGGCAAGTCACCGCTTCCATGATCGCCATCTGCGTTATCCGGTAAGCCATTCGACCTGTTTCGTTGTGCAGGGCGTTCCTCGGAATTCTCACTAACCGAGCCCGGTTTTTGCCCAGTCGATTCGATCGGCGAAGCCGACAGGGAAGTTGCAGCGGATCGTGGCTCACCGAACCTTGGTTCATTTACCGTTGGCGAAGGTCGATACGGCGACGTGGTCCCTCGTGGATTGCCGCGACCCTCTGAGCCCAAAAGTTCGGCGTCATCGGTTATAAGAATATCTTCGGACGAGGTTTTAAATCGGGGAGCAGGCGCTTCGAGAGCAAGTTCAGTATCATCGTCTTCTGCGGCACGCTCGGAGATCGGTTGCCGATGACTTTGCATGCCTGGCTTTGTTTCATCAACTGTTGATGATTGAGTGACGTCAACTGTGTCAAAAGATTTTGGAGCTTCCGGCGACGCAGGGTGAATCCATTGGATGTCGTTGGGTTCAACGTTTATCGCTGTGTCGGAAGCCGCTGCCGATCGACGGGTTGACCTGTCTGAATCATCGTGTTTGTTCGGTTTAGGATCATCATCAGGGTCAGGGAAATCCTCCGGTGCAACATAGATCGGGACGTCGTCGTCGAGTCGCTGAGACGTCGACGATGAATCGAAGGATGACCTCTCCTGCAGGGCATCAAGGCCCGCCGTTGATTCGATTGTCGATCCAAATCCCGGCATCGCCTGGCCAGTTACATCCAAAGAGATTTCGTCGCTGAATAAAAGTGGTTTCTCGATTGGATCGACTTCACCGAAAGGTTCCAGCGAGTTCTCGAATTGGCCGGAAAGCTCGAGGTCAAGCGATTGCACGTCTCCCGGTGAAACGTCCTCTGACGAAGCGTTGTTCACCAGTTGACTTGGTGCCCCCCACAACGTTGAATCATTTCGTCTAGCTTGAGCCGCGTTATTTTCGTCGGATGGAAGGCGTTTGTCCCCTTTAATTTCAACCATCGAATAACAGTCTGGGCACCGCTTCCTGGTCCCAATTTCGCTGGGTTTGGCGTCGATTCGCGTGCGGCAAATTGGGCAGGTCATCACCGCTGAGTTCTCGGGAATTGTGATTCCGTCGATGGCGATAGGCGCGAATTCGTCATGTTCAAAAGGATTTGAAGTCGCCAAGTTGCCAAGTGTTGAGGAAGACTTGGAACCCTCGGACCGAACTTCCGAAGGTTGGGTTGTTGTAATATCCAACAGGTCATCAATTTCATCGTCATCGAGCAGTTCCACTTGCTCTTCAGTCGCCGGATGTTTCTCGGATTGTGGATCCCCGTCGGCTTCAATCCTGTCCGTACTCTGGTTGCCATCGACGTCCATTTGCAGTTCTTCACCAAAATCGGTTTGTGGCTGCCGATTAAATCGGAGCGGTTGACTCTCAGTATCATCGGTCGGCAGTTCCAAGACCTGATCATCATCGGATTCGGGGGTCTGTAAATCCTCGACGATATAATCATCTCTGGTAAGTGAGATTGTGTCGTCAAGATCCCCATCTCTGGCGAACGGGGGTACCTGCGGGGATGTCGATTCGGTTGCCCTTGATTCAGACGAGGGGTGTGAGGGTTGGCTCCATCCATCTCCCAGATTTAACAGCTCATCCAACGAAATCTCTTCTTCTTGTTTGGTGTCGCGAACAAGGACCTTCGCCTTGCAAGAGGTGCATTGAATTCGTGAACCTCCGGCGGACGCCGGAAAGACAAGTTCGCAATTGCACTTCGGACAATTAAAGCGAAGTTTTTGATTTGGCTCGTTGGACAACTTTAATTCCTGGCAGAAAGGGATTGCATCCCGGCAAGCGATGATTGCCGGACCTCCAATTGCTGTTTGACTCCTAATGCTATGTCCAGGTTAGAGATTAGGATTAGCCGGTGTGCGTTGGCACCCGGTTCAGGCCGTAAAAACAGGACACTAGCGCGTTCCGGCTGATACTCAGCAATCCGAACTCTTAATATTGACAAAGCACTAGGAGACACCATGTCGTTTAACTGAAAACTGAGCGGCCATTAAAGCCGCTCAAGCAATGACGATTACACTGCGCTTTGGTTTACTTGATTTAAAACCCAATTCAAGCGGCCATCTGAAACGACAGGTCGAATTTGGTCGAACATTCATTATATCCACTGACGATCAGAATAAAAACATTGTAACGATTCGTGAGAGACTGATCGTTGTGCTGCAATCAAGCCCCAACACCGGGTTTGAAAGGCTGTTTCGATTCAGATTCTCATAAGCGCCATTGCCTTTTCCGCTTAGCACACCGAGTTATCGACCTCAAAAAGAGGGGGTTCTCGATTTGTGAATGGTAACCGGACATTTTTATGGTCTGCGGCTGCCAACACCTGGAATATTTTGGGGTTATTTCGCCTTAAATCGGGATTTATCGGCAGGCGTTCTCTCGATTAAGATTGTGTCTGGTGGATAATCGCAGTAGCCATGCGGCGTGCGTTACAGAACGGGGCCAATCGGATAACTCCGTTCGCTTGTTCCGTTTGCCCATTCGTTTACCATTCAGCATTTATTCAGTATTTCGAAACAAATTCAAAACCTGCCTGGAGTTATATGAACTCAATTCGAGTTGCCGCTGGTGTCCTCAATCAAACTCCGCTTGATTGGGAACGGAACTATAACAACATTTGTTCGGCGATTGAAATGGCTCGGAGCGAGCAAGTCCAAGTTCTGTGCTTGCCAGAGATGTGCATTACGGGCTACGGCTGCGAGGATGCGTTTTATTCTGGAGGACTTCATGCCACGGCGCTTGAGATACTTGACGACATCGTCGACAAAACTGAAGGGTTAATCGTATCGGTTGGTCTGCCAATAATGTATGCGGGTGGGTTATTCAACGCCGCATGCTTGATTTGTGATCGACAGATTGCTGGGTTTGTTGGCAAACAGCATTTGGCGGGGGATGGAATCCACTATGAACCGAGGTGGTTTAAACGCTGGCCGGCAGAGATTCAGGTCACCTACACGCACCGGGGACGACACTATCCCTTGGGTGATCTTTTGTTCGATTGTGGCGGCGTCAAAATCGGTTTTGAAATTTGTGAGGACGCCTGGGTCGGAACACGTCCGGGTTCGAGTCTTGCGGCGCGCGGTGCCGATGTGATCCTAAACCCGAGCGCCAGCCATTTCGCGTTTGACAAGCATGCTGTCCGAGGTCGCTTCGTTCTAGAGGGTTCGCGGGCCTTTCATGTCGCCTATGTCTACTCGAATCTGGTCGGCAACGAGGCGGGCCGGGCGATCTATGATGGGGACGCGATGATTGCAAGCGGCGGTAAACTGTTGAATATCGGTCGCCGTTTCAGCTACCAACACGTTTTGTTAACATCGGCCTCCATCGACATCGATGCCAATCGAATGAACCGCTCGAGAACCGGCAGCTTTGAACCGGACGTCGACGGTGACGAGTCTGACGTCATTCACACTCCTTTTGAATTTGCCAGGCCCGGCTTTCAAGCCAGCTCGCCGCAACCCGAGGCTTGGGAGAGCAACCAGGATATTAAATTTGAGGAATTTACGCGATCCGTTTCACTAGGCCTGTTCGACTATATGCTGAAGAGCGGCTCGCGTGGCGTGGTGGTTTCCCTCAGCGGAGGTGTTGATTCGGCGGCGGTCGTGGTGCTGTCGCGATTGATGATCGAGTTTGCAATTCAACAATTAAGTGCTGAACAATTGCAAAGTCGGCTCGCATATATGAATTTGGAAGGCCCAGCAAAAACGGCGGACCAACTGGCCGGACAACTCATCACTTCAGTCTATCAGGCGACGAGGAACAGCAGCCAGACAACGTGTGACGCAGCTGCTGCGGTGGCCAGCGCAATTCATGCTCGGCACCTGAATTTTGATGTAGATCAGCTCGTTGAGGATTATGTGGACATGGTCAGCACTGCGATTGGACGCACGTTGACCTGGAAGCAAGATGACCTGGCGTTACAAAATATTCAAGCTCGAGTGCGAAGCCCGGGCGTTTGGATGCTGTCGAATCTTTTCAACTCGCTATTGTTATCGACCAGCAATCGCAGCGAAGCAGCCGTAGGATATGCCACCATGGACGGGGACACGAGCGGCGGCTTGGCACCCATCGCCGGCATCGACAAAGCATTCCTACAACGCTGGTTGAGGTGGATGGAAACCCAAGGGCCGGAGGGCTTACAACCGATTCCCGCGTTGCGCCTGGTCAACCAGCAGGTCCCCACTGCTGAACTTCGGCCGAGTCACACCAGGCAAACGGATGAAGAGGACCTGATGCCTTATGATCGACTCGACGAAATCGAGCGGCAGGCGATTCGCGATAAGCGGACGCCACTCTCGATCTTTCGGAATTTGCGAAGCAGTTGGCCGGACGTCGCCCCACAGCAGCTTGCAGAATGGATCGACAAGTTCTTTCGATTGTGGTGCCGCAATCAATGGAAACGAGAGCGTTACGCCCCCTCGTTTCACCTGGATGATGAAAATCTCGATCCAAAGACTTGGTGCCGTTACCCGATTTTGTCGGGGGGGAGTCGTCGCGAGTTACAGGAAATGTGGGATTTCATCGAGGCGAATCAAGCCACCAATGCTTGAATCATCGATGGCGATATCATAAGTTAGTAACCGCCTTCAATCGGTAACTGCCAACGAACGACGGTTGTTCGCTGGCGAAATTAGATGTTGTAGCCGTTCATGAGGCGACCAGGGAGTCTGAGGCAGGTTTCGGCCGATTTGCCATTCGACCGAATACGACGCCAAATCCAAACGCAGGTGGGACACGCTTGTAATGTGGAACGAATGGATCACTTTTTGAGCGATTACGGACTTTTTTCACGGTATCCGAGCCGAGGAATTCAATATGTCGCAAGTCAAAAACTCTGAACTGGGCAAACCCGAATTGGGACGGATCACCATCAAGCGGGGCCCCTACCCGGAATTGACATGGGTCGCAGTATTTGTCGGTTGGGGCATTGGCGCATTGATCGCCATCTCGATTGCGTACGCAGCGCTGATTTTGGGCTTTTCAATTGAGGGTTCAGAACTGGCCGCGATCCTCGGCTGGGGGATCCTCCGGGGGGTGATGCGACGCACCAGTATTGTCGAAAACAATATCAACCAGACGATCGCGTCCGCGGTGAATGGCGCCTCGGCAGGAATCATGTTTACGGTTCCGGCATTATTCATATTGGCACGGACCGAGGGGCTGGAAACGGTCGACGATTTCACCCCTTCCTTTGTTGCATTGTTGACATTTGCATCAATTACGGGTTGTTTTCTTGGACTCGCATTTGTCATTCCACTTCGCAAACAAATGATCGACTTCGATCGCTTGGCCTATCCCGGCGGTATTGCTGTCGCGACGATTTTGAAATCTCCCGGCGCTGGGATGAGGAAAGCCCTTTATCTGCTTGGTGGTGCCCTCGTTTCCGGGTTAATTAATTTGGAGATTCTGCGGACCATGGGTGACGAGCACAACTGGGCGGCAGGTGAACAACTGGGTTTACCCTCAATGTTCAACATCATGTTTTACTTATCGATCATGACAATCGGCGTCGGCTATCTTTCTGGCAAAGGAGGTTTCTGGTTCGGGGCCGGGGGCTTTATCTGTTACTTTATCCTCTCACCTCTGCTGTTGGTATTTGGCACCGACAGTGTTCAGGCGATCGTCGAAAGTCCGAATACATTGCGCGTTCAACTGTACCGTCCAACCGGCATTGGTATGTTGATCGGTGCGGCTATTGGAGGCATCATCGCGGCGTTTCCATTAATTCGCAGTGCGCTGAAATCGATGCATGCAGCCAGCAAGCGATTTTCCGATTCATCCAATGTTCAAAACGACGAAATGCCAATCAAGCTGTTGTATTTGGCGGTTGTCCTGGGGTCGATCGCAATGGTGGTAATCGCCTATCTGTCGGTTTCGGAAATGACATTATGGCGAGCTGCGTTAATGGCGCTGCTGGGAACTCTGTGGGTGTGGGTTGCAGGGGTCATTGTGTCCGAGTGTGTCGGGCGGACGAATTGGTCACCCCTCTCAGGGATGACGTTGATCGCCGTGACGATCGTAATCTTAATTGCCAAGTCAGGGATGTCGGACCCCGCCGCCGTCATCAGTTCGATCGTTGTGGGCGCTGCAATTTGCCTGGCGATTTCACAGGCAAGTGACATGATGCTCGATTTGAAAGCTGGATATTTGACCGGTGCGATTCCGCGCCGCCAACAATATGCTCAATACATCGGCAGTTGGTTGGGGCCTTTGCTCGTAATCTTGTTGATGATTGTGTTAAACCAACAATATCAGATTGGCAGTGATCGCCTTCCGGCACCTCAAGCAACGGCACTGGCATCCGTCATTGAGGGAATCATGAGTGACAATGTCCCGTCCTATCGTTACACCGCCGGTGCCGGGTTGGGATTTTTGCTTGCAATCAGCGGACTGGGGGGAGTTGGGGTTTTGGTAGGATTGGGATTCTACATGCCTTTCAATATCGTACTGACCTATACGGTTGGTAATCTGCTACGTGTGGTTTCGGACAGATTTTGTGGGAAGAGGTTTGCTCACGATATCGGCATTCCAGTTGCCGCCGGGTTTATCGTCGGTGAAGCGTTGATCGGAGTCGGTTACGCTTTGATCAAGGTTTTTTTCGCGGGGTAAGAATATGAATCCAAATCGATTGTTGGGACAGGTCTTGCTATGGGGCGGCTTTATCTCTGCGGCACTGGCAACGGTTTCGCAGAAGGAAATCGATTTGTTGTCGGCATCCGAACAGGAACTCCTGAACTCGATGGATGACAACCTCTCAATTCCGAAACAAACATTCAACGGATTCGTCGCCAAGCCATTCAGTGAATTTAATGAGTCGGATTGGAGTGAGTTGGTTCGTCAGGTCAATGCCTGGTTTGTCACCGAAAAAGCAACACAGGAAGCGGACGATGTCGAAGTCGAGACCGAAGTCACGAGTAAAGTTAAACCGATGACCAAAGACTCAATCATCGACGTACGGACCTCTCAGCTCGACAACAAATGGTCGAGTGTTTCTTGGCCATGGTACGGTCTGTCGGCGTTAGTGGGCTTAGCAGGTGTCGTGTTATTGCGATCGACAGCACGCGGTGCCCGGCAGGAAACAAATCGAGTCAAGGAAGAATTGGCAATTCTGAGAAAATCACTCGACCGATTGATCGCCAATATTGGTTTGCTGAAAAAACAGCTCGGGGACATGACGCCGGAAGCGATCGTCAACTTTATTGATGATCAATGTGCCGAGGACTTTGCCGAGTTTGCCGACGCCCGAAATGCGATGATTCAGCAATTTGGTTTGCAAGCCTATGCTGACATCATGACCGAATTTGCCAGTGGCGAACGATTCATGAATCGTGCATGGTCAGCCGCCGCCGATGGCTACATCGACGAG
>JBGTDM010000258.1:0-4653 GCA_041748315.1 Pirellulaceae bacterium
GGCCGTCATAATAGTTCGCCGCCTGGGTCACCGCCGCTTCGGTCAGATACTGCCAACGGACCTCCCCTGTCTTCGCGGAGAGGCAGACGATCCGGCCGTCGTGGCTGGTGAAAAACAGGGAATCGCCCGCCGAGGTAATCGGCAGCGCCCACCGCAGGCCGTCGGGAGTCGGTTGGGCGAACCAGGCGTGCCTGCCGGTAAACAGCGCGTTAGGGGCCTGGCGATCGACGGTGCTGGTTTGCAAGGCCGGCGCGTGCCACGACACCCGCGCACGGAACATCCACACGTTTTTCAGAGGCAACTCAAGCTGCTCGGAGGAAACTGCCGACCGCAAGCGGTCCTTGCGGTGCATCGGCCAGTCTTCGGCCGTCAGCCGGCTAGAGAACAGCAGACAACAGGCCGTCGCCAGCAGGACGGCGCGGCCTACGGAGCGGGGGGCGAAACGCATGGCGGGTCGATCCTCTTCGAAAGGCGCCCCCGGCAGCCGCACGAGGGAATCAAGGGTTGTCGATGCGGGCAACGCCGAATCGCACCCTGCGGACATTCTCCCCTGCCGCGCGCCGAGCGTCAAGTTGTTCCAGCATGCTGGTATGGATGCACTTGCTTGCGGCGGGGTGGCAACTGCCGTTGCCTCGGATTCATTTTAGATGTCAGGATGCTTTACGGCGGACAACTCATCGTGATTGAACCGCTCGGGCCAAGCGATAGACGCTCCTTCGTCCATCGCCTCGCGACGCGCCGCGTAAAATTCAGTTGCCAGGTGAATGTTGCCATGTTCCCATAAACTCTCCGCAAGAAGTTCAGCGTAGAGTTGCCACAGGTGACCAGCCGGATGATCCATCCCCGTGGGAACCTGGATTGGTTGTTCCCAAAGTCGTATGTTGGTAGTTGTCGTCTCGTTCTGCATCGCCCAATTTCCGAGAGAAACCATGCCCACACGCCTGCTTGTTGCGATTGTCTGTGTGTTGCTTTTGCCGCTAGCCACGTTAGCCTCCGACCCTGAAGAAGTGACACTGGTTTTGCACGGCCGCAATCCCTTGCCGATTGGGGTGTCGGAGTCGGCATCTCAAGAGGTTCGGGAGTCTGCGGAAACACTCGCTACTTACCTTGGCCAGATCAGCGGGGTCAAGTTTTCTGTTGTCGTGGGTGATAAGACAAGCGGCATCCGCGTGGGACGTTTGAGCGACTTTCCCGAGCGAAACCTGGGCATTTCGCCATCGTGGGCAAAAGACGATCCCACCGTCTCGCGATGAATCCCGAGCAGTTCGGCGATCTTGCGATTGGAATGGCCTGACCGGTGAAGCGTGATGATCGATTGTATCTGGCACATACTGAGCTGCTTAGCCATCGGTTCCCCCCAGCAACTAAATGCTGAAGGGTAATCGACAAAGCGACCTTTCTCAGAGTGGCCGGTATTAACGGCCGTAGTCGCGTTGCCTGTCATTGCCGCCAGCTTCATTGGTCTGCCATTGAGAGAATCTTGGGTCGTTGTGGTCAATCCATGCATTGCGACCGGGCTCGTCTGGATCGTAGCGGGGCTGGCGCAATGGTATTCTCGTAAGACGGCAGAAATATCCGTCTGATCGCCGCTGACGACCGGATCTGGCAGGATATGGGGGGGCATTGTACGGGTATTGGTTAAAAGGACGGGAATTGAGGCCAATTTAGTGAATATTGCCGGCAAAATGGTGCGTTTGGCGTTGAAAAGCTCGTGGTCCTTCGCCAGCCGGTCTTGGGAAGTCGATTGAGATTTGTACGGGCGGATCGGGTTCATTTGGGCGAATTCGTGGTCGCCATATTGGAGCAGCGGTTGAGCCGTTTCAGTGACGCCAGATCGTGATTGGGTCGCTGCCCGGGACCGAGTTTGAAGGGCAGCAGATGCGGAAATGACGCAAGAGCAGTTAAGTTACGCCTCGGGCGTGGACCGAACGTATATCTCCGAGCTGGAGAATAACCCCGACAAGTCGCCCTCGCTGGATGTGGTCTTCCGGCTGGCCAAGGCGTTGGGGGTGAAGGCGTGGGAGTTGATCAGGCGGGTCGAGGAAGGGTAGGCTTGCTTTATCGAAGTCGCCAAAGTCTGCCCTCAGCCAACCATTCAAGATGCACACTCGTAGTCCTGCTAAGTTGTTTGAAGCGGGCATTGCTGAATACTTCCAGCAGTTCGGCCACCGGCGTGCTCGTGAGGTGCCTCATCAATCATGGCTCCTGATGACGATGGCGAAGCTCATCGATCCGCAGTTGGTGATCGCCGAGTTGACGCTTCCGAGACAGGATTTGAGTCCATTCGGTGAGATCAGTGTTACCAAAGGGGCGATCAACTTCGACTTTGCAGTATCGCGGTCGGAAATCGACTTGCGGACGTGGAAGTCACGTACTCCCGGCTGGGGAAGCGGTACTCCGACGTCGCCTCGAACTCTGGAAACGCTGAAAGAAGTCGACGTCCTCGCCGAATTCAAGATCACAGAATCAAGCTATACCTCGGGTCGTTCCTTAACGACCGATCTGGAGAAGCTGCGAAGTGCAATTGGATTCATGGATTACCACGGGTGTGACTCGTTCCCAGATTGTTTCTTAATCGTTCTTGATCGGGACCGCGTGCTCGATATTGAAAGTGCTGTCAGCAGAGTCGCTCCAAGGTGGCCTGTGTGCGCTCCGTTCCCGAAGGTCATCGTTGGCCCGTGAGGTGTGCAGTCATGAGAATCGGCCTTTGGAATATCGACCATCCAGAAGCTTCTTCGGGCTCCAATAGGAAGGAGCAGCGATTCAAGGGCGTTGTCGACTATCTCCTTCAGGCGGACTGCGACGTCTACGTGATCACCGAAGCGAATGCGGCGATTCAGCTTCCCGGTTACGGCCGCGAGCTAAGTTCTGCAAGCCCTTTCAAAAACGTGGATCGTTTCTACGGCTCTCCGAATGCCTACCATCAAGTCGCCATCTATAGCAGGCGTTCTCTACAGAAATCAGAGGTTGTTGAACCAGTCAACGGGTTGCATTGCAGCGTTGCGGATTCATCTCCGCTCAAGCAGCTCTACGGAAACGTCATTACGATCAAGGACCATTGGAGCAAGGCAAGCCGTAAAACGTACTCGGATCGGCTCGATGAACAGGTTGACGCCATACGTGAGTTGCCAAGGCACGGGACCGTAATAGCAGGCGACTTCAATCTGAGGCTCGGTTGGCCCCAGAAGCAATCTGCTCACCGCAGGATCAAGGAAGTACTCGCGGCGAACGGTTGGGTTTGGCCGACCGAAACCCGAGAAGATACGGTACAGCATGTGCTGCACTCAGAGGATCTGTCCGTGACTCTGGCCATTGATCACGGGATCAAGTACGACTCTGCGGATGGAGGCGGTTTGTCCGATCACCCATTCATTGAGATGTCGGTGACGGCCGCCGAGCTGACCAGTAAGATCCGCAAGGGTGAATAGATTTGCCACTGGGGAATCCTTTTCCTTGGCGGTAGAAACTGAGCTTTACACTGTGTTCGGGAGGAATCCAACGATGAGCGAGCTGACTCTGCAGTTGAGGGGACGGAGCCAGATACCCAACTATGCGTTTGATGTTTCGATTGCCTTAGCCTTTTGATACGCACCACAATCATTACGCAAAGGACACTCAAGGCCGGGCTCCGAGTGAAACCATTGCAGAGATTTGCAGCAGCCGTCATTGAAAGTCAAAGCTGGAGAATACGACACACTTCGGTGATAGCAACGCCCCTTGTAGATGCCACACATTACGGTTCGATCTTCGGGGACGAGCTTTGCGCACAACACCGCGAACACATTTTCCTTGAGCTTGAGAGCGCTTTCAAACAGGGTATTCAGTTCAGTGTCAATGTCTTCGATTACAAGAGCCGTGGTTGGTGTGCCGAGGTCGCCATGCATGTAACAGACTTTTTGAGTCTTTGTATCCACATGGCAACTTCCGATGTCGCCGTGAGTGACTTCGGTTCGTAATTTGCGGAGCCGTTGAAACCATGAGTCGTATGCAGCTGCGAGCAAGTCTCGAATTTCTGCGGGGAACTCCGCGCCGTAGCCATTCTCTTTTGCACGCACAAAGAGTCGCTCAGTCGATCTGTTTTGCACTCCTTGCACATTGCGATAGGCCGCAAATAGGAGTCGCCGAATGCCATCGAGAGAAGCATACAGTTCGCAGAACAAAGTTTCGATTAAGGCTGCGTATTCCTTGCTGCGGCTTGCGGAAGAATGGCCCTTCAATTCCAGTTCAGCGTGATCTTCACCGAGTTGCTGTCGGAGTCGATTGGCAAGTCCCGCGAGAACTGTGAATTTCGCGATGTGGCTATCTGCGGAGCGTGCGCCTCGCCCAAGTTCGCGATTCACCTCGAACGGTGGGCCCATAAATTGCCGAAATGTCGCAGCGAAAGTCCAGTGTTCGGGAGCGAACATCAACAGAAAGTCGTGTGGTACATGCTTCTCAGACACTGGAGCAAATTCCTATTTCGCATAACGATAGAGTTCAGCAGCGGCGGGGGCCGAGTGAGCTACGAACTCCAGAAACGCTACATGCCGCCGCCGTCTGCTGCAGCGCCTGGCTCGGCGTCTGCGTCCAACACATGGACCAGCAACACAACCTCTTTGAGCGACCAGCCGAGCCGCTCGCGCCACCTTGACCGCCCGAAATGTCCCGACCCGT
>JBGTDM010000259.1:0-8796 GCA_041748315.1 Pirellulaceae bacterium
CGACCGGTTCGGATTTGGGGCTGGCTGAGAACATTTTCGAACTTGACCCTGGTACGGAAGGAAAGCTTGGCGAAATCGATGTTGAGATCGAAGAGGTCGAGGAAGATCCGTTCGGCGATGACGGCATGATCATCAACTTTAAGAGCAACAAGTCCTTGGCGTCTCTCCAGGAAATCAAATTTTATGACGCTCAGGGGGCCGAAATTAAATCTTCATCGGCAGGGCAATCCAGTTACGGGTTTAATCAACAGATGACCTATAACAGCAACTTTCGATTGGTCGGCAAACATGACAACGTGACGGCTAAGGTAAAATACTTCAAATCCACCAAAGATGTCGTTGTCCCAATTGAGCGTGAAGTGACACTTGGGCTGGGGGACTGACATTTGCAACTTCTGTTCGTTGACGATTAACAGGTGGGATATTGCGTCAACGAGAATAGACTCGTATTTTTAGGGTAAGCCGAATGGCACTAGCACCCGGTTCAGGCCGTAAAAACCGGACGCTAGTTCGTTCCGTCTGATACTCAGCAATCCGAACTCTTAATATTGACAAAGCACTGGGCTTGCTGGGTGCTGGGCTCAAGACTAATCGAACAGAATGGCATCTTCGCCAAACGTTTCTGTTTTTTCATAGTCGTAGAACAACCGACTGGTATAGGCCACAATCCTTGCCAGATAGGCCGACTCGAATTGAGCTTCCGAGGTCCCGATGGCTGGGCGTGCATGGGACTTGGGGAACTCGAAGTACTCGGGTCCATGAACGAAGTTAATTTCTCCATCTTCGTCGATGTCATAGACTGTCGTCGTGATCGTTGATCGCCCCTTATACATGGTCTGGCCTTCGCGGATCGAATATCCGGTCATTTCCAGTGCGACCACCATTTGTGCTTCGAGGTCTTTGCCTAATTGCACTGGGTCGACTTCCGCCCATCCGTTTTGGTCTTTCCAGTTCTCAATTTCGGCGTACGGAATAATTGTGACCTTTTTGACATTCATCTTGAGCTGCGCGCTCAGGGATTTAGCCAAGGTTTGAGTCAACGCGTCGGGACCGTAAGACGAGGCATCCGAGATACAAACGACGGCTACTCGTTTATTTTTCAGGCCGCTGTAGGCCGCTTTCGCCTTGTTTCCTTTGAGGATGTATAGCATTTGGGCCGCTGTCCCGATGCAACCGCTGAAAGCCAGTAACATGATCAGAGGCAATACGATACCGGTTACGATAAATTTCCTGGAGCCGTCCATGGTTCCTGCCATTAAAAGAAGAATCGGAAAATCCAAACTGCCAAAATCAATCCAAGAGTTACACACAACAGCACTAGGAAAAACCAAGGATTTGGTTTGACTAGCGACCAACGGCCGATAACTGTCGACACCAAAACCCAAGTCGAGAGAATCAGCACCCAAAGCCCTAGCCAGGTTCCGGCCGGGTTGGCTCGAAGGCTCTCTCCAAACCGACCATGCATCAGGTTTGACCAACTTGTCGTCATCCCGCAGGATGGGCAAGGGCGCCCTGACCAAGCGAGTATGCCACACATTGGCAAACCAAGTTGCTGGTGTGTCCCCACTCCTCGGGGACTTGGTTTAAGCGAACCCGCAATCAACAGCATGGCAATCCCACACGAGCCAACCATCAATAAGATGATCCGCAGCGAGTAGGACTGAATTTGCCCACTACCTATCATTTCAGGTTCACTCTAACTTCTGCCAACGACTGGCCAGCAATACGTCAATATTACGTTTCCACCATTAGCGACGGAAGCGTAAAGGCATTTCCTGGCCATTTCAATATCAATCTGTTCAACCGACGAGCTAAAACCTAACAGAAACACAAATGCTATCAACGGGGAATGCACCCATTAGAACGTCCGATTCCGCCGTTTCCTCACTCCGCGAATCCAGTCCCATTTAGCATATCCGAGTCATCCGGGCACGCCACCTCTCACTCACTGCTTTACTCCTGTGGAACGGGCCTCGATCTAATCGAGATTCTGCAAGTCAACTGCATCATCTTCATTAATCTGGATTCGGCGAATAGATTTTGCGAGTCCGGTCTCTTCGTCAATTTCCACCAGTGTCGCCGACAGGCGGACGTCATTCACAGCGACATGAAACATTGTTGGAAGAAACGAAATTGTCGTTGTCATTACACGTTCGATACTCCTTCCCAGAATGCTTTCATGGGGTCCCGTCATACCGATATCACATTGAAAAGCTGTACCCTTGGGGAAAATTTGCTCATCCGCTGTGGTAACATGGGTATGCGTTCCTAAAACCGCGGAAACTCGGCCATCAAGGTACCTCCCCATGACTTGCGCATCGCTTGTCGCCTCGGCGTGGAATTCGACGATGCGGATTTTGATCGACTCGTCTAATTGCGACAGTAGCTGATCCGCCTTCGTAAACGGACAATCCACGGGCTTCATGAAGACTCGGCCGATCAAAGCGATGATTGCAACTTGTTGGCCAAAAAACTTTTTGACCATCATACCGTTTCCGGGCGCATCATCAGGAAAGTTCGCTGGGCGGATGATGTCATCTTTTGAACTCAGCGTTTCGAGAATATCCCGTTTTCGATACGCGTGATCGCCAAGCGTGATACAATCGACGCCAGCATCGTTCTTGAGCCGCTTATAAATTGAGGGATTAATACCGGATCCCCCATCAGCATTTTCACCATTCACAATCACGATATCAATTGACTCGCGCCGCCTCAAACCCGGCAGCGTCTGAACGGCGATGTCCACACCGGGTTTTCCCACGATGTCGCCGACAAGTAAAACTCTCACATTAGACTTTCCAGTGCTTTAGAGCACGTAAGTGATCTTTTCAAAGTCCATATTTTCCTCCGGTTCGTACTCTGTCCCACTGAAGTCTCAGTTTTGACGTTGCCGTTGTACCGGAGATCGGCCCCTCATTTTTGAGTGACCAGCCATTATGCCGTATAAACATCCACCTTACAACGTGGATTCACCTGTTAGCCTGCGGACTTGTCAGTCCTTGGCGGGTTTCCTCACTTTACGATCCTGGTACTCGGCAACTTGCGGATGTGACCGGTTTGACTGAAGTTCATCCATCGTCATAATGCATAAGCGATACGATTTCACTTGCACATCAACCGCAAAGAACCGGTGAAAGGAAATGAGTAACATCATCAACGCATTGAGTCTAAAACGAAATCGAATCCATCGGTCTGTCAGCTTAGTCGTTGCACTGCTCGTCGGCGGCAACGGATGGGCCGCTGCCATTGCAGCGGACAGCACTCATGGGGCCGGTGAACTGATTGTCGTGGTCGGTGCAGGTGGCGAACCTGCGTACTCGCAACAGTTCCAGATTTGGGCGAGCCGATGGATCGATGCCGCTCAGCAGCACGGCATTCCAACGGTGTTGATCGACGGTTCAGAACCTGCCGCGACTTGCTTGGAACAATTGCGGGCAGCGTTGTCGGACCGCACTTCGACTTCCGGCGACCGCCCCCTTTGGTTAGTATTGATCGGTCATGGCACTTTTGATGGAAAGGTAGCCAAGTTTAACCTTCCAGGTCCTGACCTTTCAGCGGCTGACTTGAAGGTGCTGCTTGATTCCATTCCTGGCGAATGCATCGTGATCAACTGCGCCTCGGCAAGCGGTCCGTTTATCAACGAACTTTTCAGGGATGGTCGGATTGTTGTTACAGCCACCAAGAGCGGCTACGAATACAGTTTCAGTCGATTTGGCGATTATCTTTCCCGCGCGGTTGCCGCCGCCGCAACGGCCGACCTTCAATTTGACCTCGACAAAGATGGACAAGTTTCACTATTGGAACTGGTATTGGCGGCATCGCGGCATACGGCAGAATTTTACGAAAGTGAAAACCGCCTTGCCACCGAACATGCGTTGCTTAATGACAATCACGATGGGTTGGGAACACCTTTAGAGTGGTTTCGGGGGGTTCGAGCCGTGCGACAAGCCAAAACGGGAACGCCTACCGATGGGCTGCGTGCGAATCAACTGTTTTTGTTTACAAACCCCGAGCGCCAATCGCTTCCTTCCGAAAAAATCGTTGATCGCGATGCATTGGAATACGAATTGGAACGGCTGCGCGCACGGAAGGACCGCATGGCAGAGAGCGATTATTACCGGGAACTCGAAACAATCGCCCTGCAATTGCTGGAAATCTATCGCGATTAAATTCTCAAGCGTCGGTTGATCCAAGGGCAACGGTACACGGTCCGTCACAAGCAAGCCCTCGCATCACCACTTCCCAATCGAAAACCTAAATTGTACGGTTTTTCGGTAAAGTCAATGAACCCATTCGGATTCGCCACCATCGCCTGAAGGACGATCGCCCTTCAGGTTTGCCGACGCAACGGGTCAATCTAAATTGCTACTCTATGGCAGCCGACTACCGGGAAATGTTGGCGAAGCGCCCTGCGCTTATTTTTTCCAATCAGGAATCCGACGACCTGGCGTCCAAGGCTCTCCCGCTTCATCAAGTTTCTGATTGAGAGCATCGATATCGACTTCCACAATTTGTCGCAAGTCGTCAATCACCTCTTCGAATTCTTCGCCTGCAATTTCATATTGCCGTCGATGGGTGCCAGTGGGACCTTCAGTCGATCCCATCGCGCCCATCATCGTGGTGCGAAGGCGGCTGTTCAGCCCGGGATAGCCGTCTTCATTGCGTCGCGTTCGGGTCGGATCACCATCGAACTTTTCCATGACATCCATCAGTCGCAATTCGATTTCCCGAACTTCATTCAACATCAATGGATCAAGGACTGTTGAGTTCTCGATCACTTCTTTAATGGCGGCAAGCTGCTCCCTGGTTTCCGAAGCCACCGAATTTGCCGCATTCACGGATTTTGCCAACTCATTGACCATTTTGACGAATTCCAGAATCTCCACCTGTTTATCCTCGGCGGTTTCATCGAATGACAACGGCTCAATTTCAAATTCTGTCGCTGCGATGAGTTCGGTCAACTCACCGTTGACGAACTGTGAAACTTCCACCGTGTAGGTGCCGGGAACCGCCACGGGTCCACCCCCACCTCGTCGGCGACCGCCGGTTGCAAATCCACCGTGCCGAAAGTCCCACTCGGTGCGGTGTAATCCCTTGCGAGTGCTTCCATTCAAGCGATTGACGACGTCACCATTTTGATCGCGAATGGTCAACCAAACTTGTGGTGCGACTTCGCGATCCTCAGCTTTAAGGTCTTCCCATGGTGGATAGAAGACGTCGCGCCCCGCGCGCTGAGCCGTCGCATCGTCCTTTTTCCGTTTGGCCTGTGCGGTCTCCAAAGAATCTTTCAAGTAGTAGGTGAAGGTAACGCCGTAGGGGGGATTCGGTGCCGTATAGAAATTTGCCCCTTGAAAAGCCCTGGTCCCCACGGCCAACGGTGCACTGATAGGATACATCAAGCCTTTTGCAATCGGAAAGATGGTGTTTTCATTCAACAGCTCCTCGGACAGCTGACGCAGTGGGGAGTAGTCGTCCAAGATATATATTCCGCGGCCAAACGTGCCGAGCACCAAATCATTTTCCACGGTTTGAATTTCCATATCTCGAACCGCGATGGGAGGCAGACCCGCATTCAGTTGAGTCCATTTCTCCCCTCCATCGATGGTGAAAAAGCAGCTAAACTCGGTCCCGCAAAACAGCAGATTAGGATTTACATGATCTTGTTTTAGACAATAAACCGAACCTCGCTCGGGCAAGTTACCTGAAATATTGATCCAGGTCTTTCCTCGATCGGTCGACTTGGCAAGATACGGCTTGAAGTCGCCACGCTTATGGTTGTTGACTGCAACATAAACGGTGTCTGCGTCATGCAGGTCTGCTTCAATATCATTGATGTAGCCGAACTCCGGAATATCCAATGAGGAAAACTTCTCAATTCCTCGCCATGTCGCGCCGCCATCCTCAGTAACTTGAACCATGCCGTCATCCGTTCCAACGTAGATCAATCCTTCGACCAACGGCGATTCGCTGACCGAAACGATCGTGCCATAGAGTGAAGTCGAGTCATTTTTTGCGACGGTATCAACACCCCAGACGCGCCCCATCACCTTCAACTTGTTTCGGTCGATATTGCGTGACAAGTCACCGCTAATGGCGGTCCAGTGATCTCCACGATCATCACTTTGAAACAACATCTGCGAACTATAGTAAATGCGTTTACTGTTGTGCGGCGAGATTGCCAGCGCGGCGTCCCAATTCCATCGCAGAGGTTCGCCCCCCTTTTCCGGTTGCGGCTTGATATCGACCGTTTCGCCCGTTTTGCGATTGAATCGAACAAGTCCTCCATATTGCCATTGCGAATAAATCGTATCCGGATCCTCGGGGTCGACTGCTGGATCGAATCCATCTCCGAACACGGTGATAAACCAGTCACTATTGCGAATGCCGTGGATGTTGGCTGTTTGCGAGGGCCCCCCTTGTGTCGCATTGTCTTGGGTACCACCGTAGACGTAATAAAACGGCTTTTCATTAGAAACGGCGATTTTATAGAATTGAGTGATCGGCAGATTCGCCTTGAAATCGTAGGTTTGGCCCCGATCCCAAGTCTCGTAGACGCCACCATCACAACCGATCAACAAGTGCTCTGGATCCGTTGGGTCGATCACGAGTGCATGGTTATCGACATGTTTATCGGCCTCGCCCAGACGCGAAAAATTTCGCCCGCCGTCTTCCGTCACTTGCATGTAGGTATCAAGGGAATACACCCGGTCGAATTGATGAGGACAGGCCACGATTTCATTGTAATATTGGGGGCTATCGGAAATATAGCCACTCATGCGTTGCCATGACTCGCCACGGTTAGCGCTTCGATAGAATCCGCTTTGTCCCTCTGCGGCCTCGACAATTGCATAGACGATCTCGGAATTGATGGGTGAAACCGCTAAGCCAATTTTGCCCTTGTCGACACTCGGTAGGCCACGATCAGCTTTGCGCCAGGTCTTTCCGCCATCAACGCTTTTGTAGATTGTCGATTCCGGCCCGCCGTCAATAAGTACCCAGGTGTGGCGGCGGCGTTGGTAACTGGCGGCGTACATGATATCGGGATTGATCGGATCCAAATGAACTTCATTGATTCCTGTCTGATCGCTGATATGTAGAATTTTGCTCCAAGTCTTCCCACCATCCGTAGTCTTATATAGCCCTCGATCACCCCCATCGCTCCATAGTGGTCCTTGGGCGGCAACAAATACCGTGTTTCCATCATTTGGATGAATTCGAATCATCCCAATGTGTTCACTATTTTCCAAGCCGACTCGAACGAACGAGGCACCAGCATTGGATGACTTATACAGGCCATCTCCGTAGCCAACGCTTCGTTGCGAATTGTTCTCGCCAGTTCCTACCCACACCGTGAAACGATCATGCGGATCGACGGCTAAGCATCCGATTGAATACGATCCATAATTGTCGAAAATCGGATTCCAGGTCACACCGGAGTTGGTTGTCTTCCAAACACCTCCTGAGGATGCAGCGACGTACCAGGTGCTTGACTTCACCGGATCAACGGCAATATCACCAATCCGTCCGGACATCAACGCTGGTCCGATACTGCGAAACGACAGTGACGAAACGAGCCCTGAATTGATTCCAGGCGCGGGATCTTCGGGCTCATCGGAATCCTGGCTGGCCACACGAGCATTCAAGCTCATCGTCAAAGCGACCGACAATACAATCAACCAACTCCTGGAAAACAATTCTCTTCGATGCATCTCCAAAGCGCCTCCATTAATTTACGGTTCGTTACCTGGTGCAGTGTCTTGACTTCGGTCCCATGCAGGATGGAAAACCAATCATTGAATGAAATTGAAATGAGCGGCGAGCTCGCGCCAGTAGCGCAGGCTTCCCCGATGCTACGGGCGACCGGCATGCGTATACCGATCCAGTTTTGGTAGCATTACCCTGAACGCTACAATGACTCCCTTTAGTGTAATTCGCCCGCCGACGATGGAAAGGTTGCAGCGACGCATTTGTAAAAAATAATCCAACACGCTCCGTGCCAAATCTCACCACAATAAGGGAGTCAACGACAGCACTCGCGAAGTCATTGGGACGGTCAACTTTGGCACGCATGTCGAGATGAATCGAGTTCCGATCGTGGAATTCAGAGGTTGGGGTTCAGCGGCACTGCCCTGACGATAAGTGCGACGGCCAAGTCCATATGTCAAATGCTTCTTCTAGCCGATGTTGGAAGTTGTGACTGGAGAAAGCCACGAGCAGAAACTCGACGTGGTCGGTGCTTGGTGCCTGACGCGCGATTTGGGCGCTTGGCGATTTTTTTATCTGACCCTTGGGCCCAAGAATGTTCATGCAATGCTGCCAATCTGACAGACACAAGAACCGAGTAAGAAAATGTTCAGATTTAAGTTTTTTGGACTCAAACTCCAATGCATATCACCGTGGCGTGCGTCAACGGCTATTATTTTTTATTTTTGAAAAAGAGTTTTGCTCTTTGCCCAAAAAGCGTTAAAATTTGATGATCGCACAATTGTTCCGTGTTTTTAGGCGGGCCTACAATGAGCAGAGAAACTGGCGACCATCTGCGTCGAGACCAAACCAACAAGCTGACCCTTAATGCAGCTTTTCTGGCCGAAATAAAAGAGGACAATGTCCAATTTAAACAGTTGATCAAATCGATTGCGGATGCCTTTACGGTCGAGGCCAGCATTCGGCCACGGGTGTTGTCCGAACTTCTTTCCAGCTTGCGAGATTCGATCGAAACCTATTTCGCGCTCGAGGAGTTTTATGGCTATTTCAGTAACGCCGCAGTGACCAATCCAACGATTTCGTCACAAGCCG
>JBGTDM010000260.1:0-22612 GCA_041748315.1 Pirellulaceae bacterium
AGCACCGATCGGCGACCGGATTGAGATCCCGACTGTGTGGCGAATGGTCGGCTGGACGACGGATTCGGGCGTAATCAACGCTGATATTAGTCCAGCAATCAAGAGGATCCGGAATTGCTAGCGTCCTGTTGGATTTCCCAAATTACTCAATCTACTTTTTCGGAAAAACTTTGCAATTCGATTTAATCGGTACAGTCGAATTTGCCGATACGACTTCTGATGTATCAAAAACCAATAACGAAGGTAGGACCATGATACGCATTGGATTGCACTTAACGTTTTGCTTGGTGTTCACATTTCAAGCATCCCTGTCGTTTGCACAACAGCGAACCGGTTCGCAAGCTCAGCGCTTGCCCACTCGCCCCATTCAGCCGCCGACGGCGAATGGTCATTATCCGCCAATGGTCAACCCGGATCAGTTCGGGCGGCAACATCCTGTTGATGGATCGCGACCCAAGCAGATTGCTCCGCATGAAGTGGATCGATTTCAAGCTGGATCCATTGGCTATTCAAACACCATTACAATTAGTGATCAAGGGGTTCAAAGCGGCCAGGTTCGACAGGTCGCTTATACTCAGGATTCAGTTCCGGTGCCGTCAATCCTGAGCGGCGAGGCTTCGCCAAATCCAAGTGATCCGACTTCGCAGGATGGAGCTCGGGAGCCAATGCCCCAATTTCCATTGGCAACACCTGAACCAATGAATAATCCATATTCCGATCAGCCGATGCAGCGACTACGGGAAACCAACGACGGTCGCACCGTGAAAGATTCAGCTACGTTTGAAGCGACACGAACGGGAGCAACGCAGGATGGACCGGATTTTCCATCACAGTCAACGTCCAGATTTTCAGCCACCCGATTACCATTTGCTCACGATCATACGGAAAATCCGATTCGAAATTCTGATCCAACGCAAGGCACTAGCGAAGCAGTGTATGAGCCAATGATCCAAGAATCGACGTTGGAGCGACAAGCGTCGCACCAGGAGGTAACCGATGAAGGAGTTCCAACGAGTTTGCCCAACACCACGGAACTTCAAACCGATGATCGAATTGCATCGAGTTTTCGCACTGTCGAAGTCTCGCCAGATTCGGCGTCGCAGATACGCACTGAGGGACCAAAATTAAGGGTCCATGCGACGGGTCCCTCAAGCGTTGGGATCGGCAAACCAGCTCGATATGAAATACTCGTTCACAACGACGATCGGACGACCGCAAATGACGTCATTGTAGGCGTTGATATTCCGGGATGGATCGACGTCAAGTACATGAACACGACGTTGGGGACTCGCGAGCTAACCGACGGATCGCAGCAAAACCGCCTGATCTGGACGGTCCCTCAAATCGCCTCGGGAACTTCGGAGAAACTTACGATTGATGTCGTTCCGCGTGAAGCAAAAATGTTCGATTTGAATATCGAATGGACCGTGATGCCAATCAAAGGCTCGGCGTCTGTTCAAGTCACTGAGCCTCGGCTGGACGTCGAGATATCTGGTCCGAATGAGGTCCAGTTTGGAGATAAGGCGCTATACTCTGTAACCGTCAGTAATCCGGGTACGGGAACTGCTGAGAATGTAAGCGTTATTTTACCGGAAGCACTCGGCGGTGAACGCGCTGCACTAGGAGATATTCAACCCGGGCGCAAAAAGCAAATCCAAGTCGAACTCTTTGCTCGCCAATCCGGTTCGATTGAACTTACAACGTTAGCCAGTGCCGACGGCGATTTGCGACAAACCGATTCCCGGAAGGTCATTGTTCGTCGTGGCGAACTCGACGTAAAATTTGGCGGACCACAAATGAAATACGCGGGAAGTGTGGGAACCTATGAAGTCGTCGTCGCCAACATCGGAGATGCTGTTGCACAGGATGTCATCGCCGCCGTAGCTCTGCCTGCCGGTGTTGAATACCTATCAGGGGTGGATGCTGTGGAACAGGTTCAAGGCGGTATCCGTTGGAAAGTCGGAGTCTTGGCACCCAACACGGAGCGCAAATTCCTAATCAATTGCCAACTAAGTCGCGCTGGCGAAATGAATTTTGAAGTTGCCGGTCGCGCAAAAGGTGACTTGGCAATGACGGCCCAGCTCAAGACACTTGTCGAGGCGGTCGCCGATTTGAAATTGTCGATTGACGACCCACCGGGACCGTTGCCCACGGGACAAGAGGTTGTTTATCAAATCAAGGTCCGCAATCGTGGCAGCAAGATCGCTAGGCAAGTCGAGGTCGTGATGCAGTTTTCCGATGGAATCGAGCCGACATCTGCGGTAGGCCATGCCAATGAAGTGATCACGGGTCAAGTAATTTTCTCGCCGATTGATCGCATCGAGCCTGGTCAGGAAATTACGCTCAAAGTGATGGCTTCTGCAAGTCAGCCCGGAAAGCATGTGCATCGGGCACAATTGATTTGCGAGGAGGATGGAGCACGAGAAGTCGTTGAGGGAACGACGCAATTCTATGCGGGAAATGGTGAATCATCGTCACAACTCCGGACCGGTAATCCTTCGAGTCTGCCCGGATCCAATTCGATACGCTAATCGCCATGACGATCGATCGACGGTAACTCCGGGCCACTTAATGGGCTCTGGAAGTAGCCGATGGTCATTGAACATGAGCGTTTGACACAAACACCACCTACCTTCGTTAAGAAGCATCACATTCAGGTAATGTGGTGCTTTTTTGTTTGTTGGACACTTACTTTTCAAACAGGAGATCGTCAATGACCATGGCGTCGAGGCCGGTGGTATAGAACACGGCAACGGCATCCTCTACCGAATTCACAATCGGTTTACCCATGACGTTAAAACTCGTGTTGAGCAATAGCGGGACGCCGGTCTGACGATGAAATTCTTTCAGCAGCAAGTAATATCGTTCGTTCCATTCACGTTTTACGGTTTGCAATCGACCCGTGTTGTTGATATGCACAACACCCGGTACTTTGTCCTGAACTTCAGATCGAAATCGCAGGGTCCGTTCCATGTAGGGCGATTCCGTATAATCTTCAAAATATTGCGGACCAAACTCGTGCAATATGGACGGCGCAAACGGCCGAAACTCTTCCCGGAACTTGACGCGTTCATTGATCAAATCTTTGACATTGGGGTTGCGTGGGTCTGCTAGAATTGAGCGGTTTCCTAAAGCCCGTGGCCCAAACTCAGCGCGACCCTGAATCCAGCCGACGAGCTTTCCTTCAGCGAGCAACCGCGCGGCCTCCGTACAAATCTGTTGTCCACATCTTCGGAGTTTGTGAGTCCCGTTAAACGTTTCCAGGTTTTTCAGAGCAAATGAATCCATGGATTCACCAAGATATGGCGTCAGGGGCTCGATCCGATTCCTTGAATACGGCTGGTCCTGCGCGTACGCCAGCAAGGCCGCACCAATCGCACTTCCATCGTCGGCCGGAGCCGAATAGATGTGCAGATTCTTGAATGGCGTCTTGTTCAGGATCTTGCCGTTGGCGGAGGAATTGAGCGCGCAGCCACCCATATAAACAAGGTTGTCAGATATTCCTTGCCGACCAAGATTGTTTAACAGCTTCTCCAGACATTCCTCAAACACCACTTGTCCAGTGTGTGCCAGATCGGCTGCGTTACGACTATGGTTCTCGCGCCAAAATGGATCGAGCATCATCCGGCGACCACCGCGAATTTTGAGACCTTCAACCTGTAACATCGCACTTAGCTTTGCATACATGTGATTATCGAACTTACCATAGGGGGCCATTCCCATAACTTTCCACTCCTCCCCTTGAATCCAGTCGAATCCGCACCCGATACAGACCAGCGAGTAGAACCAGCCCAAGCTTCCAAATCGACTTTTTGGATAACGAAGTGGTTTAATCCGTTCATTGGAGAATGAGTAAAATCCCGTGCTAGAGTCTTCGCCGTAAGCGTCGATCACCGCGCAGACTGCCTCCCGAAACGGGCTGGTGAAGCAACCGGTAGCGGCGTGCGTCAGGTGATGATTGAAATGCTTGACCGACATGACGCGATGATTTGCGATCAGTGGAGACTTGGGGTACCGCAACCTGTACCGTAACGACTCAGATGCCACGGACGTCGTATTGATTTGGCGACGCAGCACAAACCGTAGCAACTCCAGATGATCGGACCAACGGTGCCGAAGTGGGATCAATGTTTGAATGGCGGCGCGAAGGCAGTTGCCCATTCGCGCAGCTCTGAGCGATGCTCGGCTCCAAGTCTTGGCGACCACGATATCGGCATCAGGTTCAACAAATTTTTCCAGCACGCGGTCGCTGAAACTCGGATCATCGACAACACACCCAAAAGCTCGTTTGGTTTGCAAATGTCTCTCGCCCGCCTCGGCAAAAACGACGTTGCCCGATGAATCGACGACAGCAATCGCGGGGTCGTGGAGTGTGCAAGCAATACCGATATAGTTTTTCGGCCTGCTTGCACTGCCTTGAATCCCCCAACGCATGGGCAATCTCCATTATGAGTTGCTGTTGGTCTGATGGTTCATTATCAATTCGGTTTATCGGGCACAATATCGGTTTGTAGATGAGGGAGTGCCGCGCGTATCGGCGTCATAGGCAAACCCAATTCGGAGCGAATGGAATTGCAGCCTTGAGCCAGCGAGGTCGTCTTGAAAAAGGCGATGTCGCGATTGCAGCCTTGCCGCCCAAACCCGCAGTCGGTCGAGACGATCAACCGTTCGGCTGGAACAAAGTTTAAGACATGCCGAATTGAATCTGCAACTTCCGATGGCTGTTCAACTTGCAAACGACGATGGCTTACCACTCCGATGCTGATCTTTTTACCCGCATTGTTCATGAATGGTGCCAACAATTCGACCTCGCGGAAATTGCGATCTTTCGTCTCGGTGGTCCACACGTCTCCGCGAGCCTCACTCATATACATATCCAGTGATTCAGCATAACTATCGTTCTCGATGACGCGTTGCATGTTCGGATTTCCCCAACACGTGTGAATCCATATTTCGACATCGTCCAATCCTTGCACTTCACGATTGAAGCAGTCCAAATAAAACCGCACATCGCTATGGTCTTTGCCGAAGGTGTTCGCCATGAAGTGCAGGCAGGGCTCTTCAATTTGAATGCAGCGGCATCCAGCATCACGAAGTGCCAGGAGTTCCTGGTTCATTGCCTGTGCCATATCCCACAGCACCTCCCGTTTGTCCTTGTAGTGAGGGGTGTGAATATCGAGAAACAGCCCCATCACCTGTGAACAACAGGTTCCAAACTTGATCGGTCGGTCTGTGCGCGATTGCGCGATTCGCCAGATTTTAGGATAGTCCAGTGGCTGATATTCAATTCTTCCAACGACGCGTGGCCAGCGCCAGCCAGTGTAAATCTCATTGAGCATTGTGCCCGCTGGGTACTTGAGCCACGGCGAACGCGTTTCCCAGGACTGCAAGTGATCTCCATCAAATCCGCCCCATCGCTGCAAGGGATAGTGATGCCAACTACGTCCGGCGAAATCCTCGTCGCAATGCAAGTCACCGTGCGTGAGAATATCAATTCCAGCTCGCTCCTGATCACTGATAATCACTGACATTGCGTCCTGAAATTTCTCGCGAAAACGCACATCCATCAGGCAAGTATCAATCGATTGTCCCCACATGCTCAAATCCATCCAGCGCGGCCGGGGCCATGAACCGGTGATCGTCGAGGGGAGGATTTGGTCGGCGGTGATCGTATACATAATTGAATTAATTTCTTTCGAGTTTCACCTTGGTGAGATCGCACTCATTTTCCGTTTGGGAACGGAACGAGTCCCGGCGGCATCGGCTGTGGAAATCGTTACACAACCCGGGTTAGGGGCATTCAGTGATGCTGCCAGGTACGATCCACACCATCAAAACGGACCCGTACGCGGTCAATCCAGTTCGTCAAATAACGTACCATCCATTTCCAGCAACTCCTCAATCCAGATCCGAATGTCGTTGCCGTACTCGGACGCCAGATCACTCTTGATCAGCTGACGATGGAATTCAGCAGCGCCATCTTCCATCAATGTTGCCTCTTCTGCGCTGTTGAATCGGCATGCGGGGTCCGGCGCGATCAAATGGCGACAAAACGACATTAGCAGCTCATTGACGGCAACTTCATAAGGTAGTAACGCTGTCAAGCGATCGGACAAACTACGTTTTGCCTGAATCAACTCCTGTAACGACTTGGCCCCACCAAATATGGGTTTTCCAGCGAGCAATTCCACGAGGACGTAACCGAGACTGGCGAGATCGCTTTGAGGCAAACTATCACCTCCCTCCAAAACTTCCAATGCGGCATACGCTGGCGTACAGGCTCTGCGGGAAGGCAAGTCTTCCAGGTCAACAGCTGAACCGATATCGATGATTTTTGCATGCCCACTTCGTTTGAGCATGATATTGGCGGGTTTAATATCACCATGGATAATGCCGACTCGGTGCAATGCAGCCAACGCATCCAGACAATCGCGTACAATCGACACGGCGACTCCCGGTTTGAATCGGGGTTGAATCTCTCCTTGTGTTACTAAAACTTCATTGATGTAACGCCAACGCTTTTCACTCACTGTCTCACGTATTTTCCCCAACATCGTTGGAGTCAACAGCCGTCGCAAATCGTAACCGTCGACCCATTCCATCACCATCAATCGAATCCGATTTCGATCGAGAAAATTTTGAACCTGCACAAGATGATCATGTTGAATTCGTGCTACTTTTGATGAGATCTGCGCCATCCTGCACATGGCCAAATCGTATTCATCGAGCGACAAGAAGCGCTCAGGCGAAAAGATTTTTAAAGCGACGGGAAGCGTAAACTGGTCGGCGCCTCGCCGCTCCGAAAGATAAACGACCCCTTGCCCCCCCGAACCAAGCTTCTTATGAAATCGCAGGTGGTTTGTCCAATTGATTTTTCCGTCATTTTCAATATCAGTAAATCGCTGCTGTAGTTCCAGAATTTCCTTGGGCAACGGGCGCGGATTAGAATCGATCGCCCTCGTCAGAGAGGCAGAACCGGTCGTCGTCAAAAGCAATGAACGGAGATCTTCGTTCATCTTGGTATTCCAGAATCGTAAACGTGCAAGGTTTCTAGCGCAGGCCAGAGGCGGCCCGGTGGACATCGGCTCGCACTTTGGTTGACACTCACGCGATATGGGGGTGCCTCGATTTCATCATCCATAATTTGAGTCATAACACTTCCAGCCAGCATGAACTCGAAGCACCCAATCCGTGAGCACCATTCAGATTAATTCATCGGCGTCATTCTGAAAACACCGATTCCAGATCATCCAGGACTTTTTGTTCCACTGCCGACACTTTATTACCAAAACCGAGAAAACCACCGGCAGATTCGGCAACACTGCGAGCCCGTTTGAGCACCGATGACTTCAATTGTTCCAACGCTAAATTCGACAGGGTCGATTTCAACGAGGAAATGTAATCCTTCCATGTCTGAAGCAGCTCATCGCCAGGTTTTGTGGCCAACCAGCTTCGAACGATCTCGTGCGAAGTCGTTCCCCGTTCAATTCCGGCATCGTGGGCTGCTTTTAACACCGCATCGATTTCTCGAGGTTCCATTTTTTCGTCAGCCCATGCCACCGCGACAAGCGGCACAATTGAAATTGCGGTTAATGTCTCGGCAGTTATTTGGCTCGCAATCAAATCATCGAGGACAACATCGTCCGTGATGCCACTTGCCGCAGAAAGAGCCTCTTTCGTCGTTCGAACCTGGTATTCGCGGCGAAGATTCTCGAGTAACTTCCGGTCGCGCTCTTGGAAAAACCGATCTTCAAGCGCTTTACCGCGTTCATGTAAAGGATCATTGCTCATACGTAAACGTGCCTCAAATCAACAACACGAAATTTGGACTTTTGGAGAATTCCAGACATTCTGACTATCCAGGATTCATGCTAAGTCAGGATTCGAGTTTTGGGAAGGGGACGGAACAAATCGTCTCTTGGGGCTCCTGGTGTCATGCGGAAAGGACCTACCGGGACTTTAAAAAATTTTTAACCGTACGGATTCAATCAAACATGGCAATAACAAGCTTGATGGGCCTGGATTTCTGGTGGGTTTTGTAGAAAAATGTCCCCCCTGCTGTATGATTAGGTGTATCCTTGGAAAGAGCGTTGAGGTGCACGCTTGGTGCCTGATCGATGATGGCAAGGTGAAAACTCCGCTCGAAACCAATCGCAGTCGGATTTACCGGGATCACGGATCGGGAACATGCGCCTACGACTCGGTTCGAACCGCTATCGTCATCCCGCCATCTCGGCGATATCGGCCACTACGATTTTCCAATCCGGAAATGCCAGATGATCTGACGCTCAAGGAATCAATCAGCTCAGTAAGGAAAGTGCTAACCATGTTCAGATACTTGTTTGGATTTGTCCCTGTAATCGCATTTTTGATTGCAGCGTTGCCGAGCAATCCTGCCCGAGCGCAAGACAGTACCCTGCAGTTGCAACTCAGTCTCCACCGCATGCAAGAATGGCTGGGTAGTGGTCAAAACTCTGATAACTGGCGAAAGTTCCTGCAACTGGGAGATTTGGAAGCCTTGTCTGCGATGGGATTGCATGCGAACCCAGATCGTTTGTCAGAAATTGCAAACTTGTTCGGGAGTGGTGCGCCCGGCTTAGATCATCCACATTTTTCGTCCGTTCGTTTTTCCATCGAACGGCAGATCGCGCAGATCCAAGCTGGAAAACGGGGTCCGATCCTGATCGACGAGGCGAACGGCTTTGTAACAATTACCGATCAACAATTGCAAGAGGCAACGACGGCCCTGCGAGTAGAAATTGAGCTGCTAAAACAGCATTTTTATGAGACTCTTTGGGGGATCGACCGCCCAAGGATCATGCGACAATTACAAGTCAACGAGTTCATTGACCTGTTGAACTCCATCGACTTCTTAGATGCCGGCTCCGACGTCCCAGGAGATGCGCGCTATGATCAACGGCAACGAAAGATTCTGTTGTTGGCTCGTACATTAAGGGCACTTCAGCCAACGTATCGAATCGCATCCAGCCAGATTGGCAATTTTTATCTGCAATTGGTTGAACACCGTATCGATTATTTGGAACGGCTTTGTACCTACGGATTCGACTCGAATCAGAGTCAGCGCATTTATCAGGTTTCCCTCGCAGGATTCAATGAGCAGGTTGACAATTTGTCCGATTATGCAGACCGTCGCGCGCAGTTATTGGTCAGTCAAGGGCTTGGGTGGTTGTATCAGTTAGGGCAGTCACCCGATGTGATCAGTGCAATTCGACAAACCTATTCAAAACCAAATTTTAAGTTGACAGTCAGCGAGTCACTGGCTAACCGATTTGCCAGTCAGCGCCCAGTCCGCGATGTTCGGTGGGTTGATGAAGTCGTACTCGATAATCGCGTGCAGGGCTTTGCTCACACCAATGGAAGCATTTCAGTTGATTTCATCGAGCATCCCTATCAGGCTCGGATCGACGTCAATCTGCAAGGAACGATTCGCGCCGATTCGAAGACGAAGAAAGGGCCCGTTACAGGCTATTCGACATCCTTTGCTCAGTTTTCTGGGCATCGTCCGCTGATCGCGAATGTGGGAGGCTTACTTGCTTTTGAGCCTTCGGCATCAGCCAATCTGAGTTCGGATTTTCTAGGAACGGATTGTTCCCTCAATCTTGTCAATCGGATCGCCGTTCAACAATATCAGGAACGAAAATTTCGCTCGGAGCAGATTGGTTCAGAGCGAGCGGAAAAACAAATCTATGAGCAGTTTCGAGATGAAACGGCAACAGAGGTTGCCAAAGGCAAGGCCTCGTTGGCAGAGGCTCACCTCGGCTACTTCAAGTTAGTTCGAGAAGTCAGTGGTTTTCGATATCGTGTCGCCCGGGCGGGTAAGCCAGAATTCGATGAAACGGGAAAGTTGTATGAGCCATCCGAGTTGGTGGATTTTATTCGACTGCCGGAAGGCCGACTGAATACTTCAAATTCAGAGCTGTTCGTTCATGGTTTCCTGGAAGACTGGAACCGTATCGGAGCGGTCAATGATCCTCCCCAATATCCGTTTCAAGCGGACGTGAAGATTCAATTGCATGAGTCGATGTTGGCGAATCTGGTTGCACCGTTTGTCGACGGTCGGACCTTTCAGAGTTCGGAGTTCGCAAAGATCATTGAATCGTTTTCCGGAGAAGTACCACCAGAATTTGAATTAGACGGCGAGGATGAGTTTACGATTACTTTTGAGCGTGGACAACCCATTCAGTTTGCTTTTGAGAACCAACAAATTGCAATCATCATCAATGGTTCAAACTTTCGTAAAGATAGAAATGACACCGGGCCGATGTATGTTCGATTCAACTTCCAAATCGTTCAAGTTGGCAATGAATTAAAAATGATTCAAGATGGTCCCGCGAAAATTGATTTTTCAGAGCCGGGGATTCGTACCGTGGACCAGATTACTGCGCGTACGCTAATCCAGGATCAGTTAGATGCACTATCGGAAAAGGACCCCTTTGAACAAGCCATTGACCTTCCAGCGAACCTGATACCGATCAAACTTCTGGACGAAATCGAAGGATTCGAGGGCAAACAGGAAGTTCAAAAGTTTCGGCTCGTGCAAGCTCGTTCGGAATATGGTTGGCTGAGTTTGGGATGGAGCTATAATCCACAGTCCCTCGCAATGGACTTTCCTGTTCAGGGATATCTAATGGACACGCCGGTCATTAAGATCATTGATGGTCCGACAACCACTGGTGATGATTTCATTGTCGCACCGGAAAATACTCCTTGATTAATTTCTAATCGATTCGATCTGGCAGGGAACAAAACCGCCGTGCGGTGTTCATTGAGCAGACCGTTTCTTCAACATCATCACACGCGCAAGGCTACGCTTTGCCTCTTGGTAATCGGGTCGAATCCGCAATGATTCGTAGTAACACTTGATCGCTTCATCAAACTTGCTTTGACTGGCGAACAGATTGCCCAGATTACAATGTGCCTCGGCAAAGTCTGGTTGAAGTCGCAATGCTTCCTCATAGTGCTTCCTTGCCGTAACGAGATCCTGTCGTTTGAATGCAACATTTCCTAAATTATGGTGCGCATCGGCAAACCCGGGCCTGAGCCGAATCGCCTCTCGAAAGTGATGTTCAGCCTTTTCCAGTTGATTTTTGTAAAGCAGGATATTCCCGTAATTGACATGACATTCTGCGGAATCAGGTTTGAACTCAACGGATTTGTGGAAATGGTATTCTGCCTTGTCGATATCACCTTCGCGCATACTTAGATCGGCTAAAAAGGCATGCAGTTTTTGGTCCCTCGGAAGATGAATCAGGGATTCGGAATAAAACTGTTTTGCTTCGGCAATCTTTCCCCTTTGGACCAAATCGTCACCGATGGCGTATCGCGCCGTTGCGAAGTCCGGTCGATACTTCAAGATCTCCTGATACTCCGCAATGGCCAGCTCATGCTCCCCTGCCCGGTTTAAACGATTTGCAAACATACTTCGAGCAGCCGCCTCTTGTCGCCTCAAGACGTCATGGATAATCGGATGGTCCAAGGTCCGCCCGGGCAAGGCGGCTGAATTTGCAAACCGTTGCGGCGCGTCAAGCGTCAAATGGTTGAGATCCGACAAAACGTCGTCGACGTTGACCTCCCCTTTGTATAAAACGGACAACCGACCGCGTTGATCGAGCATAAAACTCGCGGGAATTGGAAGTGGGCTGTGCAACGGCATGGAGTGATTGTAAACCTCTTGAAGCTGATCAACAAAAGAGGCTGTTGCGAACCCCGTCTCGAATGGAAACTTCAATTGATCGAGGAAGCGTTTCGCATTATCCACTGACCCTTCCGGACTAATTGCATCCATAGATAAGGCGATGACGTCCAGGTCAACGTTGTTGATTTCCCGCGAACGCGTGGCAAGTTCCTGGAGTTCGTGTTGACAAAGATGACAGTCGCTTGACCACAAGACGATCAAAACCGGTCGCTTGGAGTCCAGCGTTCGCGTCCGTTCACGGTGCTTCAAATCATGGTATTGAAGCGGAGGAATCGGGAGTTGTAACTGATAGCGGATTCGTCCCTCGTTGGTCCGCGGATTGGCCTGGGGCATGCTCGCTTCCAATCTAATCGTAGGATGCGGTTCTATTCGCTCTGCACTTCCACTTCCCTGAATCAATCGATACCGAGTATTGACTTGATCAACGTCGAATTCTTCGGGAGTTGCAAACTCAGTACCTGGCCAATGCACAAGTATTTTCTTGATTCGGGTATCGCTTCCCAAACCAAACACAAGCGTCTTGCTGGACTGCGATAAGAAACCTTCTCCAGCCCGCAACGTTTGAATATTCCTCAAGCCTTGTTGTTGGCTCTCTTCAGTAACGACCTCAACCCTTGCTCCAATGGCATCGCGATTTGTTGAACGCCCAACACCGTTCATCTGGCCATCACCCTGAAGCATCACAGCAACATAATTCCCGGCACTGTTGCCGCCGTCACTCTCCTTTCCAGCGTCAGCCTCATTGGTTCGAGCATATTGGTTGATCAATACCCGCAATCGAGGAGCGGTACGCCCCGAAACAACTAAATCCAATGCCCCATCGTGATTCCAGTCAACGACGGCGATCGCACGACTATCGTCGATCAGGTCGAGTTGACTGGCGGCAGAAATCGTTGCGAACCGATTCTGGCTGACCGGGTTCGAACCTGTATTCAGAAAACTACAATTTCGTTCGCGGCCGCTATACGATCTTCCTTCCGCAAGCATTTGTAACAATTCGTCAACCGCACGAGACCCTCGAGGGTCAGCTTGACCTGCGTCATCAATCCCGGAATGCGACAGGACCTGCCGCCAAAAGAAACTTCAGCAATCTCCCGTGTCTTCCGTCGTAATCATTCCGTTGGCAACAACCAAGTCGCTCCAGCCGTCATTATTCAGGTCCACAAAGTTGCAGGACCATGCCCATCGTCCCACGTTTACCGCAGCTTCAATGGTCACATCGTCAAATGTTCCATCACTGTTATTCTTTAGCAACGTGTTGCCTCGAGCAAGTCGCAGAAAGCGGGCGCGCTCTTCGTCGCTGATACCCGGTTTAAACATCTCCTGGACCGTAATTCGATTACCTGCGCCGGAGAACATATTGCCGATATACAAGTCCATTAAACCATCTCGGTTGTAATCGGCCCAACTGGAGGACATTGAGAAATTCTTGTCATCAGTACCGGTCTCAACGCCGATCTCGGTAAAAATTCCATTGTCGTTACGATACAAGCAGTTCAGCCCATAATCATTTGCAACGTACAAGTCTTGGTCCCCATCATTGTCAAAATCTTCCCAACTTGCAGCCAGACTGAGGCGAGTGTTGCTGACATCCAATCCGACTTCTGATGTCACGTCGCGAAACGACCAAACGTCATCTTGACATTCGTTCCTAAATAACAAATTGCGTCCACCGTTGTTCATGTCATAAATCGTCTCACTGCTAAGCGATGCAGCGATGCTCGTATTCTCAACCGTACCATCATCAAAAACGTTCGTGTTATAAACTGTTGCGTATAGATCGAGCCGACCATCGTTATCGTAATCGGCAGCACAGATCGACTTCACATCATCCGTCACCTTCAAGATCGTCCGTACAGTGAAATTGGCGTTGCCATCATTTTCCGCAATGATGAGTCCTCCCGTTGTTGCAACGACCAAGTCCTGGATACCATTGTTATTTAAATCAATAATTAAAGCGCTCCGGCAATCTTCGATCCAATCCACCCCGGCCTGTCTTGACACGTCGGCCAAGGTGCCATCCTGATTCCGAAGGTAGAGCAAATTTGGAAGCCCTCGCTCCTGACATAAATAGAGATCATCCAGCCCGTCACCATTCACGTCGCCAATCGCAATTCCCGGAGTACTTAGTTGCTCCCAATACGGACGCGTCTCAGTGCGATCAAGCCAATAATTGTAACCGTGCAACAATTGCTGGGAATAGCTTTCCGTGCCACCGAGTATGGCATCGGTCCAGTCGACAAACAAAGGCTCTGGTCCACGCTTTGTACTGACTTGCTCAAACTCTTCGATCCCGATTGAAAGCAATTGTGGCTCGCGATCCGGGGTGTGACCAGAACCTGTTTTCCAACGCATCACCCAAGTTGCATTTTGTTCGATCGCACCCGAAGACGTGTTTCCGGTGATTGCCCAGAATTGTCGAGTCACAACCTCGTCGTCGGTCGCACTCTGGGGCTCAACACGAAACAGCTTGAACTTGTAACGAATGTCTGATGCCTCAACAAATGGCTCGCGGAACTTTCTTACGGCTTCAATTAAACCAGGTAATCCTTCGAACCAAGCCGAGTTAAACAGGGGTGGATCACCTGCCGCTCGCTCGACAATAAGTCCTTGATCTTCAAATACAACGTTCAGCGATTCGGGTCTCAACAGTTGACATTTAAAGGAGCTATCGACAAAAGAATTTAACGCATCAAACTTCTCATTCGTCGGCTGACTAAGCACCTTGCCAAGTTCATAAAGTTTTGCGTTCACCTGGTCACTAAAAACTTCGGTATCCCAACCGTCAGCACTGGGATCATCCAAATCATCCCATGTCACCTTTTTATTTGTAATGATCGCCTGAGACCCGTGCATGGATTGTGAAGCTGGGTCAAGTGATTGGTCATCATTCGACGTCAAACTTTGGCGACCGAAATTATTGGCCTGGCGTTGCGACTGATCTTCAACGTCTTGGAATAGTACGACGTAGCCGATGATCACGGCTAAGACTACGGCGCCCAGAGTTCCAGCCGCGAACATCGGACCTGAAATCTGACTCGATTTGTTTTTCGCGGACGTCGTCAACGGACGATGCTTTCGCCCGGACAACTCACCCGCTGGACGATCGGGTTGCGTCGGTGCTTCCAAATCCGAGCGAACGGATCGGATTTTGTTTTTGCGTTTTGTCATCGTCAGCACCTGCGATCGTTAGGCTGGATCGACACTCGTTCAAAAGTGCCACCATCATGCTCAAACTTAAATCAACAGGTTTGCATCAAACATTTGTTCGACGTTTAATGGCGTACGTTCAGGGATGTACGCAAACCTACTGAATCTCGCTCGTGTTCCGCTTGCAATATAGTAATTAATCCAACACATAGCAAGCTTTTGCCCGTGTTGTTTACCAAAAATCAACGATTTTCCTTACGACTCTCGAAATAGAGATTTGGAATATATGTGAAGTTGGCGACATCTGGCTTCGTCAGAGATTTCACACGACAGAGCCTCGACGAATGTTGGTTGTCAACGTTGATTTGCCCGATTGGTGAGACTCGAAACGACCGGTTTCACCTCGTGATTTAAACTCGGAAGGCGTTATCGTTCCTGCGTTTGCCGCGTGTTCTCTTACGGATTATTAACCATCACGACTTCGAAACGGTAACTTTCCCGGAAAAGGATGGAACGTCCCAAGCTGCCAAAGTTACGGACCTGGAACATCCTGTCCGTGAACGGTTTTCACACGTCGCGACATAACCTTACAAGATGCGCGTTGTCCATTCGGTTCCGAAATTCTCGACATCAAGAATCGTCGATGCGATGACGCGATGACTATGGCTCGCGCGTTCGACAAATCCATTTCAAAGCGCGACGGTGCGCGATTGCAGCATACCGTCGATATCATCGTTCGAATCGGTTAAGGTTACTACCGTTAATAATCGGGTTCAATGATTAGTCCGATCGAGTTCAAAGTTGTGCCTGATCGCAACCACAATCCATACACGGGTCGCCCATCACTCTCGATCGTATCTCCTGTTCCCTCAATGGGTGCTTGGCCAATCCATTTGCTGGTGTATTTATCGGTAATATCAAATCCTCGATCTGTGATTTTCATGAAGATGAATTGAAGTCCGACAATATGCTGTTCACCTGGAATTCTTTCACGGACAAAGGCACTTAGCCCCGCTAGGCCGTATCCGTTCCGAGCAAAAATCGTTCGTTCGTTCGTGGCGCGTTGATCAAAGATTGGGCCAACCAGTCGGATTGCTTGTTCGGAGCCTCGGGTGGACAGTGACACGTCGATCCCGATAATCGGCTGTTTGTCAGGATGAGTAAAGTATTGCCGGTTGGAACTTTCCTGTCCAACTGCTTCCCCCAAATAGGATTGCGGGAAAGTTAAACGAATTCGCAATCCCATCAACTCATCCATAAGTTGTTCTAATTTACGTCGTCGCATGCTCACCGCGGTCTCGTGTTTCTGCTCTCCTGCCGGAGTCGAAAAAAAAGCATCACTCTCATTCCGCAAACCCGGTCCAGCGTTGTCGTTTCCACGGGTTCCATCACTTTCCTGGACTGGATTCGAAGAGTCGAGCCCGCTATCACTCGGTCCAACGTTCACTTGTTTCGGATCGCGCCAATTGCGATCGAGTTTGAACGAACGGAGAAATTTGCGGCTTTCAGCTCCTGGAATCGTGCCCACCGGCCCGGAAGCAAACACGAGATACACCGAACGTCCGCGCACTACTAAACGATTATGAACTCCGATCTCTCCCGAAGCTGATGAGGCAACGTAGCTGCTCTCCAATCCGGGGAATCCATCAATTGTCGTTGGCTCCGTTCGATAGTCCTTAACGAGCAAATTCTTTTTTAAGCCTTTTTCAAACTTTTCGAGGAGTTCGGCCTGAGTGAGAGCATCTTCACTTGCTTCAAAGTACCTTACGGCGAGCAAAACTTCGCCGTGATCCGTTTTGAACGAGTGCCGGTAGATCGAAACATCAATGGTCTCGTCGCCAAGGTCCTGTTTCCCCGGTTGCCGCGAAATTGGCTGATCCGTTGGAAATTTTGCGGATGCGCCGATTTCTGTCAATGGTTCCTGCGGCCAGATATCCGAGACGCGAACACCCACCTGCCCAGGTCCAACCGATGTAAGTTCAGACATGGTTGTCTTCCATTCCGGATAATGTTTGAGCCAGGCATTATGCCGCAAGCCTGCGACTTTTTGAAACGCAGAGTCTCCTCCGGTTTGAACCACAAGTGCGACGCCAAATAAAATGAAGGTAAGCATTGCTCCGACTCCTGCGCTTACAAGCGATATGGTTTTTAGCCGCCTAAGGCCTGTCGCCAAAACGGCCACACCTATCAACCCCATGATCAATGCGACCAGCATGCCGACGGTTTCCGCGCCTTCCATGCGGGCGAAAGGCGTACCGCCTATGGTCAAAATAAGCGACAGCAAACCGATCAACAGGAGTAATCCACCCAAAAGAATCAAGCAGTGTTCCAATCCACGTAACGACAAAACGGTACTCGTCCCAGCCGGAACCAACGTCCGATGACTCGCCCCCGCTTTTTGCCAAACAGAAGTCGGTGCTTCAGGAGTCGCCGAACCTGGGACGATTGAGGGATGACTCGACAGCGGTGATTGGTAGTGACTAAGGGTTGGAAATTCTTCGTCGGCCATGCCCTCCGAACTTAATGGAATATCCAACGGATCAAAGTCACCAGAAGGCAAGGGAGTGGCCAATGGCACACTCGTCCCCTGGGTAGGCACTGGACGTGCGATCGGCAGATTCGTCGGCAACTTATCGCCAGTTTCCGCGACTGGATCAACGACTATTTCGTCGGCGGAATCTAATGGAGATTCATTGACATCAAAGACCCCACCACACCGTTTACATTTTACCCGTTTGCCAGTCCATTGACTCGATACGCGATAGTTTTTACCGCACTTGGAACATTGAATCGATATGTCCATGATTAACAACTCGCTCGCCGTTAGACGTAATGATTCGGATCTGGCATCCGCCACGCCTTGCTTCAATGTATCATAGCCTAAAGCAGGATGGCACGGAAACCATTCCAATCGAAATCGCTACGGTTAATAGCGGTAGCAATTCATACCGCCAGTTCCTGAGCTCCTCGTATTTTTCGGGAGCTAAACAATTTAAACTTGTGATCTTGGCTCGAAAACAATTAGCAACCCCTCAGCTCCGACCATTCAGCCGAAAACACACTTGGCATTCTCGGAAATGTGAATCGCATCGTATTACGATTAACCGCGTTCTTCGCGATACGGCTACAGAAGATCGACAAGTTCCGTCAACCTTGCAAATAATTTGCTATTGATTTGGCCCAACGGCTTTCGAGGATCATGCATGTAGGATAGAAGAGTTCAAGGAACCGGTGGTGCGGCCTCTGCGTGCGACACCAGGCTGAATCTTGGTATCATCCGGCCGAGAATCATCGTGATAAAGCCCTATCAAACGTGCGGCAAAAATCAGGATCTAATCTTTTCGTAAAGCGTCTAGTATCCAAATGCATCGTTGACACCCCTAAATCGAACACGATTTTCAATGCCTTAAGCCACCGGCGAACAATTTAATGCGTCGAATTCAGAACATCTCAAATCCCTCGTTCGCAGACAAGCTTACAGTAATTCTCGTTTGCCTGTTTGCAATCATTGCGTTAATTCTCGTTCTGCAAACGAGAACAAATACCCAAGACTGGCAAAACTGGGTTGAAATGGACTCGCATGAAAGGCAGGAGTTTGAGAAGTTTCAATCCATGTTTGGGTCGAATGACTATGTGATTGCAAGCTGGCCTAAATGTGTCGGCGATGACCCGCGGTTGAAGGACTTTGCTGAAATGATTCGCCATACTGATCCACATGGATTCATCGAGCGAATTGTCACTGGACCCGAAGCTGAGCAGGGCCTGGCAAGTCAATGGAATGGGTTTGACATGGAGCAGGCGCGGAGGCGGCTTAAACATGTCTTTTTCAGCGAGTCACAACACCCAGAAATCGAGATGTTACGATACGGATCGCGGCCCGTCGTGTTTGCAATGTTGACGTCAGCCATTGGAGTAGGCTCATTAACCGTAAGTCGCGTACCGGCGGTGAGCCAATTCGGCGGGTACTCGGCCATAGCAATCATGGTTGGACTGATTCTGTTGCTGACGATTTTACCGACGTCGCTACGTTTGTTTGGAATGCAACAAGTGATCACCGGTCGATACACCAATCAGCAACTCGGTAGGGCGCGCGCCTTTGTTTTCGCAATTGCAACTCACAAGCCGTTGATTCCCGCGATATCGATGGGATTCATATTGGTCATGGGGGGACTGGGGTTAGTTCATCTAAGATCAAATCTAGATAGTGGCAATCTGTTTTCGCCGAACAGCAAATTCACAAAGGATCGGCTGTGGTTTGAATCCGAGGGGTTTGCTAATGAGACGGTCGAGCTGGTTGTTTCATTTGACAATCTGCCGGAAAACGAAACTCACCTGCAAGTTCGTTCGTTGCTCTTTATTCAGGGGCGACTTCTACAGGATCCTAGAATCACGACATCGATGTCGGTCGCCAGCTTGATTCATCGTAGACAGTTCCCCGCGTTAACGCATGACGTCACCTCCACCACGTATCGCACGTCCTTTAACGATGGGCTGGAAAAACAGAGGCAAGAGCTCGAGACTAGCGATTTGTTGTCGGTCGTTGGCAACACCTGGTTTTGGCGTATTACTGTTTTTTGCAACGCAAACGAACAACTCGATTTTGCGATGTTGATTGAAGATTGCAAAAGTATGATTGACGAGCTTGATCTGCCGACCACTGGAAACGTGACGTTGACCGCCACCGGACTTACACCGATTGCTCGACAGGGGCACCACAAGTTGTTCGGTGATTTAGCGCGAAGTTTTCTGTTGGCGCTTGCGATTATCACCCCTTGGATAATGATGTTATTACGTTCAATCCTGGGTGGGATCGTGGCGATGATCCCCAACCTGTTTCCGGCGGTTGTGTTTTTGGGCTGTTAGGATGGTTGCGGTTCCCGGTAGACTTTGGAATGGTGTTGACAGCAAGTGTCGGACTGGGAATCGCTGTTGATAACACGTGTCACTTCCTGCACAGCTATCGAGACGGAATGCGCGTACGCCGAGACTACCGAAGTGGAGTCTATCTTGCGTATCGCCGATGCAGCGGTCCGATGTTGCTGACAACGATGATTTGCTGCTGCAGCTTATCGATGTTCATTTTTGCGAACTTTGTGCCAGCCCGCCAATTTGCATTGGCGATCATTGGCATTTTATTACTGGCGGTATTCGCGGACCTCATCCTGCTTCCAGCAATGACTGTGTTGAGTCGTGGCCACCTGTTTGGCAGCAATTCAGCGTCGGCAAAGTAAGTTGGTTCTGAGTCGGGTTTATCGGCGACACACTCGCGTCTCCGCCTCGCCGGTGCTGATTGATTTTACGCGACATTGAAACAAGTCCGAATGGCCTTGAGTGATTCGTAACTTGAGATCGGAATGAGCGAGGCATTGGAGATAGCAATGATTGAGCGACTGACGCGATTACGTTGTTCTGCACGATCAAGCATGCCAGATTTATGAATTGAATGGTGAATTTGTACTGATCGGTTGGTTTAAGCCAGTTTTCGAAACATTGGAAAACTGTTAAAACCAAAAGTCGATTAACGGGTGATTTACCAGCGGAAATGTGATGGTTGAACGGATGGATAAAAATACGGATGCTCCGCAGGAACTTGAGTTTGAAAGTTTGTCCCAAGTGTTTGACGAAGTCCAGCGCCTTTCAGCTACTGGATATCGTGCTCTTGGGAAATGGAATCTCGCTCAAATTTGCGGGCATCTCAATTGTTGGATGACTTATCCGCTCGATGGCTATCCCGTCCCCAAGCTTCATGTAAGAATGGTGTTGTGGATGGTGCGATTTACAGTTGGCAAACGATTATTGCACAAGATCATAACGGAGAAAAAAATGAAATCGGGTGGACCGACACTTCCCGTGACGGTATTTCCACCAAACGCCTTAGACGAGCATGAAGCAATCCAGGCATTTGGACGTGCCATCCAACGATTTGATTCATTTAACGATATAATTCGACCGTCACCAGTATTTGGGTCGATGGATTATGAAACCGCTAGAAAGCTTCAGTTGATTCATTGCGCCCATCACTTAAGATTGCTAATTCCCAAGGACTGAATGTGGAACCATTCGAACCAGTCAACCGAAAATGTTGTTTCAGGGCTGGTGCGAAACCTGTGGACTCCTCGACAAAATGATAGGTGGTCTTGATGCGAAATAGTGTTTATAAAATATTGCGTCCCGATGAATGGGTGACGACTCAGCGGTTGGGCGAATTTACCGGTTCAACGATCGATCAGAACGATGGATTCATTCATTTATCCGCCGCGAATCAGCTTGAGATGGTCGTCAAACGGCATTTCGCTGCTGAGCCAAATTTGATTTTGCTCCAGATGGACGTGCCTTGCTTGGGTGATCAACTACGTTGGGAGCCTTCGCGTTTCGGCGAGGAGTTTCCGCACTTTTACGGAAGGCTTTCTCTGGATATGGTGCGCAACGCCTTTCAATTAACAGCGGATCGGCATGGCGAACATTCGATTCCTGCTGCGATTTTTGACAAATAGCAGGAAGTGAGTAAACTATTGGGCTGCATTTCTTCACCAATTAAAGAGTTCGTTCCTGTGGCCGGAAAAACGTGCAAATCGAGTCGCCACCGGTTTAACGTCGGCGATGTTGCCATTAAAATCAAAGCTCGCTTCATTGATTGCGTAGTTCACTGGGCGAGTGGTGGGGTTTGTTTGCCGGGAATTCCAAACCGTAATTAGGAACGGATCGGATTTTTAACGCGTTCCCGGATTGCGTTCCACATTGCCACGAAAACGGACGTTCAAAGAGATTGGGATATTCAAGTCAAGAAACAAACAGGTGAATTGTGGTTGAATTAAAACAGCGAGTCGAGGGTGTCGTTCGCATCATTAAGCTGGACGAAGCGAAAATTCTTGATGAGCATTTTGCAAAACAAGTTGGAACCGACGTCAATAAGATTGCGAATGAGATGCGTCAAAAGGTTTTGCTGCTGAACTTGGAAAAAGTTCAGTTTATGGCCTCCGCAATGATCGGCCAGCTAGTTGTGGTTCGAGAAAATTGCCGACGTCGCGGCATTGATCTGGCAATTTGCGATATGAACAAAAATTTATGTGAAGCCATTAAATTAATGCGGATCGACGAGATATTGAAAGTCTACGACACCGAGCGAGATGCCTTGGAGTCGCTTGCTCAGACTGAGGCTCAGTGAATTTGAAGCTGGTATCAAGGAAATCAGTGCGTCTTTGAAGATTTTTTATACCGACGTATTTGAGTTGCCGCTTCCAACTGGGCATCGCTTCCCGATGGCCAAGTATCGATTATTGCGAAAGCGTATCGATGCCTCCGATATTCGTCGGGATTGCTCGTTATTGGTTCCTCGTGCCGCCAGCGACGAGGAGCTTTCGTTAGTACATTCACCCGATTATCTGGCACGTCTGAACGCTGGTAAATTGTCTCCGCTTGAACAACGGAGAATCGGTTTCCCATGGTCGATGAAAATGGTCGAGCGTTCGCGCCGTTCTACCGGGGCGTCGATCGATGCTGGGTTTGCAGCGTTGAGTGACGGCGTGGCCGTAAATCTGGCCGGGGGGACCCATCATGCCTTCTCCGAAAGTGGTCAAGGCTATTGTGTGTTCAATGATGTCTGCGTTGCCGCTCGAGTGTTGCAGCGAGAGACGCCAGTGACCAACGTTCTGGTTGTCGACTGCGATGTTCATCAGGGGAACGGGACGGCGGAAATCTGCAGGAACGACGCGAGCATTTTTACTTTTTCAATCCACTGCGAAAAGA
>JBGTDM010000261.1:0-2665 GCA_041748315.1 Pirellulaceae bacterium
CCAGAGTGCGAGTGTGCGGATCACCAGATGTATTGTGCGGGCGGGTGTCATCAGTGTGCGGAGTGGTATGTGTCCCCTCTCCTGATTCCTGATTCGCATGTTGTGATCCGTGCACATACAGGTGAGCCAGGTCCGCCAGCACGGCGGTTGCCGAGGGGTCCTGAAGTGCATCAAGTCGCTCGACCGCAGCCAATAACTCGGTGCTTGGGAGCGAATGATTGAGTTTAGCCAAACCGGCCGCCGCTTCATAACGTACCTCGTGCAAGACTCCTGATCGCGACAGCAACTCCTCATAAACGGGTTTGTTACGCGCCGCTCGGGTCAATGCATAGGTATCGAGCTGTCCCAGCACATAGCGCAATCCACGCGAATTGTCGGCGCAAAATGGCGCTCCAGACGCGATGGCTTGTTTCCATTTTGGTTCGAGGACATTGATCGTTTCCTTCAATGCATAATCAAGGAACCGATCGGATGGTACATTGAGAACTTGCAATGCGATTTCCGCGGCTGGTGCGGAGTCGACATAGCTGCAGGCTCGAACAGCTTCCAAACGCACTCGGGGGAACTCGTCCACGGTGGCCTGTGAAAGTATCTCTAGCGATTCGTCAACCCGATCATGCCAGTAGCTCAGGACTCGAATCGCAGCGGCTCGTGCGCGAGGCTCGTTGGATCTGAATACCTGCTTCAATAAATTCGAATCCACGACGTCGTGATGTTGATGAATCCATAAAGCTTCCAATTGTTGGCGCTCAAAATCTGGATCCACTCGATTTAAACCGGTGAGCCATTTCCGAGTTTCCCGAATCACCTCATCGCTATCGCGACCACTCAATTCGATGCGCACGCGGTAACGTGTGCGATCTTCGAAGGCATTCAGCAAGCCCAATAGTTCGGAGACGGGCGCACCAGCGATTGTGTCAGGTGTCAGCAGTTCGCGCTCCGCATACGTTACGCGATAAACACGACCGTGCTCCTGGTCTCGACTGGGGTCGCGCAAATTGTGTTGCATGTGTCCGATAATGGGGTTTTGCCAATCGAGGAAATAAATCGCTCCATCCGGTCCCATTTCGATATCGACAGGACGGAAACTCGGATCGCTGGAGCGTAAAATCGGCGTCGCTTCAATAGCTTTAAACCCGGATCCGTCATCCGAGATTCGATAGTTCAACAGCCCGTGAAATCCGATGACATTTGCAATGAGGTAGTTGTTTTGAAACTCATCCGGGAAATGCCGACTGGTGAGCAGTTCGGTGGCACCGGATGGGCGAACCCATTGTTCAAAAAACGGGAAATAGTTGCTGTGTTTATAGGGGAAGTGGACTTTTCCGGAAAATGGCGTGGCATAGTAATTGACGTTACCCGTTCCGTCCGTCACAAAATTCTGACCCCAGGCATCAAATACATGGCCATGCGGATTGGCAAACCCATAGGCAACATGGACGTCAATTTTTGCGGTTCGGGGTTCAAATCGGAAGACAGCGGCATTGACACTCCGCACGGGAGCGCCCCAGGGAGTTTCAATTTGCGTGTGATGAAAGGTTCCTTCCTGGAAATAGAGCCCACCACCAGGCCCCAGCACGAAACTGTTGGCGGCGTGATGTGTATCGGCCGAATCCACCCCATGCAGCACGCGAATGCGGAGGTCAGCAATGTCATCACCATTGGTGTCTTTCAAAAACCAGATATCCGGTTGTTGGGCAACGAGTACGCCCCCATTCCAGAATTCGAAGCCGGAAGGGTTGTGAAGTCCGTCAGCAAAAACTTTCATTTGATCGGCTTGTCCATCTCCGTTGGTATCGTCGAAGATCAACAACTTATCATTCATTTCGTCTTTGGGCTTCCAGTGAGGATAACTTGGCCAGACGGAGACCCACAATCGGCCGCGCGTGTCGAACGCCATTTGCACGGGCGAGGCCAACTCAGGGAACTTTTCTTCGCTTGCGAATAAATTGACTTTCATTCCGGGGTGGACTTCCATTTTGGAGATTGCTTCTTCCCCGGAAAGAAAAATATGTTTGCCATCAGGTAGCGGACCTGGCTTATTGGTGATTACCGGAACAAATTCAGGGGATTGACGGTCGTCCACAGGATACTCTTGACCTTGCGCGTATGCCCAGACTCTCTTGTCCCGCTCAGCCACCATCCAGTCGAGGATCTCCAGTTCACGGGTCAATACCTCTCGGTTGGTTTGACCGTCGGTGAATGACAAGTCCGCTCGACCGCCGTAGGTGGAATAACCATCGGTCGTGCGATAACGATGAAACCAATGCCAGTTTTTATCCAGCACAGCTTGGCGAATCGATGTCAACGTGGAGTCTTGCAAACGTTCCGATTCGACCGAGAACAATTCAGAGACAATCTTATGGGCCGCTTGCTGATTGTCCGAACTTGTCAGGTGCAACCCATTGATGGTCTCAAGTTCCAACGGGGTCAGGTCGACGAATCGAATGCCATGGGCATCCGCCACCTTTGCCATCGCAACAGCATACATGCTGATCGATTGGTTGGCATCAGCGACATGTTGAAGCGGCAGGGAGCGATTCGCAGTTGCCTGCAGCTTTGCAGGTCCAATCAGTACGAGGTGCGGTTGGGAACGTCCATTGTATTTCTGACCAAGAGTATGTTCGATGAAGTTTTCCAAATCCCGTTGGAATTCGGCGAGTCC
>JBGTDM010000262.1:0-23673 GCA_041748315.1 Pirellulaceae bacterium
TGGACGAGTCTGTCGTGGAACGTCTTTAACCAACATTGTAATCTGAGAACGAGGCTTCGTCCGGGTGATGAAGGTACCTCGCTGATTTTGATGTGTAACGATGGAAATCAGGCTTTTCGAGTCGATACTTGATTGAATGCCACAACACAATTAGATAGGAATCAAACTGAACCGATCCAAGTGTCGAACAAATACAATTGACACTAAATCGCACTTTCAGCGGAGTAATAAATGACAAACGAAAACAGACCTGAGTTTATGGAAGATGGCAGCGAAGTGTTCAGTGTCGATAAGATTCGCGAACTGATCGAATTGATGAAGGATCATGATCTAAGTGAGATCGACTTGCAGCACAAACCCCGCCGGATTCGGTTGCGCCGCGGCGGCCATCCAGCAACACCGGTCGGCTATTCAATGCCTCTGCAAGCGCCGGCCACTCCGGTAGTTGACTCGGCATCAGGCGGACAAACCGCACCGGCAGATGATGCCAACATCACCTTAGTGAAGAGTCCAATGGTCGGCACGTTTTACAATCGTCCGAAACCCGAAGAACCCACGTTCGTTAAAATCGGCGAACACGTCGAGGCGGACACCATCGTCTGCCTAATCGAGGCCATGAAGATGTTCAATGAGATTCCTTCCGGCGTTTCCGGTACCATCGTCGAACTGCTCGCCAAGAATGAAGAACCGGTTGATGTGGGCCGTCCGTTGTTTAAAGTCAAAACGAACTAACGTTTGTTTCGTCGACTCATTTCGTATTGCTCGACAACGGCTCGTCAAGGCACAAAGAGTTTAACTATGTATAACCGGATTTTAATCGCCAATCGAGGTGAAATTGCACTTCGCATTATTCGTGCATGCAAAGACATGGGAATCGAGACCGTGGCGATTTTTAGCGAAGCTGATCGGGGAAGCTCATACCTCGATTTGGCGGACGATGCGTATTGTGTTGGTGGACCGCGCAGTAGCGACAGCTACCTGAAGATCGACCAGATCATCAGCGCCGCAGAAGTGGGTAACGTTGATGCCGTCCATCCAGGATATGGATTTTTGGCGGAAAATGCCCATTTCAATGAAGTCTGCCGCGATTGCAATATCGACTTTATCGGTCCGACTCCAGATGCCATGCATAAGTTGGGGGACAAGAACCAAGCTCGGACCATGGCCAAAAACGCTAAAGTCCCCGTCGTTCCCGGAAGCGATGGCTTGATTGAAAACGCCGCAGAAGCAAGCCGCATTGCCCAGGTCATCGGCTTTCCGGTGTTGATCAAAGCAACGGCGGGCGGAGGAGGAAAAGGGATGCGGGTGGCGGCAAATGACCTGGTTTTAAAGGCCGCGTTTCAACAGGCAACCTCCGAAGCACAAGCTGCTTTTGGCAATGCAGGCGTATACCTGGAAAAATTTATCGAGCAACCACGTCACGTCGAGGTGCAAGTCCTCGCCGACCTGCACGGAAATGTCGTTCACCTTTGGGAAAGGGATTGCACGACACAACGTCGTCATCAAAAACTTATCGAAGAAAGCCCAGCACCAAACTTGCCGAAAAATGTTCGCAAGGCAATTTGTGATGCGGCGGTCCGTATGGTGCAGTCGGCCAATTATACCAATGCTGGAACCGTCGAATTCATCGTTGATAAGCAACACAATTTTTACTTTATCGAAGTCAATGCCCGTATCCAGGTCGAGCATCCTGTCAGCGAAATGGTAACTGGAATCGATCTCATTCAACAACAAATCCGTGTCGCTGCAGGCGAAAAACTACCCTTTAAACAACGCGATATCCCTTGCAACGGCGTTGCGATCGAATGCCGAATCAATGCTGAAGATCCAGACAAGAATTTTCAACCATGTCCGGGGATTGTCACCAATATTCACATCCCAGGCGGATTAGGGGTTCGCTTCGATACTCACGCTCACGCAGGTTATGCTGTTCCACCCTACTATGATTCGATGATTGGCAAACTGATTGTGCATCAGCAAACTCGAAGTGATGCCATCGCAACGATGATCCGCTGTCTGGAAGAGTTAAGGATCACGGGGATCAAGACGACGTCTGATTTCCATGCCAAAGTCCTCCGCCATTCGGATTTCAATCATCACAAAATTGATACCGGATGGGTCGAACGGACTTTCTAATCGCGATTTGATATGTTGTTGTTCAAGACGACAAATCGACGCTCCCCGTGCGTCCGATCATTGACGACTTCGTGTTATGAACGGTTGAATCGGAGAACATCCGCCTCCACGTGCCATGCCAATATGAAAATTGACTCAGAACGACTGCACGAATCGTTTGGATTCCCTCAAGCTTCTCTGCTCTGTGATTCCATGCGTCAAAATTCAGTGTTTGCACTCCCTTGCACTCCCTGACATCGTTAGCCAACGCAATTAACGGAGTTTCGGCAACCTGGGTAATTAGCGATAGATTTTCGGGCAGTAATGACCGTGCTAATTATTCCTTTAAATCAGGCCGATCTCAATTGGCAAGCTGTAATAATGCGCAGAAGTTTCCGGACTGGAGGATTACAAAGTGAAAACCTTTTTACTGGGTTTAACGACAACGTTGGTTTGGCTATCGGCCTCGATCGCTACAGCACAATGGCCTACCGCGACTTACTCTGGTCGAACTTGGGATTTTGAGGCTGGAACTCGACTCATGGACCGTCCCGGTACTGAACTTAACCTGCCATTAGTCAATGATGCATTGACGAATCAGGTACTGTTCAACTCGAATGACGCGTCGGATCTTGAGATGTCCCCAGGATTCGATTTGCGTTTTCTGCGCCAGAACAACTATGAACTCCAGTGGGAATTGGAGGTTAGTTACAATCAGTGGGATATATTCACAAATGTTACGAGCGCAAATGGGCTGTCCAGTCCATTTTTTGTGGCCATCTCTGATTTCATCACCACCAATGTTCCAGCTGCTAATAACATTCAGTTCAACTCTATGGACTACGACTATGAATCTTATTTGTTCAGCATCGAGTTGAACGCCAGACGCGCCGTTGCGCCGGGATTTACCCTGCTGGCTGGCCCGCGCATCATGTATTTGGAAGATATGTTGAATATCAGCACCAATGGAACGTTTGATATCGGAGCCACAACGATTCCCTTTACTCAGAATACACAAATCACCACCGAGAATCCGTTGTTCGGGTTTCAGGTGGGATCGGATGTCCATGTCCCCTTGAACCGGCAGATTTATATGACCGGGTTTATTAAAGCGGGGGCGTATGGCAACACCGCGCGATCCGTCGTGTTCCAATCAGACAGCCTGACTGGTGGAACGGCGATTTTCAGCCATCGCCGAAGCCAGGGGACTTTTGTTGGCGAGGTGGGTGGCAAGTTGAATTACGATCTTTTTCCTGGCATCGTTTCAGTGTTTGCCGGGTACGAGGCAATGTGGCTGGACAACGTAGCGATTGGGCCTCCACAACTATTGGGCAGCTTAACTGGAAGTTTTGCCAACGTCGAGATGACCGGAACGCCATTTGTTCACGGCATCGTTATTGGCGGCACGATTCGTCGTTAACGAGAAAACATCCTTCATGTACAACGAAGCAACAATACGCAACATTGAATGTGAAGTTCAGTGTTGCGTTTGTTGTGTTTCAAAGTTCGATATCTAACCCCGTCCGTTGGCGGGAGTGGAGCCGTGCAAACGACGAACCAAAGCGCGGGATTACTCCGCGTCCGGCGTTGCTTCTTTCCAACGCCGAATTCGATCCAGCGAGTCATGTAGATGTGCACGCGTATAGGCATCCAACTCGATCTCTCCATCCAACGTCTCCTGAATCTTAATCGCCAGGTCGTTGAGTGTTACCGATGCGAGATTGGCAATCGGCCGCATCGCGGTAATCGAATTGCTGAACTGCTTTGACAAGTCAAACAGCCGTTGTAGATGCTCCGCCTGCAAATTGCGCCGCAAACTGGAGAGCATTGGCTTTCGATCTGTGTAATCATCGGAGTGTTCCTGATCCAGTTCGCGCCACACGGATTCCGAAACGCTGTTCATGAGTTCTGGAAGGGTTAGGGCATCCTGATCAGCGTCCACTCGAAACTCATTGTCATAGAGTCGGCGAAGTTGAGTTGGATTAAGCAGTTGTGTCAACGTCGATGCCTGAATTCCCATGATCCGATCATGAACTGGCCAAGTCGGCTCGGAATCTCGGCCACGAAAACTCGTCTTCAACCAGGTATCGGCCGTCATATGATTGATTAACTCAGGAGTCAGGCCATACACTTCGTCGAAAAAAGTATTCTCAATAACGAAGTTCAATGCCTCACGTTGTTGTTCTGGAGGGACAACAACGACTGGAACGCGGGAATTTGGGTCCCCTTTCTTGTCGCGGTTGATGAATGAGCCTCCGATCCAATTGGCCATCATCGATGTTCCCGACACTTGCATTTGCAGCGTTAGTTCATAACCACGACGGGCCTTAGCCCAACTGTCTCCATCCTTAACGAAGGCTTCGAGAATTTTCTTCCGATGATGTTTGGCGAGACTGAGTTGGTTCTTCGCGTAATCCAGCGGATTCTTACTGAAATCATATCGTCGAGCAAGTGGATCAGGACCGATCGTGTCCTGATCAGTCGCAAATGCTAACTCCGGTTCGGCAACCCGCGATAAAAGTTTTGGCAGTTTCGACTCATCCAGTTCATAGCCATATTGGATGGCCCACATATCGTAGGGTCCGATTCCAATCATCGCATAGTCACCTTGGACCTTGCCAGATTCAAACTTGAAGTTGACCGGGAGGTAATCCATCACCGAGCCAGCGAAGGGGAGCTTGCCCTTAAATTTGTCACTGTTAATTTCCTCCAACGTGTAAAGGCTGGACGCTTTGAAATTGTGCCGCAGACCCAGTGTATGACCAACCTCGTGGCAAACCAGGTCCGCTAATAACGGTCCGATAAACGATTCGGGCATTCCGTCAAGTTTCTGTTCCTGATCGTCATCCTTCGCTTTATCGTCGTCATCCAAATTGCCAAACTCAATCATCATTCGCATCAGGGCAACGTCAAATGACCGACCATCAGCAGCCAAACAGCCACCATTGATCTGACTCGTTCTACCGATTAAGCCGTCCATCTCGTCGTCCCCCAACATTCGAGAATCGAGATTGGCAAGATAATGGCCAGCAAATGGTTTAGCCGTCTGTTTCTCAATAATACTGCGGACAGCCTCGCGCTGAGCCGGCTGGGACATGCGGACCCGAGGATCCCATTGTGGATGTTGATTGAGCCAACTCAGGGTCTCAGGACCCATCCCCTCCATCATGGTCTTTGGCATCACTTCGTCAAACTGTCGTTCAAAGGCGCGAATCCAGCCATCGGTCAGTATGATATCGGCATCGAGAATCTCACCGGTGTTCGGATTGACTCGACTCGGGCCGATCGCGGTGCTGACGTCATTGTTCAACCAACGAATAAAGTTGTAGCGGACGTCCTCGGGCATTTTGTCCATATGAGCGCCCGAGACCTTATCCTGTTCACGAACTTCGATGGCATTAATAATGCCAACTTGCTCGAAGGCTTTGTTCCAATAAAAAACTCCTTCACGCACCCACCGCCTGTACCGAACCGGCGTGGTATGTTCAATGTAAAACACGACAGGTTGTTTCGGTGGGCTCAATTTTAGTGAAGGATCGCGTTTTTCCAAATGCCAGCGATTGATATAGTGTGTGCTGGTATCGTCACCAACATATTTTCCGTAGTCACGATACGACGTTGTAAAATAACCGATGCGCTCGTCTGCCATTCGCTTCTTGTAATTCTTGTTTGGATTCAGCAAGCTAAACGAATAGTGATACGAACGAAGATTCCCAGCGTTTGTAGGATACTCGACGGCAAGTTCCACATTTTCCGGAAAGACTCGCGGTTGTTTAAAATGTGCCAAGTGCGGTCGATTGGTCGCGGCGCCTGATCCAAAGAAAACCGTTGCGTGTTTCACCAACAGTTCGTCCAAGTCAATCACTGGACCTCCGCGGGGAACTTTTGTCAAAATGGGCAGGTCAATGAGAATCCGATCGGTGAATAACCGGTTAACCGAATCCTTCGATTCCTGGTCTCCCGTCGATTGAATGTCCAGATTTTTTGCAACTAATGCAAGTCGCTTGTTGAACTCACGCCAATAAACATAATAGTCATCCGCTTGCAGGCCCGCAAAAATCTCCCCTCCGGAAACGGTCAATGCAATGAAGTGATGTTGCTGTGAATAATTCGCAGGTAACTCGGCAAGTAGCTGATTGTCCGCCTTGCGGTACCAGATTCGATAAAAGCTACTTTCACCTTCGGGAGAAATTTCTTCATAACCCTTGATGACTTGTTCCAATGGGGGATAGTCCGGCTTCTCTTCCTGTGCTGAGACAACGGAAGTCACGAGCAGCAGCGCAACGTATGACGAACAGAGACACAACCTTGGTAAAAACATTAGAATTAACTCCTTAAATGTAGCATGCTGAAACTTCTGATACGTAAGCGCGGATATCGACGCCAACAGGCGGATTCATTCGTTTAAAGAATGCAGCGCTGTCAGGAATCCTGATCATCACCAGGCTCCGTTCCAATCGATCGATTTGCGTTTCATTGAATCTCGCTCAAGGGCTATGTTGTTACGGCGGCGATAAGCGATTCAACGCAGGCTCAATTGTACTTTACAGTTCTTCAGGCGTCTGACGATGCAGCGACCTTTAGGCAATAAAACTTGCCAAATTTTAAGTTGAAACTCAAAACTTATGCTGGATTTTGCACAAACCCAGCTTGACTCGACACCAATTTGACCTAGCGCCTACATGTCGATGAGTTGGCGAAGGCCCAATGGGTCAACGCCGGTTCGGAGGCCACCAAGGAAGCATGGGCAAGCAATGATTGAAAACTGACGAAACTTCGGTTCTAATCGAGGAATATCCAGGGTAACTTTTGTTCCAGGAGTTCCAGAATGAACATCACCAAGCCGTTTAATTTGATGAAATGGATTGACGAACACAGGGATGAGTTTAAGGTTCCCGTGATGAACAAACAATTCTACAAGGAGGCAGGCGATGTGATCGTCTTCGTATCGCTTGGTCCAAACACGCGCAACGACTATCACGTCAATCCGACCGAAGAACTTTTCTATCAACTCAAAGGGGATATTTCAGTACGCGTTCGCCCCCTTGATGGATCAGCGCCACATGAAGTCGCCATTCGCGAGGGGGAAATGTGGCTATGTCCGCGAGAAGTACCCCATCGCCCTCAACGACCCGATGGAACGATCGGCTTGATCGTCGAATTCCCGCGGCCGTTGGGTACCAAGGATCGATTGCGCTGGTACTGTCGGGATTGCGATGAATTGGTCCACGAAGCATCGTTCCGGCTGAAACATATCGATCAGGACTTACACCAGGTGATGGACGATTTCTGGAATGGCCCCGAACAAGGACGAACTTGTCCGGCATGCGGTTCCTTGATCACTCGAGCGGGTGAATTCGATATGGCTTCGATTGAAGGGTAGTACTCTTGAAGCGTTTAACGCAGAACCACCGATGACTATGAAATCGGCAGATCAGCGGATCAGCCGCCGGTATTCGCTGCAAGTTCATCGATTGAACACATATGCCTTGGTCCAAAACCGGAAACGTTTACAAAATGACTAACGCGAGTAGATAGAACGCAATCACGCCGCCAAAGAGCAATATGATCAGACAGTTTAGTACCGTTCCAATAATCCCCAGTGTGTAGCCCGCTTGAATCAACCCTGAACCAACTTGATTTATTTGGCCTGAGTTGAGCTTGACGAAATCTTTAGCCGACATGTACCACCCGGCAATCCCAAACCCCAAGCCAATCGGAGTGAACATTCCATAACAACCACAAGACATCAGGGCCATGACCACCGAAAGTATTCCAAACGTTAACAACATTGCGCCGCGATCCGTATTTCGCGCGCCGTAATAGGGTTCAGACGGCTTCGTGTAATCCGTAGCGGGCGCAGCGAACGGATTACGCTGCTGGCCACCCGGCTGCTGACTGAAATTCGGTTGATTGAAATTCTTTATTTGCGGAGTCCTTTGATGCTGTGTGGGTATCGGGGGAACGTTTGCAGATAATGTATGGCTATGACTCGACGCCGTTCGTCCCGACGGTGGTAAGCTTCGGTTTCGACTGGAGTTCTCGTCGACACCGATCGACAGGTCGAGTGGAAGATCAACAGGCGCGTCTTGCAATCTTGGCTGGATCGATGGATCCGGGACCGTCATGATCTCACCGCAGGACGGACACCTACAGTGCTTACCCGTGCTGCCATCCGGTGTTTTGAGTTGCGTCCGACATCGTTGGCAAAGAAAACTTATTGACATATTTTTCTCGCGAGTGGTGCATTTGCCTGGTCGATGCTGCCAGCGAGCAACCCTTCGGCAATAGCACTCAGTTTTGTTCTAAATCGATGACATCTGCGGGCTTGTTAAGAGACAAATAGAGTTCATCCAACTGCTTGAGTTCGACATAACTGGGGGCTCCACTCATCAAGTCTGACGCGCGAGCTGTCTTTGGAAATGCGATGCAATCCCGAATGTTATCAAGACCGCCAAACAGCATTGCCAGCCGATCGACACCCAGAGCGATACCGCCGTGCGGTGGTGCACCAAAGCTCAACGCATCGAGCAGAAATCCAAACCGATCCTGCGCAGTTTCCGCATCAAGTCCAAGCAGTTCAAAAATCATTTGCTGGGTTGCCGCATCATGAATCCGGATTGTGCCTCCGCCTGCTTCAAAACCGTTGATGACCAAATCATAGGCAATGGCGCGAGCCGCACCAGGGTTTTGTCGAAGATCTGCAAGATCCTGTCGTCGCGGCGCTGTAAACGGATGGTGCATTGAATTCCAGCGTTGTTCGTCGGCATCAAACTCGAACATTGGAAACTCAATAATCCATGAAACGTGCAATTGATTGGGGTCGTATAGTTTCAATTCCGCCCCAAGTTTCTTCCTCAATCCGTTGAGTGCCTTGCACGACACTTCCCACGTATCGGCGATGAACAATAGCAGGTCGCCATCCGCGGCGTTCATTTGCTGTTGGAACTTGTTAAGTAATTCGTCCGAGAAGTTTTTGGCGATCGGAGATGACAACTTGTCTGACTCCATTTTGAACCATGCCAATCCTTTGGCGCCAAAATCCTGTTGCACATAGGTCGTCAGTTCGTCGATGCGTTTACGTGAATAGAGTTCGGCCCCCCCAGTTACGTTAATCCCGCGAACTTTGTTCCCCTCATCGGCCACAGATTTGAAGACTCGAAAATCAGATTCCGCCGCTAAGTGGGTGCAGTCGATCAATTCCATACCGAATCGCAAATCTGGAGCATCATGACCAAAACGCTGCATCGCTTCATCGTAGGTCATCCTGGGCAAGGGTAACGCCAATTCTTCACCGCGCAGGTTTTTGAATAGTCGCGCCATCAGGCCGTCGATCATGGCCATGATATCATCGGCCTCGACGAACGACATTTCCATATCCAGTTGAGTAAACTCCGGTTGACGATCCGCTCGCAAATCTTCATCTCGAAAGCAGCGAGCAATCTGGATATAGCGATCATAACCAGCGATCATCATCAATTGTTTGTAAATTTGTGGCGATTGAGGCAAGGCATAAAACGAGCCGGGATGAACTCGGCTGGGAACCAGATAATCTCTGGCCCCTTCAGGTGTGCTCTTGCCAAGAATCGGCGTCTCGACCTCCACAAAATCGTGTTCGTCGAAATAATCACGGATGGTTTTGACCAGCCGATGCCGCAACAGCAGACTATCCTGCATCGGCCTCCGACGAAGGTCAAGATATCGATATTTGAGCCTTAAATCTTCATTGGGCAGTTCGGACTGGCCGGGGGTAAACGGAGGGACGGCGCTCGGATTCAAAATGGTCAGCGATTGAACGCGGACCTCAATCTCACCCGTCGTCATTTTAGGATTGGCCTGACCTTCCGGTCGAGGAGCGACGACTCCAGTGACGCTGACGACAAATTCATCGCGAAGCTGATCCACGGCCATTCGAGCTTCTGAGGGGGACTCCGGTGCAACGGTAACTTGCGTGATGCCCCAGCGATCGCGTAATACGATAAAAATAGCTCCACCGAAATCGCGCAAATGATGTACCCAACCGCAAAGGGTTACAGTTTCGCCCGCATGTTCAGCTCGTAGTTCGCCGCAATGATGTGTCCGTAACAATGGATAGTCCTTTAAAGATTTGTACGCAGTATTGAGTATTGTCTGATTGAATGGATGATTCCGCATTTCCTACCGTTCAGGTGGCAGCTTGCACGGTATGATATCCGACGAGAAGATATTGTCACCACGAAAAGTCGACGTCCATGATCTGATTCAATTACTGGAAAATCAACGGACAAAGACTGTTGGCATGCCATGTCACTTGACTTCAGTTGTTGAACGTGGCCAAGTTGCTCGCTTGGTGGCAGATTTGGAATGAAATAAATCAATGGGTTGGCCGTGCGGACTCACCCTGTTCCAGGATTTGCTCGACAAGCTGTTGAGTGGATGTACCTTCGGCGACATCGATCATACGACATTCCGACAGACCGCGAAACCATGTCTCCTGATGGCGAGCAAAGCGGCGGGTTCGCACGAGAATTCGCTCAAATAAGTCTTCAATCGACATGTTTCCTGCAAGATGATCGATCGCCTCGCGATAGCCAACCGCTTGTGATGCGGTTTTGTGGAGTCTTCGATATTTTGTCAACAATTCGCGGACTTCGCCAACCAGTCCGTTGGAGATCATCCATCGGACTCGTTCCTCGATTCGTCTGTGTAGCTCCGGACGAGGATGCCGAATTGCAAAGACTCGACAATCGTTCGCGTCTCGTCCGGTATCAAATTCGCGTTGCCAATGGCTGATTGGTCGTCCAGTTATTTTTTTGACCTCAAGCGCCCGAATGATGCGGCGGCGATCCGTGGGGTGGAGTTTATGGGCTGCGACCGGATCAATTTGTTGCAATCGTTGAAGCAGCGACTCGATCCCGACCGCGTCGACCTCTTGTTCCACCTGGGCGCGGAATTCCCAATCGGCGGGGGGGCCCTCAAACATGCCTCGTAACATGACCTTCAAGTAAAGCGCCGTCCCACCAACAAAAATGGGTGTTCGACCTCGCTCACGAATCTCCTTTATCGCGCGAATCGCTAATGTTCGATACATCGAAACGCTGAACAGCTCGGAGGGGTCGCAAACGTCGAGCAAGTGGTGCGGGCACTTGGCCAATTGTCCTCGAGAAGGTTTCGCCGTGCCGACGTCCATGTCGCGGTACACCGTCATTGAATCCAGCGCGATAATTTCGCCATTGAGCACTCGTGCCAACTCAATCCCCAAAGTTGTCTTGCCGCCAGCCGTCGCGCCAGTGACAAACCAGCAAGAGGCGGCAAGATTACAAAGTTCTTCGTTGGTATTCACGTTTCGTTGAAATTTAAGTTGCGAAATGCCAAAGCGTTCAAGTCACCTGATTGTGCCGTGTTTACCGGTGATTGTCGATGGCAGGCAAACAGCTCTTAAAGGATTCCGGCAAACGACTGGAGAGGATCGTCCATGTTAGTTCGCCGTCTGCCAGCGGTTTGGACAAAATGATGTCGATGCCGGCTCTTCGCGCTGCTTCACATTCCTCGCTGCGTGGAAATCCCAATACTAAAACCCGAGGGACGTCCGGATAATCCCGTTCGATTTTTTTCAACCGCTGGAACAATGCCGCATCAAATCCATCCCCGTCAATCAGGATTCGGCTTGGCTGTTGATCATATCCAGGACCACGCAGCGATTCCAGCCAAACCGCGTTGCACTGAGCGAGGCGAAGTTCATCTGCATAGGCCTCGAATGCCATCTTACGTGAACAACTCACAAGCACATCGATGCCTGCGCTCCCGCTATGAATCGCGGTGGTCGTTGACAGACGATCGGAAGGGAGCGCGGTTTTCGGCTGATTCCAATCGGCCAGCAGTCCGTGCTCGCGTTGCCAAAGAAACTTGTTAAAAGCGTATTGCCATTTATGCCAATAGAGTCGTGTTACGCCCGGCCACGGCGCTGGGCTTCGCAACTCGCCTTCACACAAACTTGATAGGACAGCAACGATTGGAATTAGCGGCTCCTGATCCATCCACCGGTGCACTAAGGATGGAGACAGGATGCCTGATCGGTCGAGCAGCAACACGAGTAGATCGATCGTACCGTCCAAATGCTGGGCGACTTCATCGATCGGGATGGCCGGCGGTTGCTCCGCAAAGGTCGAGCGGACGATGCGAAAATCCGGGTGATCCAGCTTGCCACTGACCAGCACATTGACGGGGATGGGTTGTCTCATTTTTTGTTATGCTCGGTGTCGGCATCGATGAACGAGTTGACAGGATTCAAACACAATCTTCAGGGTCCGTGCGCACTGAACAACCGACCCTTTCCCGTCGACACGTATGCACCAATCGATTTGATGAAGAATGCCTACGCCAGCCTGGCCGGTCAATCCAACGCATCTTCGCAGTCGGTAATCATGTCAAGCGCTTGTTTCGCATCGGTGGCAACACGCAATTGTTCCAGCAGACTGGGGTTACTGATGAGGCGGCTCAAGCGAGCCAACACTTTCAAATGTCCAGCCTCATCACTCGACGCGATCAGAAAAAACAAGTCGGTCAATGAGCCACGTGGTCCGCCAAAGGGAATCCCAGCCGTTGTAACTCCCAACGCGATAAACGGTTCTGACATTAGTTCGGATTGTGGTCGCCGGGGATGCAGGAGCGCGACGCCGTTCTCAAGCGCAGTCGGATGCAAATCTTCACGTTGTCGAATCAAATCAGCCATCGTATCGGAATCCCATAAGACTCCAGCTTCAGCTGATTTATCGCACAATCGTTGGATTACGGAATTGTGCGTTCTCGCAGGCAGAGGTATACTCATCGTTCCAATCGACATCAAGTCGGAAACCCGGACGCCGGCAGCCAAACTCTCAGACGTTCGACATTCCAACATTTGTTCAACTTGCAACAATTCAGCTTCGTCGGACGCACCGATTCTCTCTTCAAACCAATGATGGATTTCAGCGGGGGAGAATCGCCACTTTCCAGCGACCTTTCGACCGGGAAGTTTGCCACGATCCGCCAGTCGCTCAATTTGCGATGGCGTCAAGTGCAAGTAGCTTGCCAGCGAATTCAAATCAAAGTCTTCTTGTGACATTGCGGTACGTAGGAGGAATAGTTGAAAACCGGAGTGTCTGGCAATATATCATACAAAAAATGCTTGCTTGGCGAGGGGGCCTCTCCAGTAGTTTTTTTTTCAATCTTGACACGAATTCCAGGTTGTTGAGAATCAGCCTGGATCATGCGCAAGGATGCGCCCTATATTTGATTTATGCGGACCAGGGCAAGGAGGCCCACAATGCGATCAGTAACCACCGATTCCCAAGGCATCAGCTTACGGAGCCTACTCCCAGACAGTCAGTTTTTTGGAGCCAACGACGTCTACATTCAAACTTGTTGCGGTCGTTGGGACGAATGCCAGGAAAACGATTTGTACGTGGCAAGAGTCGAAGCGGATGCCGACGGGCACGAAGCGGTCGAACTTGCGATCGGCCGCGGCGCAAAGGCGGTACTCAGCGAACGATTGCTGGCCATCGATGTACCGCAGTGTATCGTCGAGAACTCAAACGAAGCCTTCGCCCGAATTTGCCAGACCTTGGCTGGCAATCCGTCTCGATATCTGACGACCTTCGGGGTTACGGGAACCGATGGCAAAACGACAGTGAGTCATCTGTTGCATAGCATCCTGCTGGCGGCCGGTGAGGAGGTTGCGGTTTCCAGTAGCCTTCGGACCACCGGGAGCTGGCTGGATGAAAGACAACCGACCTGGAATCGAGCAGGCGAGATCAGTACCGCAGATATGGCCAATTGGCTTTGCCAATCGACGCTTGGCGGGTGCAGTCAAGCGATTATTGAGGCGACGAGCCTACAATTGGCCAATCATCACTTCGCGGGGGTCGAATTAGACGCTGCGATCATCAATAACATCCGTGCAGAACAGTTAGATTACCACAATTCATTGACCAACTACCGACAAGTCACCATGCGGCTGTTGCAGTATCTCAGCCCAAATGGCTTCGCGGTGATGAATGCGGACGACCCGGTTTCGCATCACTTGTTAAAAGAACTGAAACAGCCCACGATCAGTTTTGCGATCAAGCAGTCGGCGGAAATTACTGCCTCGCCAATCGAAGAGTGCTGGAGTGAACAAATGTTCCTGCTGACCGCAGGGAATGAGTCTGCAGCCGTTCGTACGGAAATTATCGGACGCAATCACATTTACAATTGTTTGGCCGCTGCAGCAACCGCTTTGACAGCAGGCTATGACCTCCCTACAGTCGTACGAGGATTGGAAAACGTGCGTCGTATTGCTGGACGTTTGGAACGAGTCGAATGTGGTCAAGAGTTTGGTGTATTTGTCGACATGGCCAATTCGCCCAGGCGACTGGCTGCAGCACTAGCAACTCTGAAGAGAATCACGTCGGGCAAAGTGATCTGTGTCGCAGCTGCCGGTTCGGGCTCGCATCTGCATCGTTCACAATTGGGCCGAGTTCTTGAACATGGCTGCCATCTACCGATAATTTCTGCGCCCCACGTTCCCGATTGCCAACAATTAGAACTATGCCATCAATGGCTAGACGGTTTCAGGAATCCTGCATCGGCGCGAATCATTCGGCATCGGGTGACTGCAATTGAATGGGCCTTGCAAAAGGCTAAACCGGGAGATTGCGTGATTATTACCGGACTGGGAGACAATGCTGCCTGTTCGCTCGACGACGGACGCTGGCAGTTAACGGACCGCGAGATTTGCCAGGCATGGCTTTATGAGCACCCAGTTTCACCCCTGATAAACCCAAAATCAATCGCAAAAAAACAGCCTTTTCGGCTTGATGACTTCCGCTGCTAGCATGGTTACGACCAGTCCTGACAGCAAAAACCTCCTCGTCAACAAAGATCGGTTGATTTGCAAAAAATGCTCTTGAAGCCCATCACTCACTCCGGTAAACGTACCCGCGAAACGAAAGTGAGGACGAACCCGCGACCTTAGGTTAAGAACCATTGTTCAGAACGATTACACAATAACTAACTTTAACTTTTCAATTTTTCCGACCAACAATTAGCTCTGTCGAGATGTTGAGATTGCGGGAACTCAACATTGCCTCCCTCCTGGGGTTCGAGCATTTACTTGTCGAAACAATGGTTTCTGGGGCGACCGTTTCGACGAGTGCTCACGACTGAGCTTGTGACTGAGCACTGGGAGGCTCGCCTCCCAGTGCCAGGGAACACGAGGGTGTCAGTGATTTCGCTGGCACCCTTTTTTCGTTTCTGAGAGTTCGAGGCACAACCTGGCCTGAAGTGTCGATGAACGAACCGAAGGGTGGGCAATTTGGCGATACGTTACAGTCGATGTCACAAAGTTTCATTTTTGAAATATCTAAGTTCCAAAGCAACACGTTTCAATCGTCAAGGATCCACGTTCGAGTCGCCACTGATCCACATGTTCCATTTCTAATCGACAATGCAGGACAAAAACTTTGATGAGCATCAATGGTTTGTTCGCTATCAATCAAGAAAACGGTGTCGCTAAGTGATCGAGAAACTTAATCCTTTGTGCGACCGCGGTCGTATTGGCAGCGCACCGAATCCATGATCATGGTAGGCGTGAATTGGGATCCACTAGCAATGAACCTGAACCTGCCCTGAAGGCAATCGTGCTGCAATGGGCTGATTACTTCTCTGTTCCAAATCAAGTAATCGTTTTTTCAAACCGATTCCTTGCGGAGCCGAAAATCCACCCAAGCGACCATTCACGGCAACCACACGATGACAGGGTACGACCAGCGGAAATGGATTGCTGGCCATAGCCGATCCCACGGCGCGATAGGCGCGGGGTGAACCGACTTGTCGGGCTAAGTCAGAATAGGTCAGCGTCATTCCATAAGGAATTCGTCGGCACTGCTTCAGCACCTTGGTCTGAAACTGCGTGAGGTTACCCCAGTTCAATTCGAGATCTTCAAAATCAACGGGCAATCCGTGACTATAATCACGAATTTTTTCAATTAGAATAAGATCTTGGGACTGTGGGTCAGAAAACGGTTGGAATGCGAAGTTGCGATGCTTTGCAAGTGACTGTTTCGAGTTATAACCGATCGCAATATGTACGATTTGATCCCTCTGACCATTTGAATGCAACTCAATCCCGACCCAGCCAATGGTTGTTGCGAACGCAAAACAACGCTTCTGGCCGGATAAAGGTGATTTTAACATCGTGTCAACCTTTCATATACCAATTCCAAGGCTATTGATCGAGGCAACAATCCCCCGTGAAAGCCAAAAATGAGTCAACATTTTTCCGATTCTTGCGTGAACCTATGAGCCAGCGTGTCACGTCCACTCTTAATCGCTTCGCTTCATTAGATACACTCGAATAGAAAATTCAAGTGTACGTCGTTTGGTCTGCCGTTTTAGGCTCGAAAAGCAAAATGCCCCTTGTCAAGCCCTTGCCGGACAGGCGCTAAGCTGCAAAACTCTAACCGAGGGACTTTCTCAAAATGACTTACGAAAAATCAACTTCTTCGCGTTTTGAAACGATGCCACTGCGGTCCCCTTGCTATCCAGTCGATGACCGATCGTGGATGCAAGAAAATGTCTGGGCAGGTCGAAGCCAAAGTTTACCGGCGTCAATAGAAAATAGTGCAGCCTCAAGGATGTTTGAATCAACCATGCTGCATCAACATCACTGAAGTCGACCTCACTAAAAAATGGTCCCTGTTTGCCCAATCATAAAAGCATAGAAGGAAGGCGAAACAATGTCTGGATACGGAACTTTTAGCGACGATTACTACAATACGGTGACACTGAACACAGAGATGGAATTGCCTTCCACTCGTGAAACGTTACTGCATTATTTCGAACAGTTGCAGAAGGTCTATCCGTCCATGAAGCATTTTTATGGTCGAGACGACGGTGAGTTCGTGTTGGAAGAGGAAAAGGATGCTGGAAACTACCGCTGGTCTTCAGTCGAATCGAAGCGAGTTTCTTCAGGGTACGTTAATCCGCCATCGATCGAAGCCGCGATCGAACAACACGAAAAAGTGTTGGAGTTCGTACCCTACGCGTTGGCCGTTAGCCCATTGGATTGCGCTCTTTTGCAAGTAACATTCGGGTTCGATTTTATCTATCGTGGAAATCACCATCAATTACTGGCAGACACACTAGGCATTCCAGCAGCGTTTGGCCGACTGCGTGAGGACTTTGGCGCAAACCTGGTTTGCTATGAGCCGTTTCTGCAGTTTGCACTGGATGCCGATTGTCGAGTCCAATGTCGTTTAAGCGTCGAACCGCGTACCAGCGCGTATCAGATTCGGTCTGGCGAATTTCCAGAAGAACAACTTAGTGTATTCTTGGCGATCCGACGGTATGGGAGCATCGAGCACGACATGACTTTGGTCGCGACGATGCAGCAACTCATGGGTCAAGCCCGTGAAATTATCGATGGCTATATTATTGACAATGTGCTTCTGCCGTTGAAACAGGCAATCGCCATCAATTAGATTCTGCAACGGGCCTCACGACCAGGTTACTGCTTGACAGGATCGCCAACCTTGAGTTGAACGATCTCATCAATTTTTCCACTGTCCATGTTCGCCCCCCCGACCAACAGGAACTGATGATCTAAAGCGGGAAGCAACCGGTGAAAAAATCGACCCGTCTCAAGCTGATTGAACTGGACCCAGTTTGTACCCTCGTCGTCGAGCTTGAGAACGGCGCCACTGTAGGTCGACACGATCAATTTTCCGCCGACGTTGAAGCAGGAGTTCCCAAACCCTTCCATTTCCTGATCGCCCGGGATCTCAGGCCCCTTGGAATAGGTTTGCGTTTGCGTGTTGAAAACAGTCACGTCGCGAGTCGGTCCGCCTCGTTCTTGCATTCCGCCGATGATAAAAATGTCATCGCCAACGAATCCGAGCGACAGGGCGCGACGTTTGAAGGGTGGTTGAGGGAGCCTTTGCCAAACCGGTCGCGACTGCGAAACATCAATCGCATAAGCATCTTCGCACCACTTCGTGTTTCCCTCGCCTGCCAACGTCCAACCGCCAATGACATAGATCAAGTCACCGACGACGACCGCATCGAAAGAAGAGCGTGCGACAGGCATCGGCTCAAGTTGCTCCCAGATTCCGGCCGTAAAATCGAACCGGGCGAACTCGGAGACCGAGTGTAAGTCTTGCGGCTCACCTTTGTGATTCCTGGCTGTGAACCCACCCAGTCGATAAAGATCCCTACCATGAGCGACCATCGCAAGTCCTTGTAACCCAGTTCCAGTGTTCAACATTTTCCATTCACCTGGATTGGCTAGATCCAACGCGTACAGATTTGTATTCTGACTCTCGTTGTAATAATCATGAGCGTCCGCCGCATGACCGCCATACACGTAAAGCTTGTTTTCGATGACGGCACCGCCGAAACTTGTCAAGCTGACGGGCATGTTCGCGACCACTTTGATTCGATCCTTGTCGTCCACAGCCAGGCTCCTGTTAAAATCGGCTGTTGTTAAAACCGTGATGCTGAAGAAAACTGTACAACGAAGATGTGGCCACATTGAATGTCTCCTTTGGATGAATCACCCTAAATTGTCCTGAGTTGAAATCCGGTGCCAGTGACCTTGCGATGGCCAGGCACGGCAATTGTTTCGGAGAGTAATATTACCCGTTTAATTGTTTTCCTGGCGCAAGTCGAGCGCGGATTTTTCATTTCACGATCTTACCAGTTTCTCGGAAAATTTGAACGCACCAGGTACCAAAATCATGTTTGTTTATGTTGTCATTTGGCAGCAAAAACGGTGCTTTCGAGCCATTACCTTCGTCGAAAGTCACGCATATTGTCGCTGACCTCTCCGAGGTCGGTCGCTAAACCTTCGTTCGACGGCTTTGATTGCCCGCATGGTCGTTTCATAGATCCTGAATGGATAACCATTTCGCGTCATCGTCCGTTGCAATTGCAAACAGCCGATGAGAAGACTTGTTTATCGTAACCATTTCTATCATCCCTTATTTCGCCACATTATCCCTAGCGTCGGATTTCGGAGAAATCCGCAACAATGTCGCCGACCTCTCCGAGGTCGGTCGCTAAGCCTTTGTTCGATGGCTTTGATTGTCCGCATGGTCGTTTCATAGATCCTGAATGGATAACCAATTTGCGTTTTTTGCTTGCAACCCGTTACGGCGAGCCGTAGAATGTTGCTAAATCATTACCGGGTCTGGATTCGGGTGATGGTCACCCAGAGGGACGGAGTGCGCAAGCTTGGAACGCTTGTTGAGCTAGGACGTTGATCGGTTTTCGGCACCCGTTTACTCGCCGATCACGTGGTGTACGGAAGCCAATTTAAAGTCACGGGTTCGCTTCGCTCATTCACCACCATTCCCTGCCCGGTCGTCCAGATCGTTATCCGACCATATTCCTTCACTCCCACGAGACGTCGATGTTTAACTCAATGCAAGCGTTGTGGCTATTCGTAATACTCGCGTATCTACCTGTCGCGCAGCTTACCGCCGAAGATCCGAAGCCAACATTGGAGCTTCGGCTTGCGGAGGATGCCGAGTCATCGGGTTGGCAAAAGATGGAACTCCGCGGCAGCGATAGTCCGATTTATGTTTCCGATACCGTTGTTCTGAACGGTGGCCACATTGAAAAGGTGACGTTTTACAAGGATTTAGACGGGAATCCTATTATTGGATTCTCGCTAACCGACGACGGAGCCAGGGCAATGGAGACGATTACGTCGCAGAATCTTCGCAAGAAACTCGTAATTGTTTTGAATGGCGAAGTCGTTAGCGCTCCAATAATCCAGTCAACGATCAAAAAAGAGGGGCAAATCACAGGACGGTTTGACAAAGATGATTTGCTCGCGTTCTTTCACGCTATTGTCCTTTACGATTTACCGAAAACTCCGCCATCTAGGTAGCCGGACGAATTTGAAATTGGAAATCAACTCCATCCACTCGGTTATCCTGATTTGTTTGCGCCCTGATCACTCGCGTCGGATTTCGGAGAAATCCGCGACATTGGCGCCGACCCACACCCGAGCCTCAACGAATTGACAAGCCGCATCATCCGCTTTGTGTTTCTTCTTGTCGTGTCATGGTTGGTGATGACGTTCACTCACGAAATGGGACACATCGTTGGCGGAATATGCTGCGGCGGAACGCTTGTATCGGCTGATTTGTTCCCTTGGTATCTGCCGCACAGCATCTTTGAACCCGATCCGAGACCCTTGGTGACCCTTTGGTGCGGCCCGATCCTCGGAGTTCTGGTTCCGCTCGCGTTTGCAATACTCATTCGACGCGAATGGATGTGGTTCATTGCGAACTTTTGCCTGCTCGCGAATGGAGTCTACATCGCTGCGGCCTGGATGTCTGGCGACCGCTATCTCGATACTCCAAGACTATTGGAACACGGTGCCCATCCGATCACAATTGCCGTATACTGCGTGCTGACAATTGGGTTCGGCTACGTCGGATTCCGCCGTTCATGCATCCGCATGCTTGCGCTGGCTGAACGACGGGATTTGGTGCAATCGCCAGATTGAGACTCTGCCTGTCGATGAGCCGGAATTTCGAGCTTGTCGTCGGAACTTGAGACAAGAGATGAGCAAGCCCTTACCGAAAACAGGAGACGGCCATCACGTTTTACAACGAAATTTGGCCTAATAGTTCGTTACGTGCCGTGACGATCGCGGCAAGTTTCCTGGCGGCAATTTCTACAGTTGAGATGGGTTTATCGGCAAAGGTCGCAAAGCCGCAGTCGGGAGTCAAGATGAGGCGTGATTCGCCAAACGTTTCAACCGCTCGCACAATCTTTTTTCGAATCTCTTGATTGGACTCGATGACATCGAGTTTCTGGTTGACGACTCCGATTCCAATTCGGCGATTGGATGGAAGGTCGGCAAGCACTTCCAATTCACCGGCCCGCGGCGTACACATTTCCAGGAAATAGTTTCCAACGGATAAATTCGACAGAAAACTTGCGAGCGGAGTATAGCTACCCGACAGGGCGACCGATTCATCTCGCGACCAATTGCCGCGACAGATGTGAATCCCGATTCGATCGAGTGGTAGCCCGCGGGTCAGCTCCTGGTAAAGCTGTTGCGTGAATTGAAGTTCTTCCTCCGTGGGGAGCTTTTCGCCAAGTGCACCGCACATGAATGTGCGCCCGCGGACGGGTTGAGTGAAAGCGACCTCGGCCAACACGGGTTCGTCAAATTGCACAATCGCGACACCGGCATGAAGCAAATCGTGCAATTCTTCGCGCAACACTCGAACAATATCCTGCGCCAGTAACTCGCGAGATTCGTAAGCTCGATCCGAGATGCACTCCATCCACATCGTGCGCGTCAACAGATACGGGCCGGGAAGCGCGACTTTGATCGGCAGTCGGGTCAATTTGGCTGCGTACTCGAATTCATGAACGGCCAAACTTCGCGAGCGGCCAAGCGGACCAAAAACGGCGGGATGTCGTACTTCACTTGCAGGGACATCGAGTGATTGCATCTCCGCTGCAAACTTGGTGGGGTCATCGACATAGGGGAGCAAATCGCTCAACGGAATCAATTGACAATTATCGAGGAGTCCGCCGACAAAGCTTGCATAGTTATCACGGCGCTGTTCGCCATCCGTGACGACATCAACGCCCGCTTCCAGTTGCTGCTGCACGATCAATCGTATGGAATCGTCCGCCGTTCGCTGAAAGTCGTCATCGCTCAAGCGTGATTCCAGCCACTCGTGTACCGCTTGCAACAACCATCGTGGCCTCGGCCAACTTCCGATACCCATCACCGCCATTGCGGGAATGGGTGGAGATGGCGTCGGTTGCGGCAACGAAGTCGGTCTCTGAATCGGCTTAATGGGCTGGGTCAACGGCATCGATTGCCGAGTATTTCCCGAAGTTGTCGCCGCTTCCAAGTGCGAAGCTTGCGAGTCACGTGTGTGCACGCGATCGGTGGAATTTTGGTGGATCGTTGGACGAGCCGACGCGTTACGCTCGTCGAGACTCCCTTTGCAGACCAAGAAACGGAGTTCCTGGTCGAGTTGCAATGTATTCACAAGTTCATTGCCCGTCATGCGGCACCAGGCCGGCAAATCCTCGCGCACGGACGCCTCACGAGATCGAATCTCCAACAATCCACCTCGCGGCAGTGGATCAATATGTTTCCGGATCAGCAACAGTAATCCACTACCGCAATCGAGATCACCCCCATCGAACGAAACGTCAGCAGGAATGGGTTCCCCGGACTCAGGGCTCGAGGATTTCTGAGATTCTTTGAATTCAGTCATGGTAATGTCATCAACGGCCAGGCCTGCTGCGCATCCGATGTTAATTCGAATGGGTCGTGGGTTGTCAAAAGGTTACGATCGTTGTCGCTGCAGAAACCGGGGGGCACTGCAATAAAATCGTCCCTTAAAACGAAACACAGGGGGCGCCATCTGAGAGAAATTCGACAAGTTTTGCCCCTCCGACCACGGTTGCACCGTCGATCAAGTTTTCTTCCGACAGACCACGCTTCTTGAAGCATGGAGAACAAACAAATACCTTCCCGCCTGCTTCCAAAAAAGTCGTCAACAACTCTTTGAGCGGCGCAAATCCAGTTTCATGAATATCGTCAGCATACCCTTGAACCGCGAGTCGTACCCCTTCGGTGCTCAAAAATACAAGCGTGTCCTTATCCGATCCAAGTGCCGCATTGGCGACGACGAAACCTACGGTTGCGCGGTCGCAATCGTCCTTAGCCCGTGTCAAGTTAACACAAAACTTACCCGGCATGTCATTTCTCCTTTCGTTGTAACCAATAGTCTGGATGGTTGGCCAATATCAGATGATGCCCTGTCATCTTGCACCACGCAGGAATGTCTTCGATAGCGCCGCGGTCCAACGCCGTCAAATGAAAAATCTGTCCGGTTCCAAGTTGATTCATTTGGACATTCAATTTGAGAATCAACTCGCCACAACCCATTTCACCGGCGTGCCAAGCGCGGTCAGGCGTTGGTTGCGGATCAGGTCGACTGGATAAATCAAATTCCATGACTACATTGTAGTCGTAGCGAGTCATAGATGTCACTCCCTCGTGATTATGCATTCAGTCGTCCGACGAATGTCGCAAATACAGTCCGACGCGACGATGTGGTGCAGTGATGTGGCATCGTCGCCGGTCTGACATAGAAGTGATTTGGTGGAACGAGGTCGAAGGAAATTGCAAGTGTGCATTTGCACAACGATTTGAATCCGAATAGACTTATCCACTATGGTGCAGAGACTAATAGCGCGATCAGCCGTCCGTTGGTGGGCTCGCATTTCCTGGTTGTCGATTGCAACCGTGGCTGGTGTTGGCTGCATGGCGGGCTTGGGTATGTTTACATTCAGTTATGGGGGCGGCGCTTCCTATCTGTCGAATGATCCTGCTTCTTGCGCCAATTACCATGTGATGCAACCGCATTTCGATTCCTGGCAGAATTCCAGTCACCACGATTCGGGCTAGCGTGAGTTGTGCCGACTGTCATATGCCCTACGAGCGAAAGGGAGCAATGAAGTTGAGCAACCACTATGTTCGCAGCCCCACTTGACTAAGACCAGCATCAC